>DASVNF010000101.1:0-7019 GCA_036384015.1 Burkholderiales bacterium
CGTTCACTCGCGCGTCGAAATTCTCGACCAGTTCGCGCACGAACGGATCGGTATCGATGGACTCGATCGCCCTGGCCAGCCTGGCCTGGCGTTCCTGGCTCTCGATTTCGGCCGGCGTCCTGCCGCTGCCGCCGGAGGTGATTTTCAGCCGCAGCCTGCGTCCGAAAAATTCCTCGAGGGCCGCCTGCAGCTTGTCCGTGTAGGCTTTTTCCAGCAGATGCTTGTGCGCTTCCGGGACGGCCAGGTCGAGGATGTCGCCCTCGAGTTTCCTGAACTCGCAATTGTCGGCGAGCATGCGGGCCATGCCCCCCACCTTGATCTTGCCCACCAGGGCGCGCCAGTCCGCAAGCTCCTGGTCGATTGCGACCGCAGCCGCGGAAGGCGATGTCGCCCGCTGCGGCGCCGCCGCGGCAGGTGCAATGGCGGCGGACGCGGGTCTCGGCGCCGGCTTGGCCGGTGCTTCGCGCGCGCCGGTGGATGCGGCGCTGCCTGGCTCGACGGGCACGAAGGCCAGCATGCGCATCAGCGTCATGGTGAAGCCGGCGAACTCGTCCGGAGCCAGGCCCAGGTCGCGGCGGCCATGAATCGCGATCTGGTACAGCAGCTGCACGTCTTCCTCGCTGAATCCCTTGACGAGGTCGAACAGGGTTTCGCGCTCGGGTTCGTCTTCGGCCAGCGCCTCCGGCAGCGTCTGCGCCAAGGCCACACGATGCAGCAAGGTCGCCAGTTCCTGCAGCGCGGAATCGAAGGACAGGCTGCGCGAGGCCATGCGCTCGGCCTCCGCCAGCAGCGCCGGCCCGTTGCCGGCGATCAGCGCCTTCAAGATCGCAAACAGATAACCGCGATCGACCACGCCCAGCATCTCGCGAACCGAGGTTTCTTCGACCTTGCCGGCCCCGTGGGCGATCGCCTGGTCCAGCAGCGACAAGGCGTCACGCATGCTGCCCTCGGCGGCACGTGCGATCAGGTTCAGCGCAGGGATCTCGAATGCCACGCCTTCCTTGTCCAGAACGTTTTCCATCTGCCCGCGTATCTGCGGCGGCGGGATTTGTTTCAGGTTGAATTGCAGGCAACGCGACAGGACGGTGACCGGGATTTTCTGCGGATCGGTGGTGGCGAGGATGAACTTGACGTGCGCCGGCGGTTCTTCCAGGGTCTTCAGCATCGCATTGAAAGCCGAGCGCGACAGCATGTGGACTTCGTCGATGATGTAGACCTTGAAGCGGCCGGAGGTCGGGGCGTACATCGCGCCCTCCAGCAGTTCGCGCATGTTGTCGACCTGGGTGTTCGAGGCGGCATCCAGTTCGATGAGATCGACAAAGCGTCCGGCGTCGATCTCGGTGCAGGCGCCGCATTTGCCGCAGGGCGTCGCCGAAACACCGGTTTCGCAATTCAGCGCCTTGGCGATAATGCGCGCCAGCGTGGTCTTTCCGACACCGCGCGTGCCGGTCAGGAGATAGGCGTGATGCAGGCGGTTCTGCGCGAGGGCGTTGCTGATGGCCCGCACCACGTGTTCCTGTCCGACCAGTTCCGCAAAGCTCTTGGGGCGCCACTTCCGGGCGAGGGCTAACGTCACGTTATTTCCGAATCACCAATCGTCTGTTCCAGGGTACTGCCGCAAAGCGGGCGACCGGGTGCCGCCCGGAGCGTCCGCCCTTGTAGGGGTGGCGAGCCTTACCCCCGGCACTTGCAGAGAATAGCTGTGGCTGCTTCCTTCCGGACCTGACCAGGTTCACTACCATGCAATGCGGGGAGGCCCGCCATAGAAACTCAGGTTAGAGGTAAAAGGTACGAGGTAAAAGGGAAACCCGTTCAACCCGCGCCGTTTGCCACTCGCCTGGTGCCGGTCACTGCACCGACACCGGTATTTTTCCTATCTTCGCCTGCCACTCACGCGGACCGGTCTGGTGCACCGACGTCCCGCTGGCGTCGACCGCCACGGTGACCGGCATGTCTTTCACCTCGAATTCGTAAATGGCTTCCATGCCGAGGTCGGCAAACGCAACCACCCTGGACGACTTGATGGCCTGGGACACCAGGTACGCCGCCCCGCCGACTGCCATCAGGTAGACGGCCTTGTGCTTGCGGATGGCCTCGATCGCCACCGGGCCGCGTTCCGCCTTGCCGATCATGCCGATCAGGCCGGTCTTCGACAACATCATCTCGGTGAATTTGTCCATGCGGGTCGCGGTGGTCGGCCCTGCCGGTCCCACGACCTCGCCGCGGACCGGATCCACCGGTCCGACGTAATAAATAAACCGGTTGGTGAAGTCCACGCCGGCCGGTAGCCCTTCCCCCCTGGCCAGCAGATCCTGGATGCGCTTGTGGGCGGCATCCCGGCCGGTCAGGATCTTGCCGTTCAGCAACAGGCTTTCGCCTGGCTTCCAGCTCGCGACCTCTTCCCGCGTGACTTTGGCCAGGTTCACGCGCCGCGATGACGGTGCGGGCGCCCATTGCACGTCCGGCCATTCCTTGAGGTCCGGCACCTCCAGCTTCGCCGGACCACTGCCGTCCAAAGCGAAATGGACGTGGCGCGTCGCCGCACAGTTGGGAATCATCGCCACCGGCAGCGATGCGGCGTGCGTGGGGTAGTCCAGGATTTTCACGTCCAGTACCGTGGTCAGGCCGCCCAGGCCCTGGGCGCCGATCCCCAGCGCATTGACCTTGTCACAGAGCTCGATGCGCAGCTCCTCGATGCGGCTCTTCGGTCCCCGCAGTTTGAGCTCGTGCATGTCGATCGGTTCCATAAGCGCTTCCTTGGCCAGCACCATGGCCTTTTCGGCGCTGCCGCCGACACCGATGCCGAGCATGCCGGGCGGACACCAGCCGGCACCCATGGTCGGCACCGTCTTCATGACCCAGTCGACGATGCTGTCCGACGGATTGAGCATCACGAACTTCGATTTATTCTCCGAACCGCCGCCCTTGGCGGCGATCCGGATGTCGACCCCGTCACCGGGCACGACTTCCATGTGGATGACCGCGGGCGTGTTGTCCCGGGTGTTCTTGCGGCTGCCGGCCGGGTCGGCCAGGATCGAGGCGCGCAGCTTGTTGTCCGGATGCAGATAGGCGCGGCGCACGCCCTCGTTGACCATGTCGGACACGCTCATGGTGGCGCCCTGCCAGGTCACGTTCATGCCGATGCGCACGAACGCGACCACGATCCCCGTGTCCTGGCAGATCGGGCGACGGCCTTCGGCGCACATGCGCGAATTGGTGAGGATCTGGGCAATGGCGTCGCGCGCCGCGGGCGACTGCTCGAGTTCGTAGGCGCGCGCCAGCGACCGGATGTAGTCCATCGGGTGATAGTACGAGATGTACTGGAGCGCGTCGGCGACGCTGTCGATCAGGTCCTGCTGGCGGATCGTGACCATCGGAAGATGCTAGTGCGCGGGGCGCGGCATGCTGGTCAAGCGGTCAGTATACGCCATGGCCAGCGCGGAGACCACGAACGTCAGGTGGATGACCACCTGCCACTTGATGATATCTCCCGGCAAATGTTGGGCGTTGATGAAGGTCTTCAGAAGGTGGATCGAGGAGATGCCGATCAGCGCGGTCGCGAGCTTGACCTTGAGCACGCCGGCGTTGACGTGGGACAGCCATTCCGGCTCGTCCGGATGCCCGTGCAGGTTGAGACGCGAAACGAAGGTTTCGTAACCGCCGACGATGACCATGATCAGCAGGTTGGCGATCATGACCACGTCGATCAGGCCCAGGACCAGCAGCATGATGTCGGTTTCGGACATGCCCTTCACGTCCATCACCAGATGCGCCAGCTCCATCATGAAGTGATAGACGTAGACGGTCTGGGCGATGATCAGGCCCAGGTACAGCGGCGCCTGGAGCCAGCGGCTCCAGAAGATGAAACCGGAAAGGGCGGAAAGCGAGCGGGAATTGCTGGAAATCGGGTTGTTCATTTGCGCAATGGGATAAGGAAAACCAGCGCGAATTTTACACTACGCCCCGCCTGCATCGCCGGCCAAGTGCGCACTTTGCAGTTGTGGCTATAATCCGGCGAAAGGCGATCCAAGCGCCGGGAACAAATCGTTGGGAGGATGAAATGAGCACGATCGAATCGGTGATGCACGAAACCCGGCTGTTCCCGCCCCCGGCGGAATTCGTCAAGCAGGCGAATATCTCCGGAACCGCGGCCTACCAGGCCCTGTGCGCCGAAGCCGAGCGCGATTACGAGGGGTTCTGGGCCCGGCAGGCGCGCGAGAACCTCATCTGGCAGAAGCCTTTCACGAAAGTCCTCGACCAGTCGAAGGCGCCGTTCTTCAAGTGGTTCGAGGACGGCGAACTGAACGTGTCCTTCAACTGCCTCGACCGCTATCTGAACCTGCAGCCGAACAAGGTCGCGATCATCTTCGAGGCCGATGACGGCACGGTTACGAAGATCACCTACAAGCAGCTTTATCACCGTGTCTGCCAGTTCGCCAACGGCCTGAAGTCCCTGGGCATCAGGACGGGTGACCGGGTGATCGTCTACATGCCGATGTCCATCGAAGCCGTGGTGGCGATGCAGGCCTGCGCCCGCATCGGCGCAACGCATTCGGTGGTGTTCGGTGGCTTTTCCGCCAAGAGCCTGCAGGAGCGCATCATCGATGCGGGCGCCGTGGGCGTCATCACCGCCGACGGGCAGATGCGGGGCGGCAAGGAGATCCCGCTGAAGCCGGCGGTCGACGAAGCTCTGGCCATGGGCGGTTGCGAGGGGATCCGCAACGTGGTCGTCTACCGGCGCACCGGCAGCACCGTCAAATTCGATGCATCACGCGATCGCTGGTGGCATGAGCTGGTGCAGAACCAGCCCGATGTCTGCGAGCCGACGTGGGTCAGCTCGGAACACCCGCTGTTCATCCTCTACACCTCCGGCTCGACCGGCAAGCCCAAGGGCGTGCAGCATTCCAGCGGAGGTTATCTGCTGCAGGCGGTGCTCACCATGAAATGGACGTTCGACATCAAGGCGTCGGACATCTTCTGGTGCACCGCGGACGTGGGCTGGGTGACGGGCCACAGTTACATCGCTTACGGACCGCTGGCGGTGGGCGCGACGCAGGTGGTCTTCGAAGGCGTGCCCACCTACCCCGATGCGGGACGCTTCTGGAAGCTGATCCAGGACCACAAGGTTACGGTTTTTTACACGGCACCGACTGCGATCCGCTCGCTGATCAAGGCCGGGGGCGAACTGCCGAAGAAATATGATCTCTCCAGCCTCCGGCTGCTTGGGAGCGTGGGCGAGCCGATCAATCCGGAAGCCTGGATGTGGTACTACAACACCGTCGGAGGAGGCCGCTGCCCGATTGTCGATACCTGGTGGCAGACCGAAACCGGCGGGCACATGATCACCCCCCTGCCCGGCGTGACGACGTTGAAGCCCGGCTCCTGCACCATGCCCCTGCCCGGCATCGATGCCGCGATCGTCGATGAAACCGGGCACGACGTCGAAAAAGGCAAAGGCGGCATCCTGGTCATCAAGAAGCCCTGGCCGTCGATGATCCGCAACATCTGGGGCGATCCGGAACGCTTCAGGAAGAGTTATTACCCGGAAGACTTCAAGGGCAGGTATTACCTTGCGGGCGACGGCGCCAGCCGCGACACGGATGGTTATTTCTGGATCATGGGCCGCATCGACGACGTGCTCAATGTGTCCGGCCATCGCCTCGGCACCATGGAAATCGAATCCGCGCTGGTCGCGAACACGAAGCTGGTCGCGGAAGCGGCCGTGGTCGGCCGGCCGGACGCTCTCACGGGCGAAGCCGTCGTTGCCTTTGTGGTGATGAAGGGACCGCGCCCGACCGGCGAAGATGCGAAGCGGCTGTCGCAGGAATTGCGCGATTGGGTCGGCAAGGAGATCGGGGCGATCGCGAAGCCGAAAGACATTCGCTTCGGGGACAACCTGCCGAAGACGCGGTCGGGGAAGATCATGCGCAGACTGTTGCGGTCGATCGCGAAGGGAGAGGAAATCACCCAGGACGTTTCGACGCTGGAAAATCCAGCGATCCTGGAACAACTGAAACAACCCGTCTGATCGCACCCCGTTCACGAACCATTCGATTAGCTGGATTTCAGTGGAGGCCAAAGCGCTCGCCGTTTGGACGCGTTATGCCGGCGCTAAAACCCGCGATTCAGCACTAAAGCAGCCCGTTTGACGGGGCACGCCGCATAGCGAAACGAGCGGGGTTACTCGGAAGGACAATACGCCCCCCGTTCGCGCACGTTGTGCGGGGAGTCATCCGGAACGCCTTACAGATGCCGTGTAGCTATTGCCAGCGGATCCTCTGCAGGCGCAGAGTCAACCCCTTGATTGTTATTAAAAAGCCGCTCGGCAGAATCCTTGCTTTGACCAGAGGATAACTTCCTGCTGGAGACATCATGGCTGCCCGCTCGCTCGCGTCTCTCACCATCTCGTTCGGTCTGGTCGCCATTCCGGTAAAGCTCTTCTCGGCAACCCAGGCTTCGGCCGGCATCTCGTTCAACCTGATCCATGCCAAATGCGGCTCC
This sequence comes from Burkholderiales bacterium, assembly GCA_036384015.1. Taxonomy (GTDB): domain Bacteria; phylum Pseudomonadota; class Gammaproteobacteria; order Burkholderiales; family JACQAP01; genus JACQAP01. The sequence goes on from DASVNF010000101.1 coordinate 6,502, forward strand.
CGCCTGCGCCAGCAATACATCTGCATCAAGGAAGATGTCGTTGTCGAGCGCGAAGAGATGGTCAAGGGATATGAATTCGCCAAGGACCAGTATGTGACCTTCACCGCGGAAGAGCTCAAGGCCCTGGAAGAGGAAGCGACCGGCACGGTTGAAATCACCGAGTTCGTGCCCGACGAAAAGATCGACGCGATTTATTACGACAAGGCGTATTTCCTGGCGCCCGACAAAGGGGGGGCAAAACCCTACGCCCTGCTTTCGGAAGGCATGCGATCGACCGGCCGGTGCGCCCTTGCACGCTGGGCGGCGCGCGGAAAACAGTACCTGGTGCAGATCCGGCCCGTGGAAGACGGGCTGATCATGCAGCAACTGCTCTACGCCGACGAGGTCCGCTCGATAAAAGACATCGAGATCCAGGAAGCGACGGTCAAGGATGCGGAGCTCAAACTGGCGGTCCAGCTGATCGAACAGATTTCCGAGGACGAATTCAATCCAAAGCAGTATGAGGATGATGTGCGCAA
>DASVNF010000102.1:0-4922 GCA_036384015.1 Burkholderiales bacterium
TCGCCGATGCCGTGGAAGGCGCCCGCCATGAAGGGATTGTCGTCGACCGCGTTGCAGAACACGACCAGCTTTGCGCAACCCAGGCCGTTGCGGTCCGCTGTGCGGCCGGCGGTGTCGAGGATGATGCGGCCCATTTGCGCCACGGCATCCATGTTGATGCCCGCCCTGGTGGTGCCGACATTGACGGAGGCGCAGACACGGTCGGTGATCGCGAGCGCTTCCGGTATGGAGGCGAGCAACGCTTCGTCGCCCCGGGTCATGCCCTTGTGGACCAGCGCCGAGAAGCCGCCCAGAAAATTCACCCCGACCTCCTTGGCGGCGCGATCGAGGTATTCGGCGAAGAGGACGTAGGAATCCGCGGCAGAGCTTTCGGCCACGAGGGCGATCGGCGTCACCGAGATGCGCTTGTTGATGACGGGGATGCCGTATTCCGCGGCGATGCTTTCTCCGGTGGCGACCAGGCGTTCCGCCAGGCGGCAGATCTTGTCGTAAGCCTTCTGCCCCGCTGCCCGCAGGTCGGGATGGCTGCAATCGCGCAGGCTGATGCCCATGGTGATGGTGCGGATGTCCAGGTTCTCCATCTGCACCATGCGGATGGTCTCGACGATCTCCTGCGGCGAGAAACGGGACAGGCTCATCAGACGCGGTGCATGAACTTGAAGACGTCCTCGTGCTGTGCGTCGATCTTCAGACCCATTTCCTCGCCCTTGGCGTTCAGGCGCTGCTTCAGTTCCTCGAACGAAACCCCGGCGCGTTCCATGTCGACCATCATGATCATGACGAAGAATTCCTCCATGACCGATTGCGAGATGTCGAGGATGTTGGCGTCGGCCGCGGCAAGCACCGCGGAGACATTGGAAATGATGCCGACGCGATCGCGGCCGATGACGCTGACGATGATGCGATGGGATTTTGGCGGCATGACTGCTCGATCTGAACGGAGGACTGCGGCCGGGACTGGCGTCGCCCAGATTGCGGCCGGCTTGAATCAGGAGGCTGCCGGATCAGGCGTGCCGCTGCACCCGCTGGTCCGCCCAGACGTCGGTGCGTTCGCTGCGGCCGCTCTTCGACAGGCCCTGGCTCATCTTCACGGCGCGCGAAAGCCTGGCAAGGAACAGCAATTCATCCATGATCTCGCGGTTGAAGCCCGCCCGGTTGCCGCGATCGTCGATGATCAACTTGTCGAGCAACTGCTCGCATTCCGGATAGAACCAGAGCATGCGGATGCGGTCGAGTACCCGGGGATTGGCTTCCAGGGCGGCTTGGGCGTCGACCCTGAGCGTGGTGCGCGGCGCGGCCCGTTCGTCCTCGAAGCGCAATACGGGGAGCACGGCGTCGGGTTTCATCACCACCGTCTCGGGGAGATGCCGTTTCGGCGGCGCCGGGCTCACCTGTCCGCTGCGGGACAGCGCCAACTCCAGGCGTTCGATGCGGCGCTCCAGTTCCTGGATTTCCAGCAGGCAGTATTCGAGCGTGGACGCCATCCCCTTGATTTCCCCGATTGATTGCACAGGCTGGCCGGCGCATCGTTGTTTTTCTGGACTGTCCGGGATGCCACGGTCTTGTTGCCGAGGTGATGAGTTTGCCCCAAAACCCCAATGCGCGCCAGCGCGGCAGGCGCCGTCAGACCCAGTCGCGCCCGATGAGGAAGTCCGAATACAGCGCTGCTTCGGGGCTGCCGGGCTCGGGCTTCCAGTCGTAGCGCCATTTCACCAGCGGTGGCAATGACATGAGGATGGATTCGGTGCGGCCGCCCGACTGCAGGCCGAACAGGGTCCCGCGGTCATAGACCAGGTTGAACTCGACGTATCGTCCCCGCCGGTAGGCCTGGAAGTCCCGCTCGCGTTCGCCGAATGGCAACGCCTTGCGACGTTCCAGGATAGGCACATAGGCATCGACGAAATGGTCGCCGACACTGCGGGTCAGACCGAAGCAGGTGTCGAAGTCCGGTTGCGAGAAGTCATCGAAGAACAGGCCGCCCACGCCGCGCGGCTCGTTGCGGTGCTTCAGATGAAAGTAGCTGTCGCACCACTTCTTGAGCTTGGGATGGAGGCCTGCGCCGAAGGGTTCGACCGCAGCCTTGCAGGTCTGGTGGAAGTGGACCGCATCCTCCTCGAAACCGTAATAGGGCGTCAGGTCCATGCCGCCGCCGAACCACCATACCGGTTCCGCGCCGGCTTTCTCGGCGACGAAAAAACGCACGTTCATGTGCACCGTCGGCACATAGGGATTGCGGGGATGCATGACCAGGGAGACGCCCATGGCCTCGAACGCGCAACCCGCCAGTTCCGGACGGGAGGCGCTGGCGGAAGGCGGCAGCGCGGGCCCCGTGACATGGGAGAAATTGACCCCGCCACGCTCGAACTGGCCGCCCTCCTCGATCAGGCAGCTGACCCCGCCGCCGCCTTCGGGACGCTCCCAGCTGTCGCGCCGAAAGCCCTGGCCGTCCTCGGATTCCAGCTTGCCTACGATCCAGTTCTGCAGATCGGTGAGATAGTCCCTGATCGCGTGCGTATCCATGGCTGCTACAGGGTGCTCTTGCGTGCGCCGATGGCGCGAAAGCCGATGTCCCGGCGCATCTGGCTGCCGGCGAAGCGGATGCCTTCCGCCACTTCATAGGCGCGGCGCTGCGCCACCCTCACCGTGTCCCCGAGGGCGGTAACACAAAGCACGCGGCCGCCGGCGACCAGCACCTTGCCGTCCTTGAGTTCGGTACCGGCATGGAACACATGGACGTCATCGGTGGACTTGGGCAGGCCGGTAATCTCGTCGCCCTTGCGCGGGCTGTCGGGATAACCGCCGGCCGCCATCACCACGCCCAGCGCGACACGCCTGTCCCATTCAGCCTCGATATTCTTCAATGTGCCGTTGACGGCGTTTTCCACCAGCGTGAAGAAATCGGTTTTCAGGCGCATCATGATCGGCTGGGTTTCGGGGTCGCCCATGCGGCAGTTGAATTCCAGCACCCTGGTGGTCCCGTCCGGTTTGATCATGAGGCCGGCGTAGAGAAAGCCGGTGTACGGCGAGCCTTCCTTCTCCATGCCGTTGACGACAGGCTGGATGACTTCCCGCATGACCTTTGCATGGATCGCGGGCGTCAGCACCGGTGCCGGCGAATAGGCGCCCATGCCGCCGGTGTTCGGGCCTTTGTCGCCATCGAGCAGGCGCTTGTGATCCTGGCTGGAGGCCAGCGGCAACACATGCCTGCCATCGACCATGACGATGAAACTCGCTTCTTCGCCCTCGAGGAATTCCTCGATCACCACGCGCGCGCCGGCCGCGCCCATCCTGTTGTCCACCAGCATCATGTCGATCGCGTCATGGGCTTCGCCGGCATCCATGGCCACGACCACGCCCTTGCCGGCGGCCAGGCCATCGGCCTTGATCACGATCGGAGCGCCGTGCCTGGCCACATGGTCGTGCGCCGCTTTTGCGTCCGTGAACGTGGCGTATCCGGCCGTGGGGATGTTGTGCCGGACCATGAATGACTTGGCGAAATCCTTGGACGATTCCAGCTGGGCCGCCTGCTTTACCGGTCCGAAGATTTTCAGGCCCGCTGCCCGGAACGCATCGACGATGCCCTGCGACAACGGCGCTTCCGGTCCGACCACGGTCACGGCGATGGCTTCCCTCACGGCGAACTCCACCAGTTCCGGAATGGAAGTGATCGGCAGGTTGAACAAACCGTCTTCCCGTGCGGTGCCGGCATTGCCCGGCGCGACGTAAACCCGGCCGATGCGCGGGCTCTGTGCAAGCCGCCATGCCAGCGCATGTTCGCGGCCGCCGCTGCCGATGACGAGAAGATTCATCTGGACGAGAGGGAGGAAAGGCGAACGGTAACGATGGACATGTCAGTGGCGGAAATGCCGCGCGCCGGTCAGCACCATGGCCGCGCCGTGCTCGTCCGCCGCCGCGATCACCTCGTCGTCACGAACGCTGCCGCCCGGCTGGATGATCGCGACTGCGCCGGCGTTCGCCACCACGTCCACGCCGTCGCGGAAAGGAAAAAAGGCGTCGGATGCCACCACGGAGCCCTGCAGCGACAAGCCCGCGTTCTCCGACTTGATCGAAGCAATGCGTGCGCTGTCCACGCGGCTCATCTGGCCCGCGCCCACGCCGAGGGTCATGCCGTCCTTGCAGAATACGATGGCATTCGATTTCACGAATTTGGCCACGCGCCAGGCGAATACAAGGTCTGCCATCTGTTGCGGGTCCGGCTGTTTCTTCGTCACTATGCGCAGGTCGGCGGCCTTCACGTTCAGGATATCCGGACTCTGCACCAGGATGCCGCCGCCGACGCGCTTGCTGTCGTACTCGTTCACCCCCGGAGCAATCGTCACTTCGAGCACGCGCACATTGGTCTTTCCTGCAAGTACCGTGCGCGCTTCGGCGGAAACCCGCGGCGCGATCAGCACTTCGACGAACTGCTGCGATACGGCTTCCGCGGTTTCGCGATCGACCTCCCGGTTGAAGGCAATGATGCCGCCGAAGGCCGACGTCGGGTCGGTCTTGAACGCGCGCCGGTAGGCTTCGGCCGGACTGGCCGCAATGGCCACCCCGCAGGGATTGGCGTGCTTGATGATGACGCAGGCGGGCTGGTCGAAGGTCTTGACGCACTCCCAGGCGGCATCGGCGTCGGCGATGTTGTTGTACGACAACTCCTTGCCCTGCAGTTGCGCGTAGTTGCTGATTGCGCCCGGCACCGGCCGCAGGTCGCGATAGAACGCCGCCTGCTGGTGCGGATTCTCGCCGTAGCGCAAGTCCTGCAACTTGGCGAAATTCATGTTGACCTGTTCCGGGAACGCACTGCGCCGGCCATGGATGTCGGTGGCGGTGAGATAGTTGCTGATGGCACCATCGTAGGCCGCGGTATGCGAAAACGCCTTGCGCGCGAGCCGGAAGCGGGTTTCCAGGCTGATCGC
>DASVNF010000103.1:0-8020 GCA_036384015.1 Burkholderiales bacterium
TCATGGAGACCGGCACGATCGCGTACCGTCCGGGGCCGATGATGGCGGCCGCGGACATCCTGCGCATCACCGTCCAGGGACGGCAGACCCATGGTTCCGCGCCCTGGAGCGGCGTGGATCCCATCGTGGTGGCTTCGCAGATCGTGCTCGGAATGCAAACCATCGTCAGCCGGCAAGTCAATATCACGCAGGAACCCGCGGTGGTGACCATCGGCGGCATCGACGGCGGCAACCGCTTCAACATCATTCCCGAGAAAGTGGAACTGGTCGGCACGGTGCGCACGTTCGACGAGGCCATGCGCGACGACATCCATCGCCGGATCCGGACCACGGCAGAACACATTGCCGCTGCCTCCGGCGCCCAGGTCGCGGTCAACATCGAGAAGCCCTACGCCGTAACCATCAACGATCCCGGACTCACCGAGCGCATGCTGCCGACGCTCAGGCGGGTTGCAGGCGAAGCCAGTGTCGCGCTGCGGCCCAAGACCACGGGTGCGGAGGACTTTTCATTCTTCGCGCAACAGGCGCCCGGACTGTTCATCTTCCTCGGCGGCTCCCCGAAAGGCACCGACCTGAGCAAGGTTGCCTACAACCATTCGCCGCGTTTCTTCGTCGAGGACCAGGCGATGAAACTCGGCGTGCGGGCGCTGTTGAATCTGACGCTGGACTACATGGAATCAACGCAGGCGCGTTGATTCGAGGGACGAGGGACGTGCAAAGTCTGGTCGGGATCCATTATCGGATTCGTCATATTTTCCCTCACCCCTCGTGAACTACCTCGCCCACCTCTATCTCTCCGAGCCGGACGACGACGCCCTGCTCGGCAGCCTGATGGGGGATTTCGTGAAAGGCCCGCTCGACGTCCGCTATGCGCCTGCGATCATGCATGGAATAGCCCTGCACCGCCGGATCGACACGTTCACCGACGCGCATCCCGTGGTGCGCGCAAGCAAGGCGCGCGTCAGCGCGGAGCGCCGGCGCTACGCGGGCATCATGGTCGACATGTTCTACGACCATTTTCTTGCGCGCTACTGGACGGAGTTCAGCGAGGAACCGCTGTCATCGTTCACGCACCGGGTATACGAACTCCTCTCCAGACGAAACGAGGTCCTTCCGGCACGCCTGCGGGAGATGGCGCCGCACATGATGCGAACGGACTGGCTGGGTTCCTATGCGCAGGTCGAATCCATCCGCACCGCGCTCGGCAACATGGGGCGCAGGTTGAAGCGCGAAAACCGCCTGCTGGATTCCGCGGATGAGCTCGAACGGAATTACGCCGGTTTCGAGCAGGACTTCCGCGCATTCCTGCCGGAAGTGAAGCGTTTCGCGCGCCGGGAATTCACTGCGCGACCCGCCGCAGGGGCTTAGCGGAATCGCCTTCCGCTCAGAGCGGCGGCCGGTGCTGTGCCCAGGGTCGCACCTGCTCGAAGGCTCGCGACGCCTGCAGCACGCGCAGGTCACGGTTGCGGCCGGCAACGATCTGCAGACCGACCGGCAAGCCCGCCGGCGTGAAGCCGCACGGGCACGTCGCCGCCGGCAGCCAGGTGAGATTGAACGGGAAACTGAAGCCGGCCCAGCGCAGCCAGTCCCACGGATGCTGCTCCCAGTGTTCCGGGATCAGGCGCTCCGCGGGGAAGGCCGCGACGGACAGCGTGGGCGTCAGCAAAAGGTCGTAGCGTTCGAAGAAGGTGCGCACCTTGTCGTAATAAGCCAGGCGCTGTGCCGAGGCTTTGCAATAGTCCAGCGCGCCGTACGTTTTGCCATGCTCGATGATGGCAACCAGCCCGGGATCCATGCTCTTGCCCCACGGTTCGACAAAATCGCCCCACATCGCGGCGATGGTCACGGAAAACAGGCAGTGCTCCATGGCGGTCGGGTCGCCCCAGCCCGGATTGACTTCCTCCACCGTGCAACCCAGATCCTCGAAAACCAGCGCCGCCGCTTTCACGGGTTCCGCAACTTCCTTGTCCACTTTCAGGTAACCCAGATCGGGGCTGAATCCGACACGCAGGCCGGCGATGCCCTTGTCGAGTTTTCCGGGGAAATCTTCCGGCGGCGCTTCCAGGCTGGTCATGTCGCGGTCGTCGGGCCCGGCCATGGCCTGCAGCATCAGCGCCGCATCCGCCACCGTGCGCGTGATCGGGCCGACGTGCGAGATCAATCCGTTCGGGGGCAGCGGGTAGTAGGGAACACGGCCATGCGAAGGCTTGATGCCGTAGACCCCGCAGAAACCCGCGGGCATCCGGATCGAGCCCGCGCCGTCGGAGCCCTGGTGAAGGGGTCCGATACCCGCGGCAGCGCAGACCGCGGCGCCGGCACTCGACGCGCCGGCATTCATGCCCTTCTTCCAGGGATTGTGGGTGATGCCGGTAAGCGGACTGCGGCTGACGCCGCTCCAGCCGAATTCCGAGACCGTGGTCTTGCCGATGGAAATGGCGCCGGCCGAGCGCAGGCGTTGCACATGCAGGTGGTCGAAATCCGGCGTTCGTTCGCTGAAGACATGCGAACCCGCCATGGTCCTCACGCCCCGCGTCATCGAGAGGTCCTTGATCGTGACCGGAATGCCGTGCAGGCGTCCGAGGGGCTCTCCCCGCATGACGGCGGCTTCCGCGTCCTTCGCTGCGGCAAGCGCGTGGTCCGCGGTCACAGTGCAGACGGCATTGAGATCCGGATTCAGGCGCCCGATGCGCTCGAGCACCGCGCGAATGATTTCGACCGGAGAGGCCGATTTGGCGCGGATCATGCGCGCCATCTCGGTCGCGGGCGTGAAACATAGTTCATCGTTCGTCATCTCATCCCTCTAATAAATCTTGAACCACGGAGGGCACGGAGGACGCGGAGGGAAGGCAGGGACGAACGATGCGACAAAAAGATCGGGAAATATTCCGCGATCCTGTACCGCCACCTTTCACGTTGGGGTCGTCGAACGATGAAACATTCCGCTCCCCGCTCTCCGATTTGCTCCTCTCCGCGTCCTCCGTGCCCTCCGTGGTTCAAGGTTGAATACTCCAACAAGCGGCTGTCGCCTCACGGCAACACCAAAATTGTTTCTCATTAGAACGACTTAACCCTATTGCGCTGCGACACCGACGCTCATTGACTACGTTCCCTCCGCGCGCGCCACTCGCACATGGCGCTTAAGCGGTTGATCCGCCTCGCAAACGCCTTGCTGGCACGAATCCTGTAAGGAGCGGCACGGAGGCAGCTCCTCGCCTCCCTGATTTCCTTGCCTGAAGAACAATAAAGGAGACATGACATGCGCAACACCAGCAGCCGCCCGCTTCGGATATGCGGCGAAGTGATCAGAGGAGGTCATCATGCGTAAATCCTGGTACGTTCTTGCTCCCGTGCTCGGGGCCGTCCTGCTCTCGATCGGATCTTCGGTCACGGCGAAACCCGGCGTTGCCTCGGGCAATTACCGCCTCGAGGAAGTGCAATGGGTCTGGCTCAAGGCCGACCTCAACGCCGACGGCATGCTCACCCGGGAAGAAGTCTGGGAAGAGGATGCGGCGCTCGCGGCGAAATTCGATGACGCGGACCTCGACAGCAGCGGCACGCTCAATGCGGGCGAATTCGAAATCCTGCTGATGACCTCCTAGGGATCTCAGCGGTCCAGAAGGTCCTGGTATTCCGGGTGCCTGCCGATGAACGCCTTGGCGTAAGGGCACAGGGCCAGCACCACCAGCTTCTGCGCCCGGGCGTATTCCAGTTCGGTGCGCACGATGCGCCCCGCAATGCCTCGTCCCTCCAGTCCCACCGGCACTTCCGTGTGCTCGATGACCATCTTGTTGCCGGCGAGCAGGTACCTGGAGTAAGCCGTCTGGCCATCCACCACCACTTCGAAGCGCTTCGCCGCGGCGTTGTGCACCACCGGCGGCTGCGCCTGTTCTTCGGTCGCCATCGGTCTTCCGCTCAGCCGATTTCGGCGACGACGCGTCCCGTAATCTGTCCGGCCTGCAACTGATCGAGGGTGCGGCTGACCTCGGAAAGCGGCCGCTTCTCGAGGGGGATCGGTTTGATCTTGCCGGCGCGCGCGAGCGCCACGACTTCCTTCAGCTCGGCCACGTTGCCGACGCTCGAACCCTGGATGCGCCAGGCCCGCTGCACCACCAGCACCAGGGACACCGGAATCTCGCCGCCGTACAGCCCGACCACGATGAGCTTGCCGCCCTTGCGCAATGCACTCAGCGCGGGACCGGATGTGTCCGCGGCACCCACGAGGTCGACGGCGCCATACAGCGGGCCGCCCGCGATCTGCTGCAGCTTCTTCACCACGTCCGGATCGCGGCCGTTCACCGCCGCCGCCGCCCCTTCTTTCCTTGCGGCCGCGAGTTTCGTATCGTCGATATCGACGGCAACGATGCGCTCATGTCCGGAGGCCTTGAGCATTTCAATCGCCATCAGGCCGAGGCCGCCCGCGCCGATGACCGCAACCCACTCTTCCTTCGGGATGGGCTTGAGCTGGGAGACCGCGGAATAAGTCGTGAGCCCCGAGCAGGACAGGGTCGCCGCCCAGGCCGGGTCGATGCCCGCGCAGTCGACCAGATATTTCGCATGCGGCACCAGCAGGTGATCGGCATAGCCGCCGGCGAGCTGGATGCCGATCCAGCGCGGGGCCATGCAGTGATTGTCCATGCCTTCCGCGCAGCGCGCGCATTTCCCGCAGCCGATCCAGGGGCAGACCAGGCGATCCTCGCCGATGGGAGCATCCTTCGCGTCAGGCCCGGCAGCGATCACGGTGCCGAACGGTTCATGGCCCAGCGTGACGGGGGGATGCATGCCGCGTTCGCTCATGTGGAAGCGCTTGCCCCCGCCCAGGTTGAAATAACCGTCGCGGATATGCACGTCGCTGTGGCAGACACCGCTGTACTTCAGCTTGAGCAGCACTTCCGTCCCCGCCGGCTTCGGCGTCGGCTTTTCGACCTTCTGCAGCGGCTTGCCCCATTCGACCACGTCGTAACTCAGCATTGCCTTCCCCCGGCGCTTGTTGGTATCCGTCTTCGAATCCTAGCATCGACCAGAGCGCTTCGCGCAGTCCCGGTCATTTCACCACAGAGGCACAGAGGACACAGAGGAGAGCAAGATAAGGGATGTGAAGGTCAATATATTTCGAAAACGGGCCCGTGCAGGATGATTGGCAAACCCCGTCGCCGGTATCCCCTCCGTTTTCCCGGTGTCCTCTGTGCCTCTGTGGCGGTCCTGGATCGCAAGAAGATCAAAGCCACTTGGCCTGGCGGAAGCGGTAGAACAGGTAGACATCGAGCGCGGCCATGATGCCGACCGCCAGCGGATACCCAAAGCGCCAGTCGAGTTCCGGCATGTTGTGGAAGTTCATTCCGTAGATGCCGGCGATCATGGTGGGCACCGCGACCAGTGCCGCGTACGACGCCAGGCGCTTGGTGACTTCGCTTTCCTGGACGGTAAGCAGCGAGAGATTCACCGTGATGGCGGTGGTCACCATTTCCCGCAGGCTTTCGATCGACTGGTTGAGCCGGATCAGGTGGTCGTAGATGTCGCGGAAATATTCCTGGAGGCGCGAACACTGGTAGGGCACGCGCCCGCCGTACAGCTTCCCGATCGCCTCCAGCAGCGGACTGGTGGCGTGCTTGAGCGTCATCAGCTTCTGCTTCAGGCCGTACAGCGCCTCGATGATGGCACGGTTGTTCTGCCCCGAGAAAATACGCGTTTCGATTTCCTCGAGCTCGACTTCGAGCGCCTCCAGTACCGGAAAGTAGCGGTCCACGACCGAATCGGTAATGGCGTACAGGACATAACCCGCACCGTGCCGCAGCAGGTCCGGCTCCCGTTCGCTGCGGGCGCGGACGCCGAGGAATCCGTGCTGCGTGCGGCTGCGGACCGACAGGACGTAGTTGCGGCCGACGAAAACGTCGACTTCGCCGACGTTCAGCTCCTTGCCGACGGACTCGACGATCTGCAGGACGGCGAACAGCGTATCGCCGTATTCCTCGATCTTCGGCCGCTGATGGCCGTTATGGGCGTCTTCGACCGCAAGCTCGGGCAAGTCGAACTGCTTCTGCATCGCATCGAGTTCCTCGCGCGAAGGTTCGAACATCGCCACCCAGACAAAGCATTCCGGCCGGTTGACGTAACGGTGTATCTCGCCGGGCTCGATGTCGGCGAGCTTCTTCCCGCCTTCATAGGCGACGCAATTGACAAGCATCGATCAAATCTCCTGCCGGAATGCTGGCATCGCCTTGTGCGCTCTGCGGTGAGGTTTTCCGTAAAGCCCTAGTAAGGCTTGCGGCCGATGTAGTTTCCCGCCGGATCGTAGTTGCACACCACGATCAGCATCTTGTTGCAGACCGCTTCGCCGCAGCCGACCATCCGGGTGTCGCGCCAGACCATCTGCGTATAGTGGCCGACCGCTTTCAGGGCCGACTGCTTCAGGACTCCGCCATCGTAGGATTTTTTCTCGGCCTCCCATTTCTTTGCCGCGTCCACGGCGGTGAAGTGGCCCGCGGTCCCCGTGTAGAGGTTCTCCCCGTACTGGCTGTCGCTGCGATGCTCCATCTTGCAAGTGCTGCCGGCGAGATGGTCCGCCCACTTCTGCGAATAGCCCGCCAGGGTCGGCGACCACTTGAGCGGACCGACTCCCACCGCGGCCCGCACCTTGTTGTGGTGGACGATGATTGCCTGCACGTCTTTCGGCGGCATTTTCGTGGCGCCCAGCCTGGCCGGCGGGGGCTCGGGCTTCGTACCGGACGGGGCAACCGGAGGAACGGTCTGCTTGGGAGCAGGCTCGGCTGTGGCTGGAGGAGCCGGCCTGGGTGCGGGCTGTGCGGGAGTTGCGGCAGCCGGTTTCTTCGGCGGCGGCGCAACCGGCGCGGGCGCCTGGGTGGCGCAAGCTCCGAGGAACAGCAACAGCAGAGCGGATACGACGGCAAAGGCACGGCGAGCGCGGGGCAAGGATTCTATTTTCATGTCCTGGACTTGAAGGGTGGATGTCATCGCGCCGGAAAGTCGACGCGTTTCATGAACTCGATCTTGCCGGCGTTGTTCCTCACGATGTTGTAACCGTGCAGGCCGTCGCCGTTCTGGTCGAAATCATAAGTGCCTTCGAGCCCCTTGTAACCCTTGATCCCGAAAATCGCCGTGCGTATCGCTTCCGGTTCGGTACTGTTGGCGTTCTTCATGGCCATCGCCAGGATCTGCATGGCGTCATATGACCAGCTGGCGAAGGTGTCCGGATCGACGTTGTATTTCGCGCGGTAGCGTTTGGTGAAGGCGCGGCTGGCTTCGTTGGCGTCGGTGGTGAAGTCGACAATCGAATAGCTGCCATGGAGCGACTCGCCTCCAAGCCTGAGGGATGTCACTGCGATGATCGAACCCGAGCCGATCCAGTTGCCCGTGAAGCCGAGCTGGCGCAACTGCCGGGCGAAGATGCCGACATCGGGTTCGTTGGTCATGTAAGTGGCCAGCACGTCAGCGCCGGATTTCTTGACCGCCAGGACGATGGCGGTGAAATCCTGGGAATTGTTCGTATAGCCCTGGTCCAGCACGGGCGTGACGCCCTGGGCCTTGAGGGCTTCCGTCAGCGCCTTGGCGCCGCCCGACCCGAAGGCGTCGGTGGAATGGACGATGGCCCAGTTCCTGGCTTTCAGCGTATTGACGCCGAAATCGGCGATGGTGCACGACGAATAGCTGTCGTTCGGACGCGCGCGGAAAACCCAGCGGTTGTTGACGTGCGTGAGGCTCGCGTCCGTTCCCCCGATCATTGTCGGAATGCCGGCCTTGGCAATGGTCGGCGATGCAGCCTGGATCTGGGTGCTGCGGATCGGCCCGATGATGCCGGCAATGTCCTTGCGACTGCCGAGCTTGGAAAATGCCAGCACCGTGCCCGGATTGGTGCTCTGGTTGTCCTCCACCTGCAGTTCGATCTGCCGGCCCAGCACGCCGCCGGCCTTGTTGATCTCCTCCAGCGCCAGGCGGATGCCGTAGAGCGTGTATTCGCCCGCTTGCGCCTGGACGCCCGTGATTTCGTTCACGACCCCGATCCGGA
>DASVNF010000104.1:0-6294 GCA_036384015.1 Burkholderiales bacterium
AGCCAGGGCGTGATTCCGCCGATGCGTGCGACGTCGGTCTGGATGATGGAGCAGGCGCCGCGTTGCATGTATTCCCGGAAATGGCTGATCGAATAGATGGACTCGCCGACGGCGACCGGCAGGCTGGTCGACTGCTGCAGCAGGACGTGGCCGTTGAGGTCTTCGGCCGGCAGGGGTTCCTCGAACCATGCCAGATCGAATTCCTCGTAGTGGCGCGCACGCCGGATGGCTTCGGCAATGGTAAAACCCTGGTTGGCGTCCACCATCAGTTCCATCGAATCGCCGATGGCGTTCCGCACCGCACGCAAGCGCTTCACATCCTCGGATACCTGCGGTTTGCCCACCTTGATTTTTACGCCGCGAAAGCCGCGCGCCTTGTTGGCAAGCGCGTTGTCGACGACTTCGGAGATGGGAAGATGCAGCCACCCCCCTTCGGTGTCGTAGATCGGCACGCGCTGCTGCGCGCCGCCCGCCATGACATGCAGCGGCAGGCCGGCCTTGCGGCAACGCAGGTCCCAAAGCGCCGCATCGATGGCGCAAAGGGCGAGACTGGTGATGGCCCCCACCGCCGTGGCATGGGTATGGAAGAACAGGTCCTTCCAGATCTGCTCGACCATCGCGGGATCGCGTCCAAGCAACTGCGGTCCGAGATGATCGCGGAGCAGTGCGATGACGGACGACCCGCCGGTGCCTATGGTGTACGAATAGCCGGTGCCTTCGCCGCCCTCGTCGTCGTACAGGCGCACCATCGGGGTTTCCTGGGTGTGGAACGACTGGATCGCGTCGCCGCGCTGCACCTGAGGTTTGAGGTCGACCTGGTAAATCTCGACCCGCGTGATCCTGGCCATCCTGTTGTCCTCCTCTTTCTTGTTGTTGTCGGACGATTCTAGCCGGTTGACGTCAACGCTGCCCCGGTTCCTGCTCCGTCCCGGGCCGGTAGACATCCTTGCGCGCGACATAAATGGTTTTCTGCACGACGGCGTGCACCACGCCCTCCGCGTCGACCAGTTCGATTTCCCGGTCCACGTCCACCGATGGCTCCGTTTCCAGGCGCGCCCTGAGCGCCGCGAGGTCCTGATTGCTCATGCTGCATTCCGCGAACAGATCCGAGCGACCCGGCTTGCGGTAGCGGATCGCACCGGCCTTGTCCCAGATGATGTATCCGGAGCCGAGGCCGACCTTGATGATGATCGGATAGATCGGATCGAGGGCAGCGTACATGGCGCCGCCGAACAGGGTGCCGTAGATGTTCCGGGTGCGGAAATTCAGGGGGAGCTTGATGCGGATCGAGCGCAGGTCTTCCGAAATGTAGATGACTTTCGCGCCCGTGCCCCAGAACGCCGGGAAAAAATTGAAGCGCAGGCGTTTCCACCAGGTGCCGAACGATTCCCCGGGCGAGGCTTTCGACAAGGCGGCACCGGTCAGCGCAGGGATTCGAAGATGCCGGCGGCGCCCATGCCGGTGCCGATGCACATCGTGACCATGCCGTATTTCTGCCCGCGCCGGCGCATGCCGTGAACAAGCGTCGCCGTGCGGATTGCCCCTGTGGCGCCCAGCGGATGACCCAATGCGATGGCTCCGCCCAGCGGGTTGACCTTGCCTCGGTCGAGGCCCAGATCGGCGATCACGGCCAGCGACTGGGCGGCGAACGCTTCATTCAATTCGATCCAGTCCAGATCATCGAGCTTCAGGCCGGTCTGCCTGAGGACCTTGGGAATCGCGAACTTCGGCCCGATGCCCATGATTTCCGGCGGCACCCCCGCGACCGCGAATCCCAGGAAGCGGGCAAGCGGCGTCAGGTTGAAGCGCTTCAACGCCGCTTCGCTTGCCAGGATGACGGAACCGGCCCCGTCCGAAGTTTGTGAACTGTTGCCGGCGGTGACCGAGCCGTTGGCGGCAAATGCCGGACGCAGTTTTGCCAGGACTTCAGGGGTCGTTCCGGCACGCGGTCCTTCATCGATGCTGACCGTCCTTGTCCGGGTCTGGACCTGGTGGCGCTCGAAGTCCGGCACGCGTTCGTTCACGACGTAAGGCGTGATTTCATCCCGGAACTCGCCCTTCTCGATGCCGGCGAGGGCGCGGCGATGGGATTCGGTCGCAAACTCGTCCTGCGCTTCCCGGCCCACCTTCCATTTGTCGGCGACTTTCTCCGCCGTAATGCCCATTCCATAGGCGATTGCGACGTTCTCGTCGCCCGTAAAGAAGCGTTCGTTGGCGACGATCTTGTTGCCGCCCATGGGAATCATGCTCATGCTTTCGGTGCCGGCCCCGATCATGACATCCGCCTCGCCGAGGCGGATCCGGTCCGCCGCCACCGCGACCGCCTGCAGGCCCGACGAGCAGAAGCGGTTGATGGTCATGCCCGAGACGCTATTGGGAAAGCCGGCGAGGAGCAGGCCGATGCGGGCAACGTTCATCCCCTGCTCTGCCTCCGGCATTGCGCAACCGACCACGACGTCGTCGATCACCGCCGGATCCAGACCCGGCACTTGTGCCAGTGAGCTCTTCAGCACATGCGCGAGCATGTCGTCAGGCCGCACATTCCGGAAAACGCCGCGCGGCGCCTTGCCTACGGGCGTCCTGGTCGCGGCAACGATGAAAGCATCTTGTACTTGCTTGCTCATTTTTCAACCTCCAGTTTCAGGCCTGCGCCACCGAGGTCACAGAGGCCACAGGGAAAACCGATAGCGGGCCAATGGCGCATCACGGCTAGCAGCAGCTCCAATGGCAACACCTTTGACCGGTCTTGCGTTTCCTCTGTGCACTCTGTGTCCTCTGTGGAAAAAAATTCAATTCCTTAGAGGTTTACCGGTTTTGAGCATCTGTTCGATTCGAGCTTGTGTTTTCTCGGTCGCAATCAGTTCCATGAACGCCTGGCGTTCCAGGTCCAGGTACCAGTCCTCGGTGAGCAGCGTGCCGGGCTCGACGTCGCCGCCGCATAGCACGTAGGCAATCTTGCTGCCGATAAGGTAGTCATGCTCGGAGATCTGCCTCCCCGCCAGCATGTTCGCCATGGCCATCTTGAATGTCGCGATCGCGCTGCGGCCGGCGGCGGGAATGTTGCGCTTCCTGAGCGGCGGGCGGTAGCCGGCGTCGGCCATGGCATTCAGTTCCGCCTTGGCCGCATGCAGCAGTTCAAAGCGATTCATCACGATCCGGTCTTCAGCCCGCAGGAAACCCAGCTCCCGCGAATTCTCGGCGCTCTTGCCGACCTGGGCCGTCGCCACGTTCTGAAAATAGTTCCTGAGGAAGGGAAAAACGTCGCCGCCTTTCGCGTCCGCCGCCGCGCGCATCGCAAACTCCTTGCAGCCGCCGCCCGCGGGCAACAGTCCGACACCTGCTTCCACAAGGCCGATGTAGCTTTCCAGCGAGGCGACCGCTCGATCGGCATGCATGACGAACTCGCAGCCGCCACCGAGGGCCATGCCATCCACCGCGGCTACGGTCGGGATCATGGAATAGCGCAATGCCTGTGACGTCGCCTGGAACTGTTCGACGACGCCCTCCACTTTTTCGAGCCTTCCGGCCATCAACGTGTCTGCCACATTGAGCTTGCGGGCGGCCTTGAGGACTGCGGCCTCCGCCTCGCGCTTGAATTTTTTCATCATCGAGCCGAACGCCGAAGGCTTCTGTTCGCTCTTCCGGCTGCCGCCCCCGGACAGGTTCGCCCCCACGGAGAATGGGGGTTCTGTCTGCCAGAGGATGAGGCCCTTGCAGTTGCGCTCGGCCTCGTCGATGGCCTGCATGACGCCATCCAGCACGTCTTCGCCTATCGCGTGCATTTTGGATTTGAAGCTGACGATGCCGATGTCGTCACCGGTCGTCCACATGCGGACTGCGTCGGTCTCGAACACCGTCTGGCCGTACACGGCGCTCTCGCTGATCAGTCGGTCCGGGAAAGGCTGGCGGCGATAGACCGGCAGGGTGGAGCGAGGCTCGTAGGTGCGCTCCCGCGGACTGAACGACCCTTGCGCGGTATGCACGCCGGTCCGGCCGGGCTCCCTCACCCAAGCAGGCAAGGGAGTCGACGCCATGGATTTTCCGGAAGCGATGTCTTCCGCGATCCATCCGGCCACATCCTGCCATCCGGCCGACTGCCAGATCTCGAACGGCCCCTGGTTCCACCCGAATCCCCAGCGGATGGCCAGGTCGAGATCGCGCGCATTGTCGGCGATGGACTCGAGATGCACCGCGCAATAATGCAGCATGTCGCGAAACACGCCCCACATGAATTGCGCCTGCGGATGCGAACTGGCCCGGAGCTGCGAAAAACGCTCGGCAAGATTCTTGTTCTTCAGGATCGCCGCGACAGATTCATCGGCCTGCGCCGCCGCTGGCCGGTAATCCCCTTGCGCCTTGTCCAGCACCTGGATTTCCTTGCCGGCCTTGCGATAGACGCCACGCCCGGATTTCTGACCAAACGCCTTCTGCTCCAGGAGCGCCTTCAGCCAATCCGGCGCCTCGTAATACTTGTGCCAGGGATCGTCGGGCAACGTCTCCTTCATGGTATTGATGACGTGCGCCAGGGTGTCGAGCCCGACCACATCCGCCGTGCGATAGGTCGCACTTTTGGGACGCCCGATCAGCGACCCCGTCAGGGCATCCACTTCGTCGAAACCCAGGCGGAACTCGTTCGTATGGTGGAAGGTCGCCAGGATGGAAAACACGCCGACGCGATTGGCGATGAAGTTGGGCGTATCCTTCGCGCGAATCACGCCCTTGCCCAGGGCGGTCACGAGGAATTCTTCAAGCTGGTCCAGGATCGCCGGATGGGTATCCCGGCAGGCGATCAGTTCCACCAGGTGCATGTAGCGGGGCGGATTGAAGAAATGGACGCCGCAGAAGCGCGACCGCGCGTGCGCCGGCATGGCCTCGGCAAGCGAATTGATCGACAGGCCCGAGGTATTGCTGGCGAATATGGCGTTGGCGCCAAGATGCGGCGACACTTTCTCGTACAAGTCTTTTTTCCAGTCCATGCGCTCGGAGATCGCCTCGATGACGACGTCGCATTCCTTGAGCAAGTGCAGGTGCTGCTCGTAGTTTGCCGCCTCGATGTAGTCCGCCTTTCCCGGCGCCGATAGCGGGCTGGGTTCGAGTTTCCTGAGGCCGTCGATCGCCTTGCGCACGTTACCGTTGGGGTCGCCCTCCTTCGCCGGCAGTTCGAAAAGCAGGGTTTCGACGCCGGCATTGACCAGATGCGCCGCGATCTGCGCACCCATCACGCCGGCGCCGAGGATTGCGGTCTTGCGAACCAGAAAAGGTCGATCGAGTGCCATGGCAATTCCTTGAACGATTCATCGGCGCCATCGCCCTGTGCCGGCAGGGAAGCGGCGGCGGACCGGCGCCCGCCGCCTTGCCGCCATCAGAACGTGACGGTGTACTGCACGCTGAACAGGTCGACGGAGCCTTCGTAGCTGCCCTCGACATTGGAAACCGTCGCGGGATTGATCGTCGTGGTGCCCGGCACGAACTGCCCTTTGCTGAAATCGATATCGGGATCATCGATAAACAGGTGGGAATAGCCGAAATCGAGCCGGTGATTCTGCTTCAGCTTGACCTGCGCACCGACGGAAACCCAGGTTCGATCGGCGTCTGGCAGCCGAACGGACCGGCTCGTCGCGCCCTTGACCGGCGATTCGTCAAATGCCACACCGCCCTTGAGCAACCAGCCCTCGTTGAGCCGGTAGTTCGCGCCAATGGAGTAGCGCCAGGTGTCGTCAAAGTCGAGCACCAGGCGATCGCGCGGAACGCCACTGACCGAGTTGACGATATCGACGGTGTTGATCTCGCTCCAGCGGGTGAAGCTCGCATCTGCAAGGATTTCCCACCGGTCGTTGAGCTTTTGCGCCAGGCTGATCGAGAATGAATCTGGCATGGTTACGTCCGCATGGGTATCTCCGCTGACGGCCGATACCGTTGCGCCAGTGGGGTCCGTGACGGTAGTCGAACCTTCAAGGGTATATTCGATGATCGAGCGGTAGCTGACGCCGATCTTCGTAGACGCCGATGGCTGGAACAGCACGCCGACGTTCCAGCCCCAGGCATTGTCGTCCGCCTCCAGCTTTGCGCGCCCCTCCACGCCAGCACCTAGCACGACCGCATTGGTCAGTTCCGCGTCGATGATCTGGTAGTTCAGGCCGGCTCCGATCGAGAACGCCTCGCTCACCTTGAACGACAGGGAAGGATTGACGTTGATCGTCATCAGCTCCGACTTGATGCCCTGGAATCGGCCGAGCCAGTTGTCGTCATACTCGGTCGCCAGTCCGAAAGGTGTGTTCACTCCGACACCAAAGT
>DASVNF010000105.1:0-4780 GCA_036384015.1 Burkholderiales bacterium
CCGTAGAACAGCGCGTTAAAAAAATCGTCGCCGAGCAACTGGGCGTGAACGAAGCGGACGTAAAGAACGAATCCACGTTCGTCGATGACCTCGGAGCCGATTCCCTCGATACCGTCGAACTGGTGATGGCGCTTGAAGAAGAGTTCGAGTGCGAGATACCGGACGAGGAGGCTGAAAAAATCACTTCCGTTCAGCAGGCCGTGGATTACATCAAGGCTCATCTCAACTAATCACGCCTTCCTTTTTCATCATCTGGAGTCGAGTTGTCTAGACGCCGCGTTGTAGTAACCGGCCTGGGGATCGTTTGCCCGGTCGGCAACAGCGTCAAGGAAGCCTGGTCGAACATCCTGGCGGGCAAGTCCGGCATCACGCGGATCACCCGCTTCGACGCCACCCCCTTCGCATCCCAGATCGCCGGTGAAGTGAAGAATTTCGACGTCGGCAGCGTTCTCTCCCCGAAGGAGGCGAGGCGCGTCGATACCTTCATTCATTACGGAATCGCGGCCGCTGCCGAGGCGATCAAGGACTCCGGACTGGAAGCCAGTCCGAAGGACGCCGAACGCATCGGCGTGAACATAGGCTCCGGAATCGGCGGCCTGCCGCTGATCGAGGAAACCCACAAGACTTATCTTGAAGGCGGCGCGCGCAAGATTTCGCCGTTCTTCATCCCGGGCGCAATCATCAACATGATCTCCGGCAACGTCTCGATCATGTACGGGTTCAAGGGACCCTGCCTGTCGATGGTTACCGCCTGCACGACAGCCAATCACTGCCTTGGCGATTCCGCGCGGCTCATCGAGTATGGCGACGCAGACGTCATGATCGCCGGTGGTTCGGAAGCCGCGATTTGCTCGCTTGGGGTCGGCGGATTCTCCGCCGCGCGGGCTCTCAGCACCCGCAATGATGACCCGGCGACGGCCAGCCGCCCCTGGGATACGGGCCGCGACGGCTTCGTACTCGGAGAGGGGGCAGGCGTGCTCGTCCTCGAGGAACTGGAGCACGCCAGGGCCCGCGGCGCCAGAATCTATTGCGAACTGTCGGGATATGGCATGAGTGCGGACGCGCATCACATCACCGCGCCCTGCGAGGACGGCGAAGGCGCCGCTCGCGGCATGGCGAATGCAATGCGCAATAGCGGCATCAATCCGCAGGACGTCGACTACGTCAATGCGCACGGCACTTCGACTCCGCTGGGAGATCTCGCGGAAACCATCGCCGTCAAACGCTGCTTTGGCGACCATGCGAAGAAACTTGCCGTCAGCTCCACGAAATCCGCCACCGGGCATCTGCTAGGAGCGGCCGGCGGTATCGAGGCTGTGTTCTCGGTCATGGCTATCCTGGACCAGATCGCTCCGCCGACCATCAACATGTTCGAGCAGGACCCGCAGTGCGACCTCGACTACGTGCCGAACAAGGCGCGCGAAATGAAAATTTCGGTCGCGATGTCGAATTCGTTCGGCTTCGGCGGCACCAACGGCACCCTGATCTTCCAGGCGATCTGATCCCGGCGCCGGGATGAGCCGGCCGATCGTTGGACCTGTGGGGCGAGGTTCGCACAGCAAACCGATCGCTTTCGCGAGGTAGTCCCCACAAGAATGGCCAGGCGCAAGAACCTGTTTCTTCCCCAACCCGCGTGGACCGCCTGGCGCCTGCTGCGCAGCGTCGCCGCCATCGGGGTTGTCGCCCTCCTGTGCGCCGCGGGCTGGCTCGCGTACTTTTCCCTCACGCCGGTCGACGTGCCTCCCCAGTCGCGCCAGTTCAAGGTGGACCAGGGCAAAAGCCTCAGGTCCATCGCGGATCAATTCGCGCGGACGGGGCTGATTTCCGAGCGCTGGAGCTTCATTTTCCTGGCGCGTGCCCTCGGCGTTGCGGAGGAGATCAAGGCCGGCAGCTACGAGGTGGCCGAACGCGTAACGCCGCAGCGACTGCTCGACAAGGTCGTTCGCGGCGAATTTTCCCAGTCCGAGATCCGCTTTACCGAAGGCTGGACGTTTCGCCAGATCAGGGCCGCATTGAACCAGCATCCGGCAGTCAAGCATGAAACCGTCGCGATGACCGATGCCGAGATCGTGCAACGCGTCGGTTCGACGGAAACCTCCCTGGAGGGCTGGATCTTTCCGGATACCTATCGCTTCGCCGCGGGGACCAGCGACCTCGCGCTGCTGCGGCAGGCCTATCAGAAAATGCAGGAAACGCTGACGGGGCATTGGGAACGACGCGCCAGGAAACTGCCGCTGCGCACTGCCTACGAAGCCCTGATCCTTGCCTCAATTGTCGAGAAAGAGACCGGACGCAACGATGAACGCGAACTGGTGGCCGCCGTATTCGTCAATCGCCTCAAGCGCGGCATGCGCCTGCAGACGGACCCATCCATCATCTACGGACTGGGCGAGACCTTCGACGGCAACCTCAGGCGCCGCGATCTGCTGACCGACGGCATTTACAATACGTACATGCGCGCCGGCTTGCCGCCGACCCCCATTGCTATGCCCGGTGAGGCTTCGATCCGCGCTACGTTGAATCCCGCCCAGGCTTCGGTCCTATATTTCGTTGCGCGGGGCGACGGCAGCCATCAGTTTTCCTCCACGCTGATCGAGCATAATCAGGCGGTGAACAAGTACCAGCGATCGAGATCGCGATCCCAATGACGCGTGGCCGATTCATCACCTTCGAAGGCATCGACGGAGCAGGGAAGAGTACCCATCTCGCCTGGGCCGAGGGGTTCCTGCAGGACAAAGGCATCAGACTCATCGTCACTCGCGAACCCGGCGGGACGCCGGTCGGCGAACAGTTGCGCCAACTGCTGCTCGGATCGGATCAGCCGATCCATGCAGAAACCGAAGCTCTGCTGATGTTTGCTTCCCGGCGGCAGCACCTCGAGGATCTGATCCAGCCGGCCTTGCAACGCGGCGACTGGGTGCTGTGCGATCGATTCACGGATGCGAGTTTTGCCTATCAGGGGGGCGGCCGCGGCGTGCCGCAAGGCAAGCTGGAATTACTGGAAGCCTGGACGCATCCGCAACTGCAGCCGGATCTGACATTTTTCTTCGATGTCAGCGCGGAAGTCGGACGCGAACGCGTCGCCAGGATCAAATCGCCGGACCGCTTCGAACGCGAAAGTGCCGCCTTCTTCTCGCGGGTGCGCGAGTCCTATCTGGATCGCATGCGCGCCGCGCCGCATCGCATCGCGCGCATCGATGGAGGCCGGTCGATACCGGAAATCCAGAAGGAAGTCGAGGAGCGCCTTCTGCAGCTATGGAAGAAATAGGATTCCCCTGGATTGCGGCATCGCTGGCCCGGTTGCCCGCCAATATTAAAAACCTGCCCGGTGCGCTGCTGCTGGGCGGCCAGCCGGGACTCGGGAAACGGACCACGGCGCTGTTCCTGGCTCGCGCCGTTCTTTGCGAGACATCCCGCGACGGGTGGGGAGCATGCGGCACATGCGCGTCCTGCCATCTTGTCGCCGCCGGCAATCATCCGGACTTGCGCGTAGTCGAACTGGCGACCGAGGAAGAACAGCCTGGAGAGGAGGAAACCGCCTCATCCTCGAAGAAGCCCAGCAAGCAGATTTCCGTGGACCGCATCCGCTCGCTCGGCGAATTCGTCACCACTACCGCCTATCGGGGCCGCGCCAAGGTCATCGTGATTTCGCCGGCCGAAGCGATGCATCCGGCTGCGGCGAATGCGGTCCTCAAGATTCTCGAGGAACCGCCGGGCAATACCTATTTCCTGCTCGTCAGCCACCAACCGGATCGCCTGCTGCCCACCATTCGCAGCCGCTGCTTCCAGGTGCCATTCGCACTTCCGGCGCCCGATGCTGCGCTGGAGTGGTTGAAGGGCAGGGGTATAGAGCAGCCGGAACTGGCGCTTGCGCAGGGAGGGTATGCCCCCCTGGCGGCCATCGAAAAAGCCGAATCGCCGGAATACTGGACGCAGCGCAAGGCACTGCTGGACGCCCTGGCCCGGCCCGGGTTCAATCCGGTTGTTGCCGCGGAACGCGCGGAACCGATCGAAGGTCCCGTGCTCGCAGGTCTTCTGCAGCAATGGGCTTATGACATCGCGGCGATCAAATCCGGTGGCACGGTTCGCTATCACCTGGATTTCCGGAATGCCCTCGAAAAGCTCGCCACAGAGGCAGGGCCGGAAGCCCTGATGGCCTGGTATGACACTGTTATCCAATATGGCCGCGTTTCCCAGCATCCACTGAACAAGCGCCTGGCCGTCGAAGGCCTGCTTGCCGGCTATCCAGGCCTCCATTGAGCGCCCCGGGGGATTAACCTCTCATTTGCTTTATGGTCAATTGATCATGTACGTCGATTCTCACTGCCACATCAACTTTCCCGAACTGGTCGCCGACATCGATGGCGTTCTGGGGGCGATGAAAGCCAACAGCGTGAGTCACGCCTTGTGTGTGTCGGTCACCATGGAAGCTTTTCCCGAGGTTCTCGGTCTGGCGGAACGCTTTCCAAACGTTTTTGCGTCGGCCGGCGTCCATCCGGATACCGAAGCGGGCGAGGATCCGGGCGTGGACCGGCTGGTTGCCCTGGCCAGTCACCCTCGCGTGGTGGCAGTTGGCGAAACCGGCCTGGATTACTACCGGCTTACGGGCGACCTTGAATGGCAACGGGAGCGGTTTCGCAGGCATATCCGGGCCGCCCGGGAAGTCGGCAAGCCGCTGATCATCCATACCCGGGAAGCCGCGCAAGACACGCTGCGGCTCATGCGGGAGGAAAACGCGGCGGCAATCGGCGGGGTCATGCATTGCTTTACCGAGAGCGCC
>DASVNF010000106.1:0-30723 GCA_036384015.1 Burkholderiales bacterium
GACCATTAAAAATCCTCAGGGCGGAGGTTCAAAGCGGAGCCCCGCCCGTGCACTTTCGCCGTGAGTGACGGACGCGGCAAGCTGCCGACCGGAATCAGTGCGGGGGAAGGGGGCTAAAACCCATCGCAGGATTCCCCTTACAATCCGGAATCGCTCGCCGGATTCGCTGTCTGACTCCGGCAATCTCCCCAAACCGATGCAAACCCTTCGTTTCGACAATTCCTTCGTCCGCGAACTGCCCGCAGACCCGCTGGACGGTCCGCAACGCCGCCAGGTGCATGGCGCCCTTTATTCGCGCGTCAAACCGACGCCGGTCGCCGCGCCGCGCCTTGTCGCGCATTCGCCCGAAGTGGCGGCATTGCTCGACATCGACGACGCGGACATCCGTTCGCCGGAGTTTGCCAGCGTGTTCGGCGGCAACGCCCTGGTCGAGGGCATGCAACCCTATGCCGCCAACTATGGCGGCCACCAGTTCGGCCATTGGGCCGGACAACTGGGCGACGGCCGGGCCATCACCCTGGGCGAAACCATCAACTCAAGGGGGCAGCGCTGGGAACTGCAACTCAAGGGCGCCGGACCGACGCCGTATTCACGTACCGCAGACGGCCGGGCCGTGCTGCGCTCCTCGGTGCGCGAGTTCCTGTGCAGCGAAGCCATGCATCACCTTGGGGTGCCGACGACCCGCGCATTGAGCCTGGTGGCGACCGGCGAGCAGGTGATCCGGGACATGTTCTACGACGGCCATCCCCAGGCAGAGCCGGGCGCGGTGGTCTGCCGCGTGGCGCCGTCGTTCATCCGATTCGGCAATTTCGAATTGCCGACTTCGCGCGAGGACGTCGAACTGCTCAGGAAGCTGATCGACTTCACCATCCATCGGGATTTTCCGGAACTGCGGTCGTCGGGCGGGCAGCTCTACGCCGACTGGTTCGCGCAGGTATGCGAGCGGACCGCGGTGATGGTGGCCCACTGGCTGCGGGTCGGGTTTGTGCACGGGGTGATGAATACCGACAACATGTCCATCCTCGGGCTTACCATCGACTACGGCCCGTACGGCTGGATAGACGATTTCGATCTCGACTGGACGCCGAACACCACGGATGCGCAGGGACGGCGTTACCGCTTCGGCCAGCAGGCGCAGATTGCGTACTGGAACGTCCAACAGCTGGCCAATGCGCTGGTGCCCGCATTTGAGACGGTCGAGCCCCTGAAGGCGGGGTTGCAGCGTTACGTCGACGTATTCATGGCCGCGGATCGCGGCAATGTCGCGGCGAAACTCGGCCTGCTCGAATGCCGGGAGGGTGATGAAGAGTTCATGCGGGAGCTGTACGGCTTGCTGCAGGCGGCCGAGGTCGATATGTCGATCTTCTTCCGCGCGCTGGCGGATGTCGATCCCGATGCGCCTTCGCTCGCCCCCTTCGCGGATGCATTCTACGACGACGCGAAACGCCGCGAAGCCGAACCGGAGTTCATGGCCTGGCTGGGACGCTATGCCATCCGCGTGCATGGCGACGGATTGCCGGCGGCCGAACGCAGGGCGCGCATGAATTCGGCCAATCCGAAATATGTGCTGCGCAACTACCTTGCACAGGAAGCCATCGACCGGGCGGAGCAGGGAGACGATGCAGGCATCCTGGAATTGCTCGATGTGCTGCGGCATCCTTACGACGATCAGCCCGGCCGGGAAAAGTTCGCGCAGCGCCGGCCGGACTGGGCGCGCAATCGCGCGGGCTGCTCGATGCTATCCTGCAGTTCCTAGCCCGCTCGTGAATTGAATCTCCTGACCTGCATGTTGTTTAAGCGCCTGCGCGCCTGAATCCACCCACACTCCGACCTGGAAGAGCCTCATGCCGTCGCTGCCGCCGTTCACCAAAGCCCTCGTTATCGTCAACGTGGTCATCTTCCTGCTGCAGCAGGTCATGGGGAATGCCCTCATATACTGGTTTGCACTGTGGCCGGGTGCGGGGCTCGGAATCGAAAGCCTGCCGCTGCTGTCGCCCTGGCAGATGGTCACATACAGCTTCCTGCACGGGAATTTCCTGCACCTCGCGTTCAACATGCTGGCCGTGTGGATGTTCGGCGGCGACCTGGAACGCGTGTGGGGAGCGAAGCGCCTGGCCGCGGCCTATTTCGCCAGCGTCGTGACGGGCGGCATCGTGCAGATCCTTGTCGGCGCGATGTTCGGTGAAGGTGGAGGGCCGGTGATCGGCGCGTCGGCCGGCGTTTTCGGTTTGTTGCTGGCCTATGCGCTGGTGTTTCCGAACCGCAGGATCATGCCGTTGTTCCCGCCGATTCCCATGCCGGCGCGCGTATTCGTACTGTTGTACGCCATCCTCGAACTGGTGTTCGGCATTACCGGCACGGTCTCCGGCGTCGCCCATTTCGCCCACCTCGGCGGCCTGATCGGTGGTTTTCTGGTGTGGAAGTATTGGCGGGCGAGGCCGGGAAACATGCAGCGACGGTGGTAAGGGAGCAAGAGACGAGAGAAAAGAGAAAAGGTAAAAGAGAGGTCGGAACCAAAAATTCCTGAAACGGTCTAGTCTTCTCTTTCCTCTTTTCTCTCGTCTCTTTTCCCTCGCGCCCCGGCACACGCCGATGCGGTACCATGCCCGCTTTCCAGGAAAGGACCCCGATGAAACCCATTGTTCGCTTTGCCCCGGCGTTGCTTGCCGTCACCTTTATTGCCGCCGCATGCGGAGCAGACCCGAAGACCGAAGAAGAAAAGACCATGTACGCGATCGGCCAGGCGCTGAGCCAGACGGTGAGTGATTTTTCCCTGAGCGAGGCCGAGTTGGAACAGGTGAAGGCCGGCCTGACCGACGGCGTGCTGAAGCGTCCGGCCAAGGTCGACGTGCAGGCCTACATGCCGAAGATCCAGCAGCTGGCGCAGGCCCGTGCCGGCGCCGTTGCGGAGAAGGAAAAGAAGGCCGGCGCCGCATTCCTGGCCAAGGCGGCGGCTGAGCCCGGCGCGAAAAAAACCGAATCCGGCGCCATCGTGATTCCGGTCAAGGAAGGCACCGGTGCGAAGCCGGCGGCTACCGACAAGGTGACGGTCCACTATCACGGCACCCTGGTCGATGGAACGGTATTCGACAGTTCCGTAAAGCGCGGTTCGCCCGCGACCTTCGGACTCAACGGCGTGATCAAATGCTGGACCGAGGGCGTGCAGCTGATCAAGGTGGGTGGCAAAGCCAGGTTGATCTGCCCTGCTGACATCGCCTATGGGGACCGTGGATCGCCGCCCAAGATCAAGCCGGGCGCCACGCTGGTCTTCGAAGTCGAACTGCTGGACATCGCCAAGTAACAAAGGGGTCCCGGAACGGCGGCGCGCAGCCCGCGGTTCCGGAGTTTCAGGCGAGGAACGTCCGGTCGCCTAGTTGTGCCGTTCCGGCGTCTTGTGCGGTCCGAGCACCGGTTCGTCGTCCGGCTCCGCGCCGTGGTACGTGACCCGCAACGCTTCGTCTTCCGCGTCGTCCCAGGCCTTGGCCGCGCGCGTGTCGTAACGCGCCCGGCTGCTGCGTTTCATCACCGCGTCGTAAGCCCTGTCGACGCTGATGCCGCGTTTCTCGATGAGCGCCACCGCCGCCTCGCAACCTGCTTCGATGTCCTCGTCGGACGCATGCGAATCGAATATCCAGAGTTTCATGCCTGGTCTTTCCGTCGTTGAATTCCTATGACTGCCCGTCGCCGCATCGGTTCGGGCGACCTACTCGATGTCGGTCTCGAAACTGCGCGGCGAGGCCGGCGCGGTTTCCAGGTCGAAATAGACCCGGCCGATTTCACGTTCGTCCGTGGTCTCCACCTGCAGCTTCCATTCCCCGGGCTGATAGTTCGATTTCATCCCATAGCCGCGAAAACCCTGCGCCCGTCCGCCCAGGATATTGATGGGAATGGAATCCTGCAGCCGCCATTTGCCGCCGGCGTCCTTCCAGTACCAGCGCATCAGGACCTGGTCGGCGAAGCGCGCCGGAGAAAAAATCCGGAAGAACACATAGACCTTGTCGCCCGGCTGGGCGAGGAACTGCTGGTCGCCATTGTCCCAGAAACGCCAGAATGGCCGTTCGTGGCTCAGCACGAATGTGTCGCCCTGGCGCTCGACGCCATGGTAAACGCCGATGTACTGGATCGAAAGCGGGACCGGCGGAATCAACCGGAACAGGTAAAGCGCGAGGAACAGCATCAGCACCGCGCCGAAGGGAACGAGGATCTGCTTGCGCGCCTGCGGGATGCGTTCCGGCGCATGAATGCGGATGCGCCGGTTCACCACCGCCGGCGGGATGCAGGCGACCAGCATGGACGCCAGGAACACCAGCATGCCGATCGAGCCGATGAATACCGGCACCACTCCCGCGCAGAAGGACAGCGTGCAGATGCCGAGCAGCGCGAACTTGAAAGACAGCCCGAGCTTCTTGAAGCGCTCCGATTCATTGACGACGAGCAGCACGACCAGGATCGCCATGAACCCGAACGAAACGAACAGCGATGAGCTTTTGAAAAAGAACAGCGTGTACAGGCTGAGCAGGCTGCCGAGGATGAAGTGCACGATGGCGTTGCGGTATTCGTAGTAGAACCGCTTGACCGCGTTCATGCCGGCCAGGTCTCGCGGCGGCCTGCCCTCCTCGAAGAACATCTGCAGCAGCGCGATGCCGACGATCAGGATATAGACCGCTTGCTGGCCGATGGTGAACCAGGAATCGATGCGTTCCAGCGTGACGATGTCGAAAAGGAAGCCGCCGACGAAGGACCAGAGGGCGACCTTGCGCTCGTTCTTTTCGTAGTATCGCTTGAGCCGGTGGAATCCGGTCGAAGGAGGCGTGGCGTCCATGGTCGTATTGCCGTGGCGTTCCTATTTGACCTTGAAGCGGCTTTCGTGGAGCGTCTTCCCCGCGGAATCCGTGACCGTAACGGTCCGGTTGCCGACGATCTGCAGGGTTTTGCCTGCCCAGGTGCGCCACGAGCTGCCGTTGATCTTGAGGTCGACCGGAAAGGCCGGGTCGTTCACTTTCCAGGTCACGCTCAGCCGTTCATCGTTCGTGTCCTCCACCTTGAGCCGGAGGTGGCCGCGGTCGCGAGCCGTGAATGTCGAGGTTTCATCGGCAATCCTGCGGTCCACGACCCGCTTACCCAGTTTGGCCTCGGTGACCTGGCCGGCCGCAAACGCCGGCGCGGATACAGGCAGCGCAATCAGCGCGCGGGTGGCGAGCGGTGGTTTCATTGCTTGTTTTCCCCCTAGGATCCGACGCAGGAAGCGTCGCTTTTGCCCGGGGCAGCCGTTTGCAATCCCGGCGGCCTCGTTGCAGCCCATCATACTTTGGCCATCGGCACGATGCACGGGCGCGGGCCTTCAGGCGGCAAAGCGGTGATTTTGGACGCGGGCGGCGAACCACCAGCCGAGGAAGGCCAGGAGCACGCCCATCGCGACGAAGGTCCACTCGTAATGAATCAGGCGGATTGCGACACCACACGCGGCGACGCCGCTGGCTTGTCCCATGAACAGGGCAAAGGCGAACACGGCGATTGCGGTACCGCGGGCCTGCGGCGCCATTTCGGTCGCCTTGGTCTGCAGGGTGTTGTGGAACATGTAGAAGCCGAAACCGGCGACGATGAATACGGGAATGGTCGCCTGCCACAATGGCAGCAGCGGCAGGACGACGAAGCAGGCCAGCATCAACCCGCCCCCGATCTTGACGAAGCCCGTCTCGCCGAAGCGCGCGAGCAGCCAGCGCACCATCACGCTGTAGACCACGCCGCCGAGGCCGAAGCCCGCGAGCAGGGCGCCGATCAGCAGGTAGGAAAGGTCGAAGCGTTCTTCGAGATACGCGCCGGTGTAGGCGAAGGCGCCGTAGAACAGGCCGCCTTCGAGGAATACCGTGAGCATCACGGTGCGCACCCATGGGTCGCGCAGCACACGCAGGTAGTTGTCCATCACGCTACCGGAAACGGCCGCCGCCTTCGGCCGTCCGGTCCGACGGTCGACCACCAGCAGCACCACGCTGACGATCAGGAAAATCGCGGCCAGCACGTCGAACACCCGGCGCCAGTCGACGAACTCGGCTAGGGCGCCGCCGAGCGCGGGTCCGAGGATCTGTCCCATGAGGATGAAACTGAGCAGGCGGCCGATCGCTGCCTGGCGCCGGTCATAAGGGGTGTTGTCGCCGACCCAGGCCAGCGAGAGCGGAACGATTGCTGCCGCGCCGATGCCGGTGGCAAAGCGCAGCACGGTGAGCGTTTCCAGCGACGAAGCGAACGAGCAGCCCAGCGAAGCCGCCGCCGCGACCATCGTGGCGACACCCACGACTCTCAATTTGCCGAGCCGGTCGCCGAGCGGGCCGTGCACGACCTGGAACAAGCCGTAGGCGAGCGTAAATGCGGTGATGACCACGGAAGCCGTCGTCGGCAGGACACCGAAGTCGCGAGCGACTGTCGGCAGCAGCGCATCGAACAACCTCAGGTTTGCGCCGGAAACGAAGGCGGCGGCGGCCAGGGCGAAAAAGGCGGGATTCATGAGGGAAGCCGGCATTGTGCCCGCTTACGCCCCCGGAATCGACAGCGGAGCCCGGACTTGTCCTGAAGACGGACAGGATTTGCATGATGGACAGGACAAATTCAGCAACGTCCCGTGTACATGCTTGAAACGCGAGTACGGCTTCTACCCGCCTTTCATCGTGTCAAAGCACTGGGGCGAAGGCCAGACAGGATTTACATGATGGACAGGATAAATTCGGGTGCCATCCCTGCGCAATAACCCGGGCATAGGTACATGACCATTTGCTTTTCATCCTGCACATCCTGTAAGAACGTCCTAACGCGTATTACAGGTGACCGCGGTCGCTCCAGGTACGGCCGTAGATCTTCCGCAGGTCTTCCCGCGCGCGGATGAATTCGCGCTTGGTGGCGTCCAGCGCGTGTGTGCCCGCGGATTCCAGCGTGTTGCGGAAAATGCCCAGAAAGTCTCTCATGGTGAGCCTCCAAAAAGAAATTGCTACGACGTCAATATGCCGCCGGCAAGGCGGATACGGAAGACAGGCGGCCGGCATACCAGCTATTCCGTGGATGCATGAGCGGGTAGCTGCGCTTTCCCAGGGCGGGCCCCGGGCCGGGTCACCGGCCCATGGGGCGTAGAATGTTTCCCGGACGAAGGGCCGTCGAACCGATTACAAGGAGGAAACTGCCATGGAAGCCGGAAATTCCGCAGGGAAAAAATCATTCGCGACCATCAGCCGCCGCCTGATCGGCATCGGGCTCGCCGCCGCGCTTGCCAGCGCCCTTGCCATGGTGTTTGCGGGAATCGGCTATCGCCTGGGCCTGTGGCACTTCCGCACGGGTTTCACGATCATGGGCTGGGCATTCTGGGTTGCGGCCGGCAGCGCAGTCGTTTCCCTGGCCGGGCTGTTTCTGCTGGTCCCGAAACCACCCAGGCTCGTCATCGCCGCGGTTGTCGGCATCCTCGTCGGCGCGGCTACCGCGTACATTCCCTGGACGTACAAGCAGACCGTCGCCAGGCTTCCATTCATCCACGACATCACCACCGACATGCAGAATCCGCCGGCCTTCGTTGCGGTGAAGGGCCTGCGCAAGGAAGGCGATCATCCGGTCGAATACGACGGCCCGGAAGTGGCGGCCCTGCAGCAGAAAGCCTATCCCGACCTTGCGACCCTGACGGTGGCGGCAGACAAGGACAAGGTGGTCGCCGCCGCGGAAGCCGCTCTGAAGTCGATGAAGCTGCAGGTCGTCGACAAGAATGCCGCCGAGGGCCGCATCGAGGCGGTCCATACCAGCCTGCTCTTCGGATTCAAGGACGATGTCGTGGTGCGCATCGCCGCCGACGGCGCCGGCACCAAAGTGGATGTCCGTTCGAAATCACGCGTCGGCCGCAGCGACGTCGGACAGAACGCGAAACGCATTCGCGAAATCCTGCAACGACTGAAGGCGAATCTGGCGTAAGCCGCTGCCGCATCGCCTTCCCTGGGACCTCCCGCGCCGGATGCGCGGGTTTCAGAGCTGCAGCGGCTTGCGGTCCTGCAACGTCAGCCAGCCGCGGCCGACGCGGTAGATCACCCAGATGCCCGCGCCGAGGAACACCGCCCAGGCGACCAGAATCCCCACGATCGTAATGATGAGCAGCACGCCCAGCCCGACCCAGAGGACGGCGAACCAGAACGTGCGGATCTGCCAGCGGAAGTGCGACTCCAGGAAAGTCCCGCGGACGTCGGACTGGTGGATGTAGTTCAGCACCACCGCGACGATGGAGGGAATGCCGAACACGAAGGCGCCGACGATCGTCACGGCGCTGGTCAGTCCGATCAGGATGCTGAGCGAGTGCAGCCCGTAAATGATGTGGGCCGTGGTGACTAGCGAAGGCCGCGGTTCTCCTGCGGCGTCCGTTATCACCGCCTGGCTGTTTTCCATAACGACTCCCCTTATTCCTGTGGCCGGGTTTCCAGCGCCGGCGTGACATGGCCGCGCCGGCGCGCGCGCCATTGCTGGAATTGCTCGAGGTACAAATACACCACCGGTGTGATGTACAGCGTCAGCAGTTGCGAGACGATCAGGCCGCCGACCACCGCCAGTCCGAGCGGCTTGCGTGCCTCGGCGCCCGCACCGATGCCCAGTGCGATCGGCAGCGTTCCCATCAGCGCAGCCATGGTGGTCATCATGATCGGCCGGAAGCGGATTATGCAGGCGTCGTAGATCGCCTTAGCCGGCTCGACACCGTCCCGGCGCTGCGCATCGATGGCGAAGTCGATCATCATGATGGCGTTTTTCTTGACGATGCCGATCAGCATGATCAGGCCGACGAAGCCATACATGTTCAGGTCCATCCTGAACAGGATCAGCGTAAGCAACGCGCCGAACCCGGCGGTCGGCAGCCCCGACAGGATGGTGATCGGATGGATATAGCTCTCATAGAGAATGCCCAGGATCAGGTAGATCACGAATACCGACATGAGGAGCAGCAGGCCCATGCCCGCAAGCGAAGACTGAAATGCCTGCGCCGTGCCCTGGAAGCTGCCGATGAGCGTTGGCGGAATGCGCAGTTCGGAGACCACGCCATTCACCTGCGCGATGGCTTCGCTCAGCGCCACACCGGGACGCAGGTTGAAGGAAATCGTCACCGCAGGGAGCTGGCCCTGGTGGGCGACCGTCAGCGGGCTGACGCCGCGGCCAATGCGGGCCACGGATGACAGGGGTACCAGCGCCCCAGTGCTGGAGCGCACGTAAAGCATGGACAGCGCTTCCGGGCTGTCCTGGTATTCCGGCGCGAGTTCAAGGATGACCCAGTACTCGTTGCTTGGCGTGTAGATGGTGGAAACCTGGCGCGCACTGAAGGCGCTGTAGAGGGCCTCCTCTATCTGCTCGGCTGTGACGCCCAGGGTGGACGCCTTGTCGCGCTCGATCTCGATTTTGACCGTCGGGTTGGTGATCTGCAGGTCGCTGTTGACATCCACGAAGCCCGGCAGGCCGCGGACTTTCTCTTCCAGGATCGGAGCCCAGTGGTACAGCTCCGCGGTGTCCGCGTCCTGCAGCGTGTACTGGTATTCGCTCTTGGTCACCTTGCCGCCGATGCGCACCGGCGGAATGTTCTGCGGATAGACTTTCAGGCCCGGGATGACCGACAGCTTGGGCCTCAGCTCCTGGATGATCGCATCCGCATGCAGTCGCTCGTCGCGATCCTTCAGTTTCACCAGGATGCGGCCCAGGTTAAGCGTCTGGCTGGATCCGGAGGTCGAGGAGGGGCCGATGAATGCCATCACGCTTTCCACATTGGGATCAGCACGGACGATGTTCGCGGCCTGGCGCTGCTTCTGCGCCATTGCCTCGAAGGAAATGTCCTGCGCCGCCTCCGTGAACACCAGCAGCTGCCCGGTATCGGTGCTGGGAAGGAAGCCTTTCGGCGTGATATGAAACAACCAGGCCGTGGCCGCGAAGATCGCGACGAAGCCCAGCATGATGATCCGGTGGTGGAGTAGCGACCATTTGAGCGTGACGTCGTACAGGTCGCGCATGCCGTCGAAGGCGCGTTCGCTCCACTGGTAGACGCGGCCGTGTTTTTTTCCGTGCTCCGGACGCAGCCAGCGACTGCAAAGCATCGGCGTGAGCGTCAGCGAGACGAAGCCGGACACCAGGACTGCCGCCATGATGGTGACGGCAAATTCGTGCAGAAGCTTGCCGAGGATGCCGCTCATGAACAGCACCGGGATAAAAACGGCGGCGAGGGACAGCGTCATGGAAACGATCGTAAAACCCACTTCTCGCGCGCCGTCCAGCGTCGCCTGCATCGCGGACTTGCCCATCTCCATGTGCCGGTTGATGTTCTCCAGCATGACGATGGCGTCGTCCACGACGAAGCCCACGCATAGCGTAAGGGCCATCAGCGAAATATTGTTGAGACTGAAGCCCGCCAGGTACATCACGGAGAACGTGCCGACGATGGACATCGGCAGAGCCAGGCTGGGAATCAGGGTCGCGGAGAGGTTGCGCAGGAACAGGAAGATCACCAGGACCACCAGTACCAGCGCCAGGACCAGCGTGAACTGCACGTCGTGCACGGACTCCCGCACGGAGATCGAGCGGTCGTAGAGAATCTCCATTTCCAGCCCGGCCGGCGCCTGCGCGCGGAACGTAGGGAGCAGCTTCTTGATGGTATCGACGATCTCGATGGTGTTGGTGCCGGGCTGTCTCTGGATCGAAATCACGATGCCGCGCTCGTCGTTGTACCAGGCGGCGACCTTGTCGTTCTCCACGCCGTCGATGACGCGCCCAATCTCGCTCATTCGCACCGGCGCGCCGTTGCGCCAGGCGACCACCACCGGCCGGAATCCCGCCGCGTTCTGGAGCTTGCCGTTGGATTCCACCGTATAGGCCCGGTGCGCCCCATACAGGGTCCCCGTAGGCAGGTTCGAGTTCTGTCGGGTGACCGCATCGGCGACTTCGTCGATCCCGATGCCGCGGGAGGCCAGCGATTTCGGATCGAGCTGAATGCGCACCGCGAATTTTTGCGAACCGATGACCTGGACCTGTGCGACGCCGTTGACGGTGGAGATGCGCTGCGCCAGGAGCGTCTGCGCATATTCGTCCACGGTGGACAGGGGAAGGGTCTTGGAAGTCAGGGCCAGGTAGAAAATCGGCGCATCCGCCGGGTTCACTTTCTGGAAGGACGGCGGCGTGGTCATCTGCGGCGGCAACTGGCGGGCCGCGCGGGTGAGAGCGGCCTGCACGTCCTGCGCGGCGGCGTCGATGCTGCGGTCGAGCGAGAACTGCATTGTGACGCGCGTAACGCCCATCGCGCTATTCGAATCCATTGATTCGAGGCCGGCGATGGTGGAAAACTCTTTTTCCAGCGGTGTGGCCACCGCGGACGCCATGGTCTCGGGGCTGGCGCCGGGCAGCGAAGCCGCCACGGCAATCGTCGGGAAATCCATATTGGGCAGGTCGGATACCGGCAGCAGCCGGTAGCTGAAAATGCCGAACATGAGAATTCCGATCATGACCAGGCCGGTCATCACCGGCCGGCTGACGAACACCCCGACGAAATTCACGAGGCTTTCTCCGGCGCTTTCGTGCTGACCCGGGTGCCCGGCAGGATGCGGGAGGCGCCGTCCACGACGACGGTTTCGCCTGCAGTCACGCCGCCTGCAAGCACGGTTTCATCCCCTTCGGTGCGAATGACTTCGACGGTTCGAAGTTCCGCGCTCGAGTCCGCCTTGACCACATAGACGTACTGTCCTTTCGGTCCCGTCTGCAATGCCTGGGTCGGCACCACCAGCGCCTTGTCGTCATCCCGCAGCGAAACCCATGCGTCCACGAATTGGCCCGGCCAGAGTTCCTTCTCCCGGTTCTCGAAAATGCCGCGGAGCTTGATGGTGCCGGTGCTGACGTCGACGGCGTTGTCGATGAAAGCGAGCTTGCCGGCCAGAGTCTTGCCTCCCTTGTCGAGCGCGGCTTCGACCCGCAGCGGCGCGGCCTTGTGCAGCGTGCGGATGTCGTTGAGATACTGCTGCGGCACCGCTACGCTGACATAGATCGGCGAAAGCTGGTTGATCACCAGCATCGGGACCGTGTCGTTGCCTTTGACCAGGTTGCCTTCCGAGAGCATGACCTTGCCGACCCGGCCGTTGATCGGCGAACGGATGGTGGTGTAGCCGAGGTTCACGCGCGCATGCTGGACCGCGGCCTCGTTCGACTTCACGCTGGCCTCCGCGCCGCGGAAATTGGCGGCAACCTGGGCATAGCCTTCCTTCGATACGAAGTTCTGGTTCATCAGGTCCTGATAGCGTTTCTCCTGGCCTTGCAGGTACTCGAGCTGCGCCTGGTCGCGGGCGAGATTGGCCTGGGCCTGTTCGAGTTGCGACTGGTAGGGTTTGGGATCCAGCTGGAAAAGGAGGTCGTCGGCGGCGACGTCCTGTCCATCCCGCACATGGACACGGGTGATCTGTCCGTCGACGCGGGCTTTGACCGCGACCGAAGCGATGGTTTCCACGTTGCCGATCGCGTGCAGGCGCAACGGCATGCGTTTCTCGACCACCTGGGCCACGAGAACCGGAACGCTCGGCGGCGACTTCTTTGCCTCGGCCTGGGCGCCGTTCTTGTCGGTACAGGCGCCCAGCGCAAAGGCCGCAAGCAGCGCGCCCGCGATCGCAGGAGCCATGCGGATGGCGGTAAGCGGGGGATGCAGTCTCAAGGGCGGAACTCTCCGTAGCGCTTCAGGACGATCCGTAATTCTGCTCTTATTGATAATGGTGCGCATCGCACGTCCTCTTTCGTGGCGTTATTGCGGCGCCGTGGATTTCGCGGCGGCGGAGGGCTCTCCCGCAGCCAGGTCGCCCGGCAGGTCCGAGGCTTTCCAGCCGCCGCCCAGCGCCTTGATCAGTCCCACGCTGGCGGCGAGACGGCGGTTGCGGATATCCACCGCATTGCGTTCGACATTGAGTGCGGCCGCCTGCACCACGATTACATTGAGGTAACCGACAAGGCCCGCCTTGTACTGATTGGTGGTCAGCAGCACCGACTGGCGTGCGGATTGCACGGCTTCGTCCTGGATGCGGGCCTCCTCTTCGAGGATGCGCAGCGCCGCGAGGTTATCTTCCACTTCCTTGAATCCCGTCAGCACGGTCTGGCGATAGAAGGCGACATTGCCGTCGTAGGCGGCAATCGCGTTGTCGGAAAGGGCGCGCCGCGCGCCGCCATCGAACAGGGTCTGCGCCAGCGCCGGTCCCACCGACCAGAAGCGGTTGGGCGCGGAGATCAGGTCGGAGAGCACCGAACTCTGGAAGCCGACCACGGCCGACAGGGACAGGGTGGGGTAGTAGGCGGCCTTCGCCACGCCGATCTCCGCGTTGGCCTGGGCCATCCGGCGTTCGGCGGCTGCGACGTCGGGACGGCGTTCCAGCAGGTCGGAGGGCAGGCCGGCCGGGACATGAGGCGGTTCCGCAACCAGCGGTGCCGGCTCGATCGTGAAAGTGGATGCGGGCTTGCCGATCAGCAGCGCGATGGCATGCTCGAGCTGGGCGCGCTGGACGCCGACGTCGAGCGCCTGCGCCTGTGTGGACTTGAGCTGGGTCTGCGCCTGCACCACGTCCGCCTTGGCGACGATGCCCGCCGCGTACTGGTTTTCCGTCAGCTTGAGCGAGCGCTCATACGCCACGACGGTGTCGTCGAGCAGCAGCTGTTGCGTATCGAGCGAACGCAGCTGGAAATAGTTCGTCGCCAGTTCGGCCTGCGCGGACAGCCGCAGGGATTCCAGGTCGGCGGCGCTGGCCTGGGCCCCCGCCTCGCTGGATTCGACGCCGCGGCGCACCCGGCCCCAGATGTCGATCTCCCAGACCGCGTCGAGGGAGACCGAATAGTTGTCGCGCTCGCCGCGGTTGATGCTGATCCCGGAAGCGGAGGAACGCGAACGGTCGGCCGAGGCTCCGGCCGACACCGTGGGCATATAGCCGGATCGCGCCGACTGGACCAGCGCGCGGGCCTGGCGATACTGGGCTTCGGCCAGCGCCAGGTTCTGGTTGGAGATGGACACCTGCTTCAGCAGGTTGCTGAGCAGCGGATCCCCGAACGATTCCCACCAGTCGCCGCGCAATTCGCCGTCGCGTGGCTGCGCCGTTTTCCAACCCTCCTTGAACGCCGCGGGTGTATCGGTGTCCGGACGGACATAATCGGGACCGACCGTGCAGGCGGAGAACAGCGCGACGGCGGCGCCGGCAATAAAAACCTTCAGACAGTTCTTCATGGAACGTCACCAACCGCGTGGTTTGGCCGCACCGCATGCGGGGCACGCCGCGAGAAAACCCGCTTGCAGTAGAGACGGAAGCGGTCGAGGTAGAGATACACCACCGGCGTGGTGTAGAGCGTCAGCACCTGGCTCACGATCAGTCCGCCGACGATGGAGATGCCGAGCGGGCGGCGCAGTTCGGCGCCGTCACCCATGCCGATCGCCAGCGGGACCGCGCCGAGCAGGGCGGCCATCGTGGTCATCATGATCGGGCGGAAGCGCAGCACGCAGGCCTGGTAGATGGCGTCCTCGGGACGCATGCCGCGGTTGCGCTCGGCGTCGAGCGCGAAGTCGATCATCATGATCGCGTTCTTCTTGACGATGCCGATCAGGAGAATCACGCCGATCAGCGCGATCAGGCTGAATTCGGTATTGCACAACAGCAGCGCGAGGATTGCGCCCACACCTGCGGACGGCAGCGTTGACAGGATGGTGAGGGGATGCACCAGGCTTTCGTAGAGCACGCCCAGCACGATATACACCGCGAGCAGCGCGGTGAGGATCAGCCATGGCTGGCTGTCCAGGGAGGCCTGGAACATCTTGGCGGAACCCTGGTAACCGCCGTAGATCGAGGTGGGCACGCCCAGCCGGGCAATTGCACTGGAAATCGCACTCGTGGCATCGGAGAGCGCAACGCCCACCGGCAGGTTGAAGGAAATGGTGGAAGCAATGAACTGGCCCTGGTGGTTGACCGCCAGGGCGGTATTGCCCGGACCGTAGCTGGCGATCGCCGACAGCGGCACCTGGGTGCCGTCGGTTGCGCTCACGAATACATTTTTCAGGGCTTCCGGACTTTGCCAGTATTCGGGCGCGGCTTCCATTACGACCTTGTACTGGTTCAGGGCAGTGTAGATGGTCGAAACCTGGCGCTGGCCGAACAGGTCGTTCAGCGTCGAATCGATGATGCGCGGGGTGATGTTGAGGCGCGACGCCGCATCGCGGTCGATGGTGAGCGTGGTCTGCAAGCCGCGGTCCTGCGTGTCGGTATTGACGTCCACGAGTTGCGGAAGCTGCGACATGGCCTGGCGGATGCGGGGCTCCCATTCGCGCAGTTCGTCGAGGTCGTCGGCCTGCAGGGTGTACTGGTACTGGGCCTGTCCGCCGCGGCCGCCGATGCGGATGTCCTGCACCGGTTGCAGGAACAGGCGGGCGCCGGCCTCGTGCGACAGCTTGCCGCGCAGCCTGCCGATCACCTGGTCGGCGGTCATGTTTCGTTCGGACACCGGCTTCAGGGCGATGAACATGCGCGCCGAGTTGCGCTGGCCGCCGCCGGTGAAGCCGATGACGTTGTCTACCGCCGGGTCCTTCTGCACGATGGCGACGAAGTCCGCCAGCTTCTGCTGCATCGCCTGGAAGGAAATATCCTGGTCCGCCTGGATCGATCCGGAAATCCGCCCGGTATCCTGCTGCGGAAAAAAGCCCTTCGGCACGATGGCATACAAATAGACGTTGAGGCAGACCGTGGCAAGCAGCAGGAGCATCATCAGCGGGCCGTGGCGCAGCGCCCATCCCAGCGATTTTTCGTAACCCCGGCGCATGCCGTCGAAGCCGCGCTCGAGCATGCGGGCGAAGCGTCCTTCCTTGCGGTCCGGTTCCCTGCGCAGCAGGCGCGCGCACATCATCGGCGTCGCCGTGAGCGATACGAACATCGATACCAGCACCGCCACGGACAGGGTCACCGCGAATTCGCGGAACAGGCGCCCGACGATGCCGCCCATCATCAGGATCGGGATGAACACGGCGATCAGGGACAGGCTCATGGAGATGACGGTGAAGCCGACTTCGCGCACGCCGCTCAACGCCGCTTTCATTGCCGGCATGCCCTCCTCGATCTTGCGTGAGATGTTTTCCATGACCACGATGGCGTCGTCGACCACGAAGCCGGTGGCGACGGTCAGCGCCATCAGGGAAAGATTATTGAGGCTGTAGCCGCACAGGTACATGACGCCGAAGGTGCCGAGCAGGGAAACCGGCACCACGATGGTCGGGATCAGCGTCGCGCGCAGGCGGCGCAGGAACAGAAACACGACCATGATCACCAGGGCCACCGAAATCATCAGCGTGCGCTCGACTTCGTGCAGCGACGCGCGGATCGTCGGCGTGCGGTCCATCATCACGGTGAGATCGATTGCGCTGGGGATGGAGGCGCGAAGCTGCGGCAGCGCCGCCTTCACGCCATCCACGGTCTCGATGATGTTCGCGCCGGGCTGGCGGTTCAGGATCACCAGCACCGCCGGCCTGCCGTTAGCCAGCCCGGCATTGCGCAGGTCCTGCACCGAATCGACGACTTCCGCGATATCGGACATTTGCACGGCCGCGCCGTTGCGATAGGCGACGATCAGAGGCATGTACTCGCTGGCGCTCACCGCCTGGTCGTTGGCGCCGATCTGCCAGTGGCGGCCGCCATCTTCCACGAAACCCTTGGGCCGGTTGGCATTCGCGGCCGCGATCGTGGCGCGGACTTCCTCGGTGCCGATGCCATACTTGTGCAGCGCCGCCGGATTCATCTCGACGCGGACGGCGGGCAGCGACCCCCCGCCCACCGTGACCTGGCCGATGCCTCTCACCTGCGAGAGCTTCTGCGCGAGGATCGTGGAAGCCGCGTCGTACATCTGGCCGCGCGTCATGGTTTCGGAGGTCAGTGACAGCATCATGATCGGCGCGTCGGCGGGGTTGACCTTGCGGTAGGTCGGATTGTTCGGCAGGCCGGTGGGCAGCGAACTGCGCGCCGCATTGATGGCCGCCTGAACGTCGCGCGCCGCGCCGTCGATGTCCCGGTTGAGGTCAAACTGCAGGGTGATGCTGGTCGAACCGAGCGAGCTCGACGAGGTCATCTCGGTGATGCCGGCGATGCGGCCCAGCGCCCGCTCCAGCGGCGTGGCCACCGTGGCCGCCATGGTTTCCGGACTGGCCCCCGGCAAACCCGCCTGCACGGAGATGGTCGGGAAATCCACCTGCGGCAGCGGCGAAACCGGCAGCAGGCCGAATGACACAATGCCGGTCATCGCGATGCCGATGGTCAGCAGCGTGGTCGCGACCGGGCGCTGGATGAAGGTGGCGAAGAAGTTCACAGCGTCCCTCCGCTTTCCGTCGCGGCGGCGCGGCGGGTGCGGCGCGAAAGCCGGTCGAAGGCGAGGTAGATCACCGGGGTCGTGAACAGGGTCAGCACCTGGCTCGCTATCAGGCCGCCGACCATGGTGATGCCCAGCGGCTGGCGCAGTTCGGAACCGACGCCGCCCCCGACCATCAATGGCAGCGCGCCGAGCAGGGCGGACATGGTCGTCATCAGGATCGGACGGAAGCGCAGCAGGCAGGCCTGGAAAATGGCGTCGCGCGGGCTCTTGCCTTCATTGCGTTCGGCATCCAGCGCGAAGTCGATCATCATGATGGCGTTCTTCTTGACGATGCCGATCAGCAGAATGATGCCGATGATGCCGATGATGCCCAGGTCGGTGCGCGAGATCATCAGCGCGAGCAGGGCGCCGACGGCGGCAGAGGGCAGCGTCGACAGGATCGTGACCGGATGGATGTAGCTTTCGTACAGCACGCCCAGCACGATGTACATGGTGACGATCGCCGCCAGGATCAGCAGCAGGGTGTTGCCCAGCGATGATTCGAAGGCCAGCGCGGCGCCCTGGAAGCTGGTGCGCATGCTGGCCGGCAGGCCGATCTCCTTTTCCGCGGCGCGGATCGCGTCGACGGCTTCGCCCAGCGAGTAACCGGGCCCGAGGTTGAAGGAAATCGTGGTCGCGGGAAACTGGCCGATATGGCTGATCACGAGCGGGGCGTTGCGTTCGACTATTTTCGCCACCGTGGAGAGCCTGACCGGCTGGCCGTCGGCTGCGGTGACATAAATGTCCGCGAGCGCTTCCGGGCCCTTCTGGAAATCGGGATGCACTTCGAGAATCACCCGGTACTGGTTCGACTGGGTAAAGATGGTGGAGATCATGCGCTGTCCGAAGGCGTTATATAGCGCATTGTCGATCGCCGAAGGCGTGATGCCCAGGCGGCTGGCGGAAGCGCGATCGATGTCGACGAAGGCCTGCAGGCCCTGGTCCTGCAGGTCGCTGGTCGTATCGGCAAGCTGCGGCGCCGCGCGCAGGCGCTCGAGCAGCCTGGGCACCCAGGTGCTCAGATTATTCGTGTCCGCATCTTCCAGGCTGAACTGGTACTGGGTGCGGCTGACCCGGTCCTCGATGGTCAGGTCCTGCACCGGCTGCATGAACAGCTCTATGCCTTCGACGCCGGCGAGGCTTGGTTGCATCCTGCGGATGACGTCGGTGGCGTGCAGGCCACGCTCCTTCAGCGGCTTCAGGTTGATCAGCATGCGGCCGCTGTTCAGGGTGGCGTTGGTGCCGTCCACGCCGATGAACGACGTGACGCTGGCAACGGCCGGATCCTGCAGCACGGCTTTCGCCAGGGCCTGTTGCCGCTGCGCCATTGCGCCGAAGGAGATGGATTGCGGCGCTTCGGAAATGCCCTGGATCAACCCGGTGTCCTGCGGCGGAAAGAAGCCCTTTGGGATCCATATGTACAAGAGGACCGTAAGCACCAGCGTTCCCGCGGCAACCAGCAGGGTGGCGGCCTGGCGGTCCAGCACCCAGTCGAGCGCGCGGCCATAGCGCGCGATCACGTTGTCGAAGAAGCGGCCGCCGGCACGATAGAAGCGGCTTTGCTCATTCTCCGGAATGTGCCGGAGCAGGCGCGCGCACATCATCGGCGTCAGGGTCAGCGATACGACGGCCGAGATCAGGATGGCGACGGCGAGGGTGATGGCGAA
Source organism: Burkholderiales bacterium (assembly GCA_036384015.1). Lineage (GTDB taxonomy): Bacteria > Pseudomonadota > Gammaproteobacteria > Burkholderiales > JACQAP01 > JACQAP01. The sequence continues at coordinate 19,050 of DASVNF010000106.1, forward strand.
CTCCCGGAACAGCCGCCCGACGACGTCGCCCATGAACAGCAGCGGGATCAGCACTGCGATCAGCGAGAAGGTCAGTGAAATGATGGTGAAGCCTATCTGCCTCGCGCCCTTGAGGGCGGCGTCGAGCGGCTTCTCGCCCTTTTCGATATAGCGGGAGATGTTCTCGATCATCACGATGGCATCGTCCACCACGAAACCCGTGGCAATGGTCAGTGCCATCAAGGTGAGGTTATTGATGCTGAACCCGGCGAGGTACATCACGCCGAACGTGCCGACCAGCGACAAAGGTACCGCCACGGCGGGAATGACCGTCGCCGCGACGTTGCGCAGGAACAGGAAAATCACCATCACCACCAGGGCGACCGCCAGGATCAACTCGAACTGCACGTCCTTCACCGACGCGCGGATGGTGGTGGTGCGGTCGGTCAGGAGCGCGACGTCAACCGAGCCGGGCAATGAAGCCTGCAGCTGCGGCAGCAGTTTCTTCACCCTGTCCACGACTTCGATCACATTGGCGCCGGGCTGGCGCTGGATGTTGACAACGACAGCCGCCTTGTCGTTGGCCCATGCGGCGAGGCGGATGTTCTCCGCATCGTCGATCGAATCCGCCACATCGCTCAGCCGGATCGCACCGCCGTTCTTGTAGGCGATGATGAGGTTCATGTATTCGGCGGCGGATTTGAGCTGGTCGTTGGCATCGATGGTGGATGCGCGTGTCGGACCGTCGAAACTGCCCTTGGCCTGGTTGACGTTGGCGTTGCCGATCACCGTGCGCAGGTCCTCAAGGCTCAGGCCGTAGGCGCCGAGCGCGCGTGGATTGGCCTGGATGCGCACCGCCGGGCGCTGTCCGCCTGACAGCGTGACCAGGCCGACGCCGGGAAGCTGGGAAATTTTCTGGGCGACGCGCGTGTCGATCAGATCCTGTACCTTGGGCAACGGCAGCGAGGCGGACGTCACGGCCAGGGAAAGGATCGGGGCGTCGGCCGGATTGACCTTGCTGTAGATCGGCGGCGATGGCAGGTCGGCGGGCAGCAGGGAGCCGGCCGCGTTGATGGCCGCCTGCACTTCCTGTTCGGCGACGTCCAGCGTGAGATCGAGGCTGAACTGCAGCGTGATGACCGATGCGCCGCCGGAACTGGTGGACGACATCTGGTTCAGTCCGGGCATCTGGCCGAACTGTCGCTCGAGCGGCGCGGTGACCGACGAGGTGGTGACATCCGGACTGGCGCCCGGATAAAGTGTCACCACCTGTATGGTCGGATAGTCGACTTCGGGCAGCGCAGACAGGGGCAGCAGGCGATAGGCGACGATGCCTGACAGCAGGACGGCGACCATCAACAACGAGGTCGCCACCGGCCGCAGGATGAACAGGCGTGACGGATTCACGCGGGATGCCTAGTCGCCGGCGGGCGGCGTACCCGTCGCGGCACCCTCGCGCCGGCGCCGGGGCTCTCCGCCATCCTGTTGCGCGGCGCCGGCCCGGTCCGCTGCAGGGATGTCCTGACCCGCATTGCCTTCCTTGCGATGGCGCTTGCCCGCGCTTTGCACTTCAGCGCCCGCCGCCGCGTCGCGCCCGCCGGCGACTTCCACCTTCGCGCCTTCGCGCAGTTTGTCGGTACCGTCGATTACCACGACTTCGCCGGGCGCGAGCCCTTCTTCGATGGCGGCTGTTTCGCCTTCGGTGGGTCCGGGCTTGATCGGGCGCACGGTCACGCTGCTGTCGTTCTTCACGACATACACGAAACTGCCTTGCGTGCCGCGCTGGACTGCGGCGGCGGGAACCAGCGTGGTGTCGTGCCTGACTTCCAGCAGCATGCGCGCGTTGACGAACTGGTTGGCGAACAGGCTGTGGTCGTCATTGGGAAATTGCGCCTTGAGCTTGACCGTGCCGGTCGCCGGATCGATCTGGTTGTCCACGGTAAGCAGCACCCCGCCCGCAAGCCGGTTCTTGCCCGAGCGGTCGAAGGCGTCCACGGCAAGCGTTTCACCCGCCTGCAGCTTCTTCATCACCGCGGGCAGGTTGTCCTCGGGCAGCGTGAAGATGACGGAGACCGGCTGCAGCTGGGTGATGACCGCCAGGCCGTTGGTGTCGCTGCTGCGGACAATGTTGCCCGGATCGACCTGGCGCAACCCGATGCGGCCGCTGATCGGGGCGGTGATGCGCGAGTAGACGAGTTGCAGCTTGGCGTTGTCGATCTGCGCCTGGTCGGCCTTGAGCGTGCCTTCGTACTGGCGTACCAGCGCCTGCTGGGTATCGAGTTGCTGGCGGGCGATCGAGTCCTGCTCGAACAGCACGCGGTAGCGCTCGAGGTCGGCCTGCGCGTTCTTGAGCAGCGCGACGTCGCGGGCCATCTGGCCTTCGGCCTGGGCAAGCTGGACCTGGAAAGCGCGGGGATCGATCTCGGCGAGCAGTTCGCCCTGTTTGACCACCTGACCCTCGCGGAACAGGATCCTGTTCAGTTCGCCTTCGACGCGGCTGCGGACAGTGACCGTGTTGAGCGGCGTGACGGTGCCGAGGCCGTTGAGGTAGATATTGATGTCGCCGGATTTCGCCGTCGCGGTGGCGACGGGGGTGGGGCGGTTCGCCTCGATGCCGCCGCGCGTTTGGCCGGCGGCCGTTTTGCCGCCCTGCCGGACGGCGGATTGCGATTTGCCCGAGAAGTAATACCAGGCGCCGGCGCCGAGCAGGCAGAGGACCAGCACCCACACCCAGGGCCGGGGCAGCAGGCTCTTCCCGGGACGGGTGCGCGGCCGCTCCGTGGGGGGCGGCGAGGAGGTCAGCGGGGGATTTTCTTCGTTCGTCAGGTTGTCCATGGTTCCAGGGTCGGAAAGGCGCGCGCTCCGGCACGCCAACTGTAGGGGAAGGGATATGACACCCATGTAACGAACTGTCGGAGGGCGCGCGCAGGTTACAGTAGGTGACAAAAGTCCCCCCAAATGGTTCTGGCGGAAGGTATAAAAGCATCCATGCGTGAACGAATCCTGATCGTCGATGATGACGAAGACATCCGGACGCTGCTGGAAGAGTATCTGCACAAGAACGGCTTCGAAGCCCAGGCGGTTTCCGACGGCAAGGGGATGTGGGACGCGCTTGCCGCCAGGCCGTTCAGCCTGGTGGTCCTCGACCTGATGCTGCCCGGTGAAGACGGCCTGTCCCTGTGCAGGCAGCTGCGGGCGCGCTCGCAACTTCCCGTCCTGATGCTGACCGCCCGCGGCGAGGCCGTGGACCGCATCGTCGGGCTGGAAATGGGGGCGGACGACTACCTGTCGAAACCCTTCGATCCGCGCGAACTGCAGGCCCGCATCCGCAGCATCCTCAGGCGCGCGAAGGCGCTACCCGCGGAGACCGGCGTCGAGCCGCCCGATAGTTACCGCTTCGCCGGCTGGAAACTGGACACGCGCGAACGCAACCTTTATGCGCCCGACGGCGTCGTGGTGCCGCTGTCAGGTGCGGAATACCGGCTGTTGTTATTGTTCCTGCAGAATTCGAACGTGGTCCTGAGCCGCGACCAGCTATCCAATTTCACGTTCGGGCGCGATGCCGATCCCATGGACAGGACCATCGACATGCAAGTGAGCCGGTTGCGGGATCGCCTGCGCGACCAGGCGCGCGAAGCCGAGATCATCAAGACCGTGCGCGGCAAAGGCTATGTGCTGGCCGCGCGCGTGGAGGATGTCCGGTGAAGCTGCTGCCGAAATCGTTGTTCGGGCGCATTGCGCTGGTGCTGGTCGGCGGCCTCATCGCCGTGCAGCTGATTACCACGGCGATCCACGTTTCGGAGCGCAACTCGCTGGTGTATCGCATCGGCTCGCAGCAGGCTGCGGTGAGGATCGGCGACATCGTGCACGTGCTGGAAGCGATCAGTCCGTCCGAGCGCACCAGCATCATGCGGGCGGTGCCGGCGGAAACGCTGAAGTTGTCCTATGGCAATCCCGCAGGCAGCGATGGCGTGGCCGGCGAGGAATCCGAACTGCTGGTCGCGGCGCGCGAAGCCCTGGCCCTGGCGCTGGAACCCGGCGTGGCATTCCATGTCATCGATGCACAGCCCGTTTTCATCCAGCCCGATTCCTGGTATGCCCGCGAGTTCGGCGAACGGCCGGGCGTCCGCATCCATGCGGCAGTGCGCCTGAAAGACGGCACCTGGATCACGGCAGACAGCATCGAACGGGCGCGGGCGACTTCGTGGTTCAGCCGCATGCTGCGCAACCTGCTGATCGTGGACGCGGCCATGCTGGTTCTTTGTTTCATCGCGGTCCGGCTGGTGACGCGGCCCCTGTGGGTGCTGGCCGGCGCAGCGGAGGAACTGGGCCGCAATATCGACCGGGCGCCGCTGCCTGAGCGCGGCGCGAACGAACTGGTGCGCGCGTCACGCGCGCTGAACGTGATGCAGGACCGCCTGAAGCGCTATGTGCAGACCCGGATGCAGGTGCTTGCAGCCATGTCGCATGACCTCAAGACGCCGATCACGCGCATGCGCCTGCGTGCCGAACTGCTCGACGATCCCCACATCAAGGCCAAGTTCGTGAAGGATTTCGACGCGCTGCAGGAAATGGTGACGTCGACGCTGGACTACATGCGGGGTCTGGGCGATGGCGGCGAACTGTTGCAGCCGATCGACGTGACCGCGCTGATTTCCAGCCTGAAGGACGATGCCGAGGAAGCCGGCCATGTCGTCACGGTGAGCGGCGATGCCCGCGGCCCGGTGATGGGCCGTTCTCAGGCACTGAAACGCTGCCTGCAGAACCTGATCGACAACGCCCTGGCTTACGGAAAACGCGCCGACATCACCGTTCGCGACGACAACGGAATGCTCAACATTGTGATCCGCGACGAAGGTCCCGGCATTCCCGACGCCGACATCGAAAGGGTGTTCGAACCCTTCTACCGGGTGGAGGCTTCACGCAATCGCAACAACGGCGGCAGCGGACTGGGCCTGTCCATCGCCCGGAACATCGCACAGGCCCATGGCGGCACCGTGCGGTTGCGCAACCTCGCAACCGGCGGCCTCGAGGCAACGCTGCGCCTGCCGCGCGGCGCGCCCGGCGCCGCTTAGGCCGGACCCTCGTCCGGGGCAAAGCGGTGGATGGCCGGGAAGCTACAGGCCGTCCACCACAATGATCTTCGCGTCGGAAGTCTTCTGCCGGATATCCATCGCCGGGCGGTATTCCGGAGACTCGTACCACTCCCGCGCCCGCTCCAGGCTCTCGAATTCGCAAATCACCACGCGCTTCGGATTCCAGTCGCCTTCCAGCACATCGATCCTGCCGCCGCGGGCAACGAACTTGCCGCCGTACCTGGCCAGCGAGGCGCCGACCAGCTTGCGGTATTCCTCGTAACCCACCTTGTCGTGAACGTCGATCTGGGAAATCAGGTATGCGGGCATTTCGCTTCTCCTGGCCCAGCCTCAGGCCTTCACGTGTTTCCAATCCTGCAGGATCATCTCCGCGCCTTTTTCCGCGATCATGGTGGTCGGCGCATTGGTGTTTCCCGACGTGATGCGGGGCATTACCGATGCGTCGACCACGCGCAAGCCGGCCATGTCGCGCACCTTCAGCCTTTCATCCACCACGGCCATGCGGTCGCGGCCCATCCTGCAGGTGCCCACGGGATGGAAGATGGTGGTGCCGAGCTCGCCGGCGGCACGGTACAGCTGCTCGTCGGTCCGGATGTCCGCTCCCGGCAGGAATTCCTCGGGCTGATATTTCTGCAGCGCCCTGGCCTTCATGATGTCCCGGGTCATGCGGATCGAGTCGATCGCCACTTTTCTGTCTTCCTCGGTGGAAAGATAGTTGAGCCGGATCGACGGGTGCAGGTACGGATCGGCGCCCTTGATGCGCACGTGGCCGCGGCTGGTAGGCCGCAGGTTACAGACCGACGGCGTGATGGCCGGGAAATCATGCAGCGGCGAACCGAACTTGTCGAGCGAGAGCGGCTGCACATGCCATTCGATGTTCGCTGAGGGTTGCGCGGGATCGCTGCGGGCGAATGCGCCCAGCTGCGAAGGCGGCATGGTGAGCGGGCCGGTCCGGTGCAGGAGATATTCGAGCCCCATCGCCGCCTTTCCGAACAGGCTGTTGGCGCGCTCGTTGAGCGTGCCGACATTCTTCACCTTGTAGATGATGCGCACCTGAAGGTGGTCGTGCAGGTTCTCGCCGACGCCGGGCAGGTTGTGCTCGACGTCAATGCCATGCTCCCGCAGCAATTCCGCCGGGCCGACGCCGGACAGCTGCAGGATCTGGGGGGAGCCGATCGCGCCCGCGGAAAGTATCACCTCCCGCTTCGCCTCGGCAATCTGCTTGCCGCGCGGCCCGAGTCGGAACTCGACGCCGGTCGCGCGCCGGAGCATGCCCATGTTCTGCAGCCGGATGCGCTGCACGTGCGCATGCGTCAGTACGGTCAGATTCGGACGATGCATCACCGGCCGCAGGAAGGCTTTGGTGTTGCTCCAGCGCACGCCGCGTTTCTGGTTCATCTGGAAATAGGCGTTGCCGAAATTGTCGCCGCGGTTGAACTCTTCGATCTTCGGAATGCCGCATTCGGCCGCTGCTTCGCGCCAGGCGTCGAGGATCTCCCAGTTCACGCGCCTTTCCTCCACGCGCAGCTCGCCGCCGACGCCGTGGAACTCACTGGCACCGTGCACATAGTCCTCGGTGCGCAGGAAATAGGGGAGGACCTCGTCCCAGCTCCAGCCCTTGTTGCCGAGCGTGGCCCAATGGTCGTAGTCGCTCTTCTGGCCGCGCATGTAGATCATGGCGTTGATGGAAGAGCAGCCGCCGAGAACCTTGCCGCGCGCGTAGCCGATGGAGCGGCCGTTCAGGCCGGGGTCGGCGTCGGTCTTGTAACACCAGTCGGTCCGTGGATTGGCGATGGTGTAGAGGTAGCCGACGGGAACATGAATCCAGAAATAGTCGTCCTTGCCGCCGGCTTCCAGCAGCAGCACCCGCACCTGCGGGTCGGCGCTGAGGCGGTTGGCCAGCAGGCAGCCGGCCGAGCCCGCGCCGATGATGATGTAGTCGAATGGTCCCAGGGACTGGGCCATCGCTCCCCCGCTATATCTATGTTGGAATGAACGCGGCGACGCCGCGGCGAGACGGGATTATGCCCGATCCGCCGCACTGGATTCGCGGCCAACTTGGCTTTAATCTGCCGCCTTTCGGGGGAACAATGAAAATAACCGCCATCAAGACCTCGGTCTGCAACGCCGAGATGCGCAACTGGGTGTTCGTAAGGGTGGAAACCGACCAGCCGGGCCTGCATGGCTGGGGCGAGGCGACATTGGAATGGAAGACGCGGGGCGTGGTCGGCGCCGTGCAGGACCTGGAGCCGCTGCTGATCGGCCGCGATCCGCGCGACATCGAGCAGGCGGTGCGGGTGATGGTCAAGCATTCGTTCTGGCGACTGGGCGTGATCGGCAATACCGCGATCAGCGGCATCGAGATGGCCCTTTGGGACATCTGGGGCAAGGAACTCAACGTGCCGGTCTGGCGCCTGCTGGGCGGCAAGACTCACGACAGGATCAAGGTCTATACCCATCTCGGTTTCGGCGACATGACTTCGGTCTACGAGAGCATGGAGCACAGCAAGGTGGTCGAGCGCGGGCTGGAGGTGATCGAAAAAGGTTATCGCGCGCTGAAGGTCGTATTCATTCCCTACACGCATTTCACCGCCTCGCCCAAGCAGCAGGACCACGTGGGCGGCATGATGCAGAAGCTGCGCGAAGCGGTGGGGGACGAAGTCGAAATCATGATCGACTTCCACGGCCGTCCGGCATCGACCAGCGCCGCATTGCAATACATCCATGCGCTGGCTCCGGCGCGGCCGCTCTTCGTCGAGGAACCGATCCAGCCGGGAGACGCGCCGGGAATGAAGCAGGTCATGGACAAATCGCCGGTTCCCATTGCCGCCGGCGAGCGCCTGGTCGACCGCCGCGAGTTCGACGATCTGTTCCGCTTGCGGGCGATCAACATCGCGCAGCCGGACCTTTGCCATGTCGGCGGCTTCACGGAAGCGCGCAAGATCGCCGCAATGGCGGATACCGCGGGGGTCGGCATCGCGCCGCACAACCCGCTGGGCCCGCTTGCCGGCGTCGCCGCGCTGCATTTCGACATCGCCACCCCGAACTTCGTGATCCAGGAAGAAATGTCGGGGGCCGTGCCCTGGTACCACGATGTGGTGAAGGGGCCCATCCGCAGGGTGGATGGCTACTGGCAGATCCCCGAAAAACCCGGACTCGGAGTGGAAGTGGACGAGAAGGAGATCGCCAGGCATCCGTTCAAGCAGGAAGTGATGCATGCCGGCCACGCGGCGCTCGACGACGGCACCATTGTCGATTGGTGAGCCGCACTTGTCGCCGGCCCGCGCCCACCCGCAATAGCTGACGAGGAAATACCATGGCGGAAGCCTATATTTGCGCCGGAGTGCGCACGCCGATCGGCCGGTACGGCGGTGCGCTCTCTTCGGTGCGCACCGACGATCTTGCCGCCATTCCCCTGCGCGCCCTCATGGCGCGCCACCGGTCTCTGGACTGGGCAGCGGTGGACGACGTGGTATTCGGGTGCGCCAACCAGGCGGGGGAGGACAACCGCAACGTGGCAAGGATGGCCTTGCTGCTGGCCGGCCTGCCGAAGGAGGTCCCGGCCAGTACCATCAACCGCCTGTGCGGCTCGGGCATGGATGCCGTCGGCATTGCGGCGCGGGCGATCAAGGCCGGCGAAGCGGAACTCGCCATCGCCGGAGGCGTGGAGAGCATGTCGCGCGCGCCGTTCGTGATGCCCAAGGCGGACAGTGCTTTTTCCCGCTCCAACGCCGTGCATGACACCACGATCGGCTGGCGTTTCGTCAATCCCGTCATGAAGGAGCTCTACGGAACCGATTCGATGCCCGAGACCGCGGAGAATGTCGCGGCCGAGTTCGGCGTGTCCCGCTCCGACCAGGATGCATTCGCATTGCGTTCGCAAGCGAAAGCCTCGGCGGCGCAGAAAAGCGGCCGGCTGGCGAAGGAAATCGTACCGGTGACCATTCCGGCCAGGAAGGGCGATCCTGTGGTGGTGGATCGAGACGAACATCCGCGCGAAACCAGCCTCGAGGCGCTGGCGAAGTTGAAGGGGGTCGTCAAGCCGGAAGGGACGGTGACGCCGGGCAATGCTTCAGGCGTCAATGACGGAGCCTGCGCACTGATCCTCGCCGGCGAGGCGGCGGCGAAGAAGCATGGACTCACGCCGCTGGCGCGGGTCATCGGCACCGCCACCGCCGGATGCGCGCCGCGCATCATGGGGATCGGCCCGGTACCGTCCACCCAAAAGCTGCTCGCCCGGACGGGCATCAGGCTGGATCAGGTCGATGTCATTGAGTTGAACGAGGCCTTTGCCGCGCAGGGGCTGGCGGTGCTGCGCCAGCTCGGCCTCGGGGACGATGACGGGCGCGTCAATCCGAACGGCGGTGCCATCGCCCTGGGGCATCCGCTCGGCATGAGCGGCGCGCGGCTGGTGACCACCGCGATGCACGAACTTCAGGAGCGCAAGCTGCGCTACGCGTTGACCACGATGTGCATCGGCGTCGGACAGGGCATATCCATGCTGATCGAACGCGTTTGAGCGTTCACGGCAGCCTCTTGATCAGTTCCTCGGCCGCCGCTCCGACCACCGCACGGAAAGTGATCACCCGTTCGGCGCCGGTGTCTTCCGCGTAGCTGACCTCGTTGATGCCTTCCCAGACGATGCTGCCGTCCGTGCTGTCCCAGATCTGGAAGAACACGCGCACGTTCGCGTACTGGGTGTTGAAGACCGACAGGCCAAGCACGCCGAAACGGCCGCGCGCATCCTGCTTGAGTGCGCCGAGCTTGATCTGCGCAAGGTAGCGGGAGCCCACGGCCGCAGCGATCCTGGCCATCACGTCCCGGTCGAAAACCCCGGTATCGCGATAGTCGTGATACATGTCGCGATAGTCTTCGGCCAGCTCCGCGCGGTTGATGGCGGCGATGGTTTCGGCCAGCGTCTTGAACTCGATCCCGGGCCGGCTCCGGTGCAGGGCATCGGCGAACACGAAGGCCAGCGCTTGCTTGTCCTCCTCCTGTGTGGTGACGGTGGACGGGGTGAGAAACGCCAGGCCATGTGTTTCCAGGTCGCCAGCTTTGAGGTTGATGGTCTGGTGCTCCGGCGTCGAGTGCACCTGCCTTGTGGTCGCGCACGCGGTCATCAGCGAGAGCAGAAGCGCCACGGCCGCGATTGTCGCGCTTTGCCGGCCGGATCCGGCCGGCCATTTTGTTTTCACTTCCATCAGACGCTCACCCCCGCTGCGGCATAACAGGATTCCATCAACTTCAGGGTCTGCAGATTGTCCAGGCGATCGGTCGGAAACGGCGTGCCGTCACGAATGCCACGGACAAATTCCTGCACCGCCCGCGTGAAACAGATCTGGTAGTTCCTTGCCAGGTCGAAGATCACCGGAGGCTCTTCGGATCCCGCGAGGTACAGGCGGTCGCGCTCGAAAATCAGCGTCCCGCGCGTGCCCATGATCTCGAGTCGGTCCATCGGCAGCGGGCCGTAGCCCGCCGCGGAAATATTCCCGTCCAGAACCGCGGTGAGGTTGTTCCCGCCGGCCAGCATGATCACGGCAACATCCTCGCCGGCGAGTGCGGAATTGACTTTGGCTGTGCGCGCGGCGACAACTTCCAGCGGACCCAGCAGCACGCGCATGACATCGAGGTGGTGTATGAGGACTTCGAATATCAGGAGCCGCCTGAAGTCCTTCAGATACGGCTGGCGATTGAGCAGGAACGGCGCCTCGCCGTTCACTTCGATCATTCCCTGGCTGCGCACGACCATGCGCGCGTGGGTGATTGCGCCGATCCGCCCTTCCTGCAGCCATTGCGCGATGCCGACATAGTGGGGGCGGAACCGGTAATTCTCATGCACCATGAAGCGCACGCGGTCGCCGACATAGGCGATGAGTGCTTCGGCTTCCCTGACTGTCGGCGTCAATGGTTTCTGGCAGCACACGTGCAGGCCGGCATCGGCGGCCACCCGCGTCAGGGGGCCGTGTGTGCCGACCGGCGTAACGACGTCCACTGCATCCAGGTCCTCGCCTTCGATCATGGCGCGGAAATCGGTATAGACGCCGGGGATGCGGAAGGCCTGCGCCTTCGCGCGTGCGCGCGACTCGTCGACGTCGCAGATGGCGACCAGCTGCGCATCAGGAGTTTCCGACCAGCCGGCCAGGTGATACTGGCTGATCGCCCCTGCGCCCGCGACGCCGATGCGGAGCTTGCCTTCCATGAATACCGCCCGTGTGAATTTCTCCGATTCTATCCCGGAAAAAATAAACCCCGCGCAAATCGCGCGGGGTTCTCATGCTGCGGCGCAGGGCGGCGCGGTGCCGCGGGATCAGCGCCCCGCCGCCGCCAGGGCTGAGTCTTCGTGCGCCGGCGGCAGCAGCGCCACCCGCCCTGCCGCGTCGAAAGTCCATGCGGCGGCGGGAGAGGCGATCTGGAACTGCTCGGGATGCGCCCGGACTTCGGCGAGCATCGGTTCGGAAACCTGGATCCGGCCCAGTTCGAGGGTGTTGCGGATGCGCACGATGCGGCAGTCCTGGGGCTTCACCCGGACCACGGTCTTGACGGCAAGCTGGATGGCTTCGCGGTCGTTGTTCATCACGATCGGGATGGCGGCGCCGTCG
>DASVNF010000107.1:0-2229 GCA_036384015.1 Burkholderiales bacterium
GCTCATGGCCAAGATCGGCATCGAGCATGCGCAATGGAGCAACTACCTCGGCCTTCTCGTTTCCCAGTCCTTCGTCGGGTTCGGCGGTTACTTCCTGCTTGGGGGGACGAAACTCCTGCGCGAGGGGAGGGGAACATTTGCGCTGCAAGAGGCCGCGCCGTCCGCTCCCCTGGACTGGCAACAGAAGCTCACACTTGGGGTGATCGGAACCCTGATCGTCGCGGTGCTGGCATTCAAGCTCGATATTACCGTCGGCGCATTCGCCGGCGCAGCCGTGCTGTCGCTGGCCCGTGCCGCGGACGAAAAGCGGGCGCTCAAGGAAATGCCCTGGGGTGTGACCATCATGGTCTGCGGCGTGACCGTGTTGATCGGCGTGGCCGAAAAAACCGGAGGCATGGGGCTGCTCGCTTCCATGCTCTCTTCCTTTTCGACCCAGCAGAGCATCACCGGTGTGATAGCACTCGTCACCGGCGTGATATCGGTTTACAGCAGTTCATCGGGAGTGGTCCTGCCGGCGTTCCTGCCAACCATCCCGGGCCTGATCGAGAAACTGGGCGGGGGCGACGCGCTCGCCATCGCTTCCTCGATCAACGTCGGCGCTCACCTGGTGGATGTCTCTCCGCTGTCAACGCTGGGCGCTCTGTGCATTTCCAACGCCGCGCCGGACGTGGACCGCAAGCGGCTGTTCAACCAGATGCTGGTCTGGGGACTGGCAATGTGCGTGGTGGGGGCGGCGGTCTGCTATGTGTTCTTCGGATTGCTCTGACGGCGCGGGTCCCCGCGCAAGGTTCTTCCCCTTCCCGAAAATCCCTGCTTGGCGGGCGCGGATCGTTTAGCGCGTTCATTAAAGGCGCATGATCGGGCACAATGTGGGATGCCCGGTGCGTGGCGACATCTACCGGGAGAAACAGAGGATTCCGGGAGTTCGGGCGCCCGGGTCCGGCCCTTCCGCGCGCGGTGGAGGGATAAAACTTAGCCCGGCTCCTGGATCGCGAACTCGGAATCGTCAGTGTCAATGCCGCAGGCAACACCCTTCGACAACATTCTGGCGCAGTGTCGCGACCTGTTCTGCGAGCGACTGGCTTCGGCATTGGCCGGCATGCTCGACAAAGCAGGCGATGCGCTTACGGGACGCGAGAACGAGGCGCGCGACGCGGATACCCAAACCCTGTACCGGGAAATCCGGGACAAGGTGCTCGCGCAGCGCAAAAAAATAGAGACCCAGTTCCGGGCCCGCTGCCTGAGGGAATTCCAGCTGCGCAGCAACCGCGCGAAAAGGATCGGCGACGATTTCACCGACCCCGATCTGTCCGATGTCGAACTGGCGCTGGTGGGCGAGGACGATCTCAACGAGACCCTCAAGTTCAATGCCATGACGGCGCGCCTGCGCCAGTACTGCGAGGAGGAGCTTGCCGCCCTGGACCAGCGGATAGGCGTGCTGTTCGGCGACGCCGACCTGCAGTCTGACGACAATCCTTTCGCGCCGCAGGCGATTTCCGACGCCTACAAGCTGACCTGCGCACAGGTGGATGACGATGTCGAAGTGCGGCTGGTGCTCCTGAAACTGTTCGACGAATTCGTGCTCGACGAAATTCGCGGCATCTACCGGGCGTTGAATGCCCTGCTGGTCCAGAATTCCATCCTGCCCAGGCTCCGTGGCATGGGGGTCGCTCGCAAGTCACGCACGAAGCCGCCCGTGCCCGAGGTCAAGGGACCCGAGCAGGATTTCTTCGCGCTGCTGCAGAACCTGGTCGGCAAAGGTAGCACGGGGATTCCGCAGCCGGCTCCCGCGGCAACCGCCCCCGTGCAGGCCGATCCGGCATTGGCTGGAATCGCGCCGGGGACAGGCCTTCCCGGCGCCGGACAGGTCGTCGTGCAGGGCGCGGAATTGCTGCGTTCGCTGACCCGCGTCCAGCAAGGCGAAGGAGCCGGGGTGATGGGAGATGCGGCGCCGCTGACCGTGGTCGCAGCCGAACCGGGCACCACCAACGTCCTGCACGAGCTGAAGACCACCAGTCTCGGCAACGGCATGAGCCAGATGGACGCGATGACGCTCGACATCGTGGCGCTGCTCTTCGACCAGCTGTTCGACGATCCCAAGATCCCCATCGGCGTCAAGGGCCTGATCGGCCGGCTGCAGATTCCTTTCCTCAAGGTCGCGATTGCGGACAAGGCCTTTTTCTCCAAGAAGGCCCATCCCGCCCGGCAGATGCTCGATTCCCTCGGTGA
>DASVNF010000108.1:0-27336 GCA_036384015.1 Burkholderiales bacterium
AATTCCCGGAACGCCGGCAGCGCTCGATTGGGTCGCGTCCCGCTATGGGCGCCTGTCGTTAGCGCGGTCCCTGGCACCGGCGATCAGGCTTGCCGAGGAAGGGTTCGCCGCCGATGCCCGCTACGCGGCGGCCACGGTTTCGCGGGAAGCCGCGTTGGGGAACGACCGGAATGCCGCACGGATTTTTCTCGAGGGCGGCAAGGCGGTGGCCGTCGGCTACCGGGTCAGGCAGCCGCAACTCGCGCAGACGCTGCGCCGTATCGCGCAACAAGGCAAACAGGCTTTCTATGGCGGGGACATCGCCCGCAACATGGTCGAGGCAGTGCGGGCAGGCGGGGGACTATGGGAACTCACGGACCTGGAAAAATATCGCGTCATCGAACGGGAACCGCTGCGTTTCGACTACCGCGGCGCCCGGATCACCACCGCGCCTCTGCCGTCTTCCGGCGGCCTCGTCCTTCTGCAAAGCCTGTTCATTCTTGAGCCGCTGCATCTGACCGTTGCGGACCAGCCGGACAATGCGCACTATGTCGTCGAGGCGATGCGACGCGGCTATCATGACCGGGCACGCTACATGGGCGATCCGGATTTCGTGAAAGTGCCGGACAAACTGGCGTCGCGGGACCATGCCCTGCGGCGAGGAGCGTCGATCAGGCCGGACAGGGTGACGCCCAGCAGCGAACTTTCCGCTGCAGGGGCGTCAACCGAAGGAGAAGACACGACGCATTTCTCCATCATCGATGCCGATGGCAACCGCGTTGCCGCGACCCTTTCGGTAAACGGCGCGTTCGGTTCCGGTTTCGTCGCGGGCGACAGCGGCGTGTTGCTGAACAACCACATGGACGATTTTGCCCTGGCACCGGGCGAAGCCAATCTCTACGGCCTTCAGGGGACCGAGGCGAACGCGATTGCCCCCGGCAAACGCCCGCTGTCCTCGATGTCGCCGACGTTCGTCGAAGACCGCCGGGGCATCCTGGTCCTGGGTTCGCCGGGCGGTTCCCGCATCATTTCAATGGTGCTGCTGGGCATTCTTGATTACGTCGATCAACCGGAGACGGACCTCAAGCGTTTGGTGGGAGCGCCTCGCTACCACCATCAGTACCTGCCGGATCGCATCCAGGTCGAACCCGAGGGTTTTCCGGCCGGCTGGATCGCGGCATTGCGGGCGAAAGGCCACACGGTGGAAACCGCGCGCCGCCGCTGGGGTAACATGCAAGTGGTTTATCTGGACAAGAAGACCGGACGGATCGCGATCGCCAGTGATCCGCGCGGCCAGGCTGGTGTGCTGTTCTGACGGGCAATGGCCGGAAGCCGGAGGAGAGATGAGAGACCGACGTGATTTCCTGAAAACTTCCGCGGGCGGACTGCTGCTCGCGCAGGGCCTGCACTGGCCTCGAGGTGCCGTCGCCGCCGACCTTCCCGCGCCGCAAAGCCTGCCTGGCGGGGCGCTTGATGCGGAAATGCTGGAGGCGTTGCCGGGCAAGCTGCCGCTGGTCAAGAAATCTTTCCGCCCGCCGAATTTCGAAACGCCCGTCCGCTATTTGGGCGAAGCGTACACGCCCAACGATGCGTTCTTTGTGCGCTACCACCTCGCGGCCATTCCCGAGGTCGACGTGCAGTCATGGAAACTGGGTATCGGCGGGGATGCGCTGGAAAAGCCCCTCAGCCTGACCCTGTCCGAGCTCATGCGCGACTTCGAAACCGTGGAGCTGGCCGCGGTCTGCATGTGCTCGGGCAACCGGCGCGGTTTTTCCCGGCCGCATGTCGCGGGCGTGCAGTGGGGGCACGGCGCGATCGGCAATGCGAAATGGCGCGGCGTACGACTGCGCGACCTGTTGAACAAGGCAGGACTCAAGAAAGAAGCGGTGGAAATCGCGTTCGATGGCGCCGACAGCGGTGCGATCGACAAGACGCCGGATTTCGTCAAGAGCCTTCCGGCGTGGAAGGCCATGGATGAAGCCACGCTGGTGGCGTTCGAGATGAACGGCGAGAAGCTGCCGCACTGGAACGGTTTTCCGGTTCGGCTGGTGGTGCCGGGATGGACGGCGACCTACTGGATGAAGCATCTCACTTCGATCGCCGCGCTGTCGCAGCCTTACAAGGGATTCTGGATGAATCCGGGCTACCGCATTCCCAAGGGAAAGTTTCCGCTCGTCGACCGGTTCATTTCGCAGGAGACGGAAGCGAACACGCCGATCACGGAAATGGTGGTGAATTCGCTCGTCAGCAGTCCGGACAACGGCGCCAGGGGCAGGGCCGGCGAAATGCTGAACATTCGCGGCGTAGCCTGGGATGGCGGCTACGGCATCACCGCCGTGGAGGTCTCGGAGGATGGCGGTTCGACGTGGCGCGGGGCGCAGCTGGGCGCTGATCTGGGCCGGTATGCCTGGCGCCAGTGGTCGCACGGCTTCAAACCGTCGAGCGCCGGACGGCATGCGCTTCTGGTGAGGGCGTTCAACCGCGCGGGTGCGGCCCAGCCTTTCGAGTTGATTTTCAATCCCGCCGGTTACCACAACAACGTGGTGCAGCGCGTGGACATCGAAGTCGCCTGAGGAGCCCCGGCATGAACAGACTGTCCGCGGTTCTGTTGCTCCTGGCGTCCGTGCCGGTGATGGCCGGCGAGGACGGCATCCGGCTCAAGGACGGCGAGGGCCGGCCGTTGGTCGAAGCCAATTGCGTCATGTGCCACAGCCTCGACTACATCCAGATGAATTCGCCCTTCCTCGACCGCAAGGGCTGGGAGGCCTCCATCAACAAGATGATCAAGGTGATGGGGGCGCCGGTATCCGACGCCGATGCGAAGGCCATCGTCGACTACCTGTCCGCGCAATATGCGAAATAGGCAGCACTGCGGGCTTGCCAGGAACGTCCCGGGTCGGGGTTACAATAGCGCCCCATGAAAACGACATTTCTTGAATTCGAGCAGCCCATCGCCGAACTGGAGGCGAAAATCGAGGAGCTGCGCTATGTGCAGGACGACTCCGCAGTCGACATCTCCGAGGAAATTTCCCGGCTGCAGAAGAAAAGCGGCACGCTGACCAAGGAAATCTACGGCAAGCTGTCCGCGTGGCAGATTTCCCAGGTGGCGCGCCATCCGCAGCGTCCCTATGCCCTCGACTATTTTCAGAGCATCTTTACCGATTTCGAGGAACTGCACGGCGACCGCAGCTTCGCCGAGGATCCGTCGATCGTGGGCGGCCTGGCGCGCTTCGGCAGCCAGACGGTAATGGTAATCGGCCACCAGAAGGGCCGGGACACCAAGGACAAGCTGTACCGCAACTTCGGCATGCCGAAGCCGGAGGGCTATCGCAAGGCGATGCGCCTGATGAAGCTCGCGGAAAAATTCGGCGTGCCGGTGATGACGTTCATCGATACCCCCGGGGCCTATCCCGGCGTGGGGGCCGAGGAACGCGGGCAGTCGGAAGCCATCGGGCGCAGCCTTTACGTGATGTCGGAACTGCGCGTGCCCGTGGTCGTGACCATCATCGGCGAGGGCGGATCGGGCGGCGCGCTGGCGATCGCAGTCGGCGACGTGACGATGATGCTGCAGTACTCGATTTATTCGGTGATATCGCCGGAAGGCTGCGCTTCCATCCTCTGGAAAAGCGCGGACAAGGCGCCGGATGCAGCCGAAACGCTGGGCATCACCGCCAGCCGGCTGAAGACGCTGGGCCTGGTGGACAAGGTCCTTGCGGAGCCGCTGGGCGGCGCGCATCGCGATCCCGCGACCATGATGCAGACATTGCGCAAGGCCCTTCAGGAGGCGTTATCCGATGCACAGGAAATGTCGGTCGACGCCCTGATAGAGAAACGCTTCGAACGCCTGATGGCCTACGGCAAGTTCAAGGAATCAGCCGTACGCTGAGACCATCGCGAGCGGAAACGAGAATGGGACGCGCCGCGACCCGCGGGTCCGGAATGATTTTGATACCCCGCCTGTGCGGGGTATCTTCATTTCCAGCCGCTGATTCTGAAATCACATGACGGACAGGATCCTTGAGGCCGTGGCGGGATTGCTTGGCGCGCACGAGGCTCGCGGCAAGCGGCTTTGTGTCGGCCTGAGCGGCGGCGTCGACTCGGTCGTGCTGATGGATACGCTGGACCGCCTGCGCGCAGAGTTCCAGCTGGTGCTCTCCGCCGTGCACGTGAACCACCAGATCAGCCGGCATGCGGATCAGTGGCAGGGCTTCTGCGAAGCCATGTGCGAGGCGCGCGGCATCGAACTGGCTGTTCGCCGTGTGACAGTCGTGGATGAGGGGGGCGGCATCGAGGCCGCGGCACGGGACCTCCGGCGGCAGGCCTATGCCGCCATGGATTGCGACTTCATCGCGCTGGCGCATCACCTCGACGACCAGGCCGAAACCTTTCTGTTGCAACTGTTGCGCGGCGCGGGTCCGAACGGCCTGGCCGGCATGCCGGCATTCAGGCAGCGGCGCAGCGGCATGGCCGCGGTCATGCGTCCCCTGCTCGGCATCCGGCGCGATGAAATCGAAATCCATGCCAGGACCCGCGGGCTCGAGTGGGTCACGGATGACAGCAATGCGGATTTGCGCTTCGACCGCAATTTCCTGCGCAATGAAGTGCTGCCCCTGCTGCAACCCCGGTTTCCCGGCTTTCGCGAGACGCTGGTTCGCGCCAGCCGCAACCTGGCGGACGACTTGATCCTTGCCGACGATCTTGCCGCGCTCGATGCGGGGGGCGCGGATGCGGAAACGGTACCGGTCGAACTTTTGCGGCGCCTTTCCGATGCACGGGCGCTCAATCTGCTGCGGCATCTGTTTGCCCGGCTTGACCTGCCCATGCCGCAACGAAGCAGGCTGGAGGAGGCCTTGCGTCAAAGCCGCGACGCGCGTGCCGATGCCGAAATGCGGGTCGATTTTGACGGCTATGCCTTGCGCTGTTATCGCGGCAAGGTGGAACTGGTGGACGAGAAACCGGTGCCGGCGGCGGGCTGGCGGGCGCAGTGGGACGGCCGCCAGGTACTGCTGCTGCCGGACGGCATGGGCAGCCTGCGCCCGCGCAACACGGTCGGGGCCGGCATCGCCTTGCGGCACTTCCGCGAGCAGGACGCCGTCGTGCGTGGCCGCAGCGGGGGCGAAGCAATGCGGCCGGCGCAGAACGGATCCAGCCGCAGCCTCAGAAACCTTTTGCAGGAAAACGCCGTGCCGCCATGGGAGAGGGCCCGCATGCCGCTGCTGTTCTTCGGCGAACGCCTGGCCTGGGTGCCGGGAATCGGAGTTGCAGCCGAATTTCGTGCCGGCAACACCGAGTCCGGTGTGGAGCCGCAATGGGAGCGCACCTGATTCCGGCGGCACTGTCCTTCAGCGCGCCGGAACCATCATGGCATTCACGCCTAGTTTTTTCAGTTTAGTCACGGCTTGTTCCGCTTCCTGTTTGTCCTTGTACGGTCCCAGTTGCACCCGCGTTTCCACTTTCGCCCGAATGCCCGCCTTCGCCAGCCGTTGTTGCAGCGACCGGGCATTGGCAGGCGACGTAAAGACGCCCGCCTGGACCAGGTACGCCGCGCTATCCGACGCTGGCGGAGGTAAGTTGCGCGCCGTTGCCGGAGGCGGCGCTGGCTTGTCGGCTTCGGTGATCACTAGGGGAGGAGGGGGAAGTGCCGCGGGGGGTGGGTGCAGGGCTGCGGCAGCCGGTTCGGACGCGGGAGGCGGGGGTGCGATCAGGGCCTGAGAGGGCTCATGGGGGGGCGGCAAAAACTCGGGGTGGCCGCGAAACTGTTCGACGACCGCCAGACCAGCGATAGCCAATCCGATCAGGACCACGGCAAGGAGCAGGCGGTGCCGGGTACGCCGTTTCGGATCCGCGGCGGGGTGGGGGCTGGCCGGTGCGGTCAAGTTCTTCTCCCTTCGATCTTTTTTCACCAGGGGCCGGATCGTATCACCGATTTCCGGACGCACCGAACGTCCCCCGGGGCTTTTGGGCGGCATCCGGAAAATCCATTCCTTTCACCAGAGGCTCATGCTATCCTTATGAATTGTCGTGAAAAACCAAACCTAGTGGAGAGTTTTGAATGGCTGTGGAACGGACCCTTTCGATTATCAAACCCGATGCAGTGGCCAAGAACGTGATCGGTCAGATTTATTCGCGCTTCGAAGGTGGCGGGTTGAGGATCATCGCAGCCAGAATGCTGCACCTGTCGCGCGCCGAGGCCGAGGGATTCTATGCAGTGCACCGGCAACGACCGTTTTTCAACGACCTGGTGAATTTCATGATCTCCGGTCCTGTCATAGCGCAGGTGCTTGAGGGGGACAACGCGATACAGAAGAATCGCGACCTGATGGGGGCGACGGATCCCAGGAAAGCAGCCAAGGGCAGCATTCGCGCGGATTTCGCCGACAGCATCGATGCCAATGCCGTGCACGGCTCGGACGCGCCCGAAACCGCCGCCGCCGAAATCGCCTACTTTTTTCCGACGCTGAACATCTATTCGCGCTGATGCCCGTCAATCTGCTTGACTACGACGCTGAACGGCTCGCCGGTTTCTTCACGGAAATCGGCGAAAAGCCGTTTCGCGCACGGCAGGTGATGCGCTGGATCCACCAGTTCGGCGAGGCGGACTTCGCCGCGATGAGCGATCTGTCGAAGGGGCTGCGGGGCAAACTGGTCGAAACCGCAACCGTCGAGCCGCCGCAGGTTATCGCCGATTCCACTGCCGCTGACGGAACACGCAAATGGCTGCTGTCGGTCGGGGCGGCAAACGGCATCGAAACCGTGTTCATCCCCGAGGCGAATCGCGGCACACTGTGCGTTTCCTCCCAGGTCGGCTGCGCGCTCGAGTGCGCGTTCTGTTCGACGGGACGGCAGGGATTCAACCGCAACCTGTCCGTCGCGGAAATAATCGGGCAGCTCTGGTGGGCAAACCGGGCTCTCGGCGCAACGCCCCGCGACGAACGCGTCATCAGCAACGTGGTGATGATGGGCATGGGCGAGCCGCTGGCGAATTTCGACAACGTGGTTGCCGCGATGCGCATCATGCTCGACGACCACGGCTACGGCCTTTCGCGCCGCCGCGTCACGCTTTCAACGTCGGGCATCGTCCCGGCGATCGATCGGCTCGGCGAACAGCTGCCGGTGGCGCTGGCGGTGTCGCTGCATGCGCCGAACGACGAACTTCGAAACCGTCTGGTGCCGATCAACAAGAAGTATCCGCTCAAGGAACTGATGGCGGCCTGCAAGCGCTACATCACGGTGGCGCCCCGCGATTTCGTCACGTTCGAGTATGTGATGCTGGAAGGCGTCAACGACAGTGACGAGCATGCTCGCGAATTGATCGCCTTGACCGAGGGCGTGGGATGCAAGTTCAACCTGATCCCCTTCAATCCGTTTCCCGATTCCGGGTTCACGCGTTCTGCGCCCGCCCGCATCGCAGCGTTCCGCGACATCCTCATGGAAGCCGGCCGGGTGACGACGACGCGCAGGACCCGCGGCGACGACATCGACGGCGCCTGCGGCCAGCTTGCGGGCCAGGTCCAGGACAAGACCCGGCGCAAGTTGCGGCGCGGTCTGGAGGCTTCCGCATGAGCCGACGGCTTCTGGTCGCCGCCGCCCTCGTCATTGCCGGTTGCAGTTCGCAGCCGGCCAAGAACGATGTCGACCCGGGGAAGGCCGACGCCACGAACCGGGCCCGCATCCACACGGAACTGGGGACCGCTTACTACGGCAACAACCAGATGGCCGTCGCCATAGAGGAATTGAATGAGGCGATCGCCGCGGAACCGAATTACGTACCGGCGCATAACCAGCTCGGCCTGGTCTACATGGCGCTGAACGAGGACAAGCTCGCACAACAGTCTTTCGAGCGCGCCCTGAAACTCGATCCGGGCGATTCGGCGGCGAATACCAGCTATGGCATGTTCCTTTGCCAGCGCAAGCGCGACAAGGAATCCTATAAATATTTCATGACCGCGCTGAAGAACCCGCTCTATGCAACGCCCGAGAATGCCTATACCAACGCGGGGATCTGCGCCTCGCTGCAGGGCGACGATGTCCATGCTGAAGAGTGGCTGCGCAAGGCGCTGGCGTTGCAGCCGAACCAGCCGCAGGCTCTTTACTATCTTGCCGAACTCATGTTCAAGCAAGGCGACCTGAAAGCCGCCCGCACCCTGCTTACGCGGCATTTGCGCCTGCAGCAGCAGCCGTCCGCAGAGGCCTTGTGGCTGGGGGCCCGCATCGAGAGCCGCCTGGGCGATCGCGCAGCGCTGGCCAGTTACGGTACTCAGCTCAAGAATCGTTTCCCAGCCGCGGCGCAGACCAGGGCGTTCAACGAGGGCAAGTTCCAATGAACGAAGCGGCGTCCCACGGGCAGCCTGCTGCCGGCGCCGATCCCAGTCCAGGCGGCGCACTGCTGGCGGAACGCCGCCGCCAGAATCTCAGCCTGGGCGATGTTTCGCGTCAGCTCAAGCTTTCGGTCCGCCAGGTCGAGGCGCTGGAGCGGGACGATTTTTCCGGTTTCCAGGGTCCGGTATTCGTGCACGGCTTCATCCGCAACTATGCCAAGCTGCTTGGGCTGGATCCCAATCCGATGATCGGTGCCGCGGACCGCCTGCTGAATCCGGTGCCGGCGTATGTGGAACCTGAACCGGTCGTCACGCACACCGGGAATGCCTCCGCGACCGGCAGATCGATGTGGCCGCTGGTGGCGGGTGCGGCGGTCGTGGTGCTGGTGGCTGGGCTGGTTTATCTGAATAGTCGCAGCGGACCCGCTCCCACGCGGCAACCGGCCTCTACGGCGAGTGAGCAGGTCGCCGCCGGCACGGCTGCCGTCGAAAAGCGTCAGTCCGGCGCGAAACCGACCGACAAACCGGCTGCGGACAGGAGCAGCGCCGAAAAGTCGGGCGTGGAAAAGCACGCCGGCGAAAGGATCGTTGCGGCGAAACCTGCCGAGAAACCGGCGCCAGCCTCGCAGAATGATCTGCCGAAGCCGATTTCAAACGCGGAAGCCGGGGAAACCGGACCGCGCATGATCATACGGATGATCTTCGATCAGGACTCGTGGGTGGAGATCAAGGATCGCAGCGGCAATACGGTGTTCGGGCAACTGAATGCCGCGGGCACGCGCCGCAGCGCGAGCGGCGAACCGCCCCTCACGATCGTGGTCGGAAATGCGGCGGGCGTCCGTCTTTTCCGGGGTGACAAGACCATCGATCTTGCACCCCACACGCGCGTCGACGTCGCGCGCCTGACGGTCGAGTAGGCCGGTTCACAAAATGTCGGAAACATCGATCGTCCGCCGCCAGACCCGCCAGGTACGCATCGCCGGCATCGCCGTTGGCGGCGGCGCGCCCGTCGTGGTGCAGTCCATGACGAACACCGATACGGCGGACATCGAGGGCACGGCGCGCCAGGTCCGGCAACTGGCCGAAGCGGGCTCGGAACTGGTCCGCATCACCGTCAACAGCGCAGAGGCTGCGGCAGCGGTTCCGCATATCCGCGAACGGCTTGAACGGGACGGCTGCCGGGTACCGCTCATCGGGGATTTTCACTTCAACGGGCACAAGCTCCTCACTCAGTACCCGGATTGCGCGAAGGCGCTGGACAAATACCGTATCAATCCCGGCAACGTCGGCCGCGGCTCGAAGCGCGACGAGCAGTTCGCCGTGATGATCGAAACCGCCTGCCGCTATGGCAAGCCGGTTCGCATCGGTGTGAATTGGGGCAGCCTGGACCCGGAACTGCTCGGACGCGTGATGGACGAGAACGCGCGGCGGAGCGACCCGAAGGAGGCCGCGGAAGTGATGCGCGAAGCCCTCATCGCCTCGGCGCTGCAGAGCGCGGCGAGGGCGGAGGAAATCGGCCTGCCGGGCGACCGCATCATCCTGTCGTGCAAGGTCAGCGGCGTGCAGGACCTGATCGCCGTGTATGGCGAATTGTCGGCGGCCTGCGATTATCCGCTGCATCTCGGCCTGACCGAAGCCGGCATGGGATCGAAGGGCATCGTGGCCTCGACCGCGGCGCTGGCGGTCCTGCTGCAGCAGGGCATCGGCGATACCATTCGCATTTCCCTGACCCCGGATCCCGGCGGCGACCGGTCGCGCGAGGTCCTGGTCGGCCAGGAAATTTTACAGACGATGGGTTTGCGTTCGTTTACGCCAATGGTAACGGCGTGCCCGGGTTGCGGCCGGACCACCAGTACGGTGTTCCAGGAGCTGGCAGAGAAGATTCAGGGTTATCTGCGCCGGCAGATGCCGGTATGGCGCGGACAGTATCCCGGCGTCGAGGAGATGCGGGTGGCGGTCATGGGCTGCGTGGTCAATGGCCCGGGCGAGAGCAAGCACGCGAACATCGGCATCAGCCTGCCGGGATCCGGCGAAACGCCGGTGGCGCCGGTGTTCGTCGATGGCGTCAAGACCGTGACATTGAAGGGCGAGCGCATTGCCGAAGAGTTCCAGCGCATGGTCGAGGACTACGTGTCGAGCCACTACCGCAGGGCGGACGGCGATCCGGCGCGGGCAGGCAGGGAATCGCTGCGGGAGCCCGGCTGATGGCCGCGGCAGCATCCGGAACGAACTGACCCCATGACCCAGACGATCCAGGCCGTCCGCGGGATGAACGACATCCTGCCGGACCAGTCTCCCCTGTGGGAGTTTTTCGAGGACACCGTGCGCGGCTGGCTCGCGCGCTACGGCTATCGCAATATCCGCATGCCGATCCTGGAAAAAACCGAGCTGTTCGTGCGCTCTATCGGCGAGGTTACCGACATCGTGGAGAAGGAGATGTACACCTTCGTCGACCAGCTCAATGGCGAAAGCCTGACGCTGCGCCCCGAAGGCACGGCTTCCTGCGTGCGGGCAATGATCCAGCACAATCTGCTCTACAACGGTCCGCAGCGCGTGTTCTACACCGGACCGATGTTCCGGCATGAGCGGCCGCAGAAAGGCCGCTACCGGCAGTTTCACCAGGTCGGCGTCGAGGCGCTGGGGTTTGCGGGACCGGATGTGGACGCCGAGCACATGGTGATGGGTGCGCGTTTGTGGCGGGAGCTGGGCCTCGAAGGGATCCGCCTGGAGATCAACACCCTCGGCAACGCCGCCTCCCGCGCGCGTTATCGCACCCGGCTCATCGCATACCTGCAGGGTCACGAGGCCGATCTGGACGAAGACGCTCGGCGGCGCCTGCACACCAATCCGCTGCGCGTGCTCGACAGCAAGAATCCGGCGCTGCAGGACGTGATCGCCGCGGCGCCCCGCCTGACCGACGATCTGGATGAGGAGTCGATGCGGCATTTCGAGCACCTCCAATCCTTGTTGCGCAATGCCGGCGTCGACTTCCTGGTCAATGCGCGGCTGGTGCGCGGCCTCGACTATTACAATGACGTCGTTTACGAGTGGACGACCACGCAACTCGGCGCGCAGGGCACCGTCTGCGCCGGAGGGCGTTACGACGGCCTGATCGCCCAGATCGGCGGCAAGCCGGCGCCGGCCTGCGGATTCGCAATGGGCGTGGAACGGTTGCTTGCGCTGCTGGCCGACACGAAGCAGGCGCGGATCGATACCGCGCCGGACGTCTATCTCGTGCATGGAGGGGAGCAGGCCGCCGGATTTGCCTGGAAAGTGGCGGAGGCCCTGCGTGAACGGGGGGTATCGGTGACTTTCCATTGCGGCGGCGGCAGCTTCAAGTCACAGATGAAACGCGCCGATGCCAGCGGAGCCCGGTTTGCCGCCATCGTCGGCGATGACGAGGCGGCACGCGGCCTGATTTCGCTGAAACCGCTGCGTGAACTGAAAGACCAGGTACAGGTCAGTCCGGATGAGGCCGCAGGCGTCATCCGCAATGTGCCTGTTTCTCAACCAGCATGATTTGAATCAACTACTGCAGAACACCGACAACATGGCATTCGATCTGGAAGAACAGGAACAAATAGACGCTCTCAAGCAGTTCTGGAAGCAGTATGGCGGCCTGATCATCGCGCTCGTCATCGCGGCGCTCGTTACCTTCGGCGGTGTAAGGGGCTGGAAGCATTACCAGCTGGCGAGGGCGGAAGATGCATCGGCGCTGTTCATGAAGCTGGAAGAGTCCAACCGCAAGAACGACCTCGGCGAAATCCGCAAGCTCGGCGGCGAACTGGTCGGCAAGTACGGCTCGACGGTATACGGCCCGATGGCAGCGCTGGTGATGGCGCGGACGAATTACGACAGCGGAGATGCCGCAACCGCGGCGGAGCAGTTGCAATGGGCGATCGACAAGGCCGCTGACGACGAGCTCGTGGCGGTAGCGAGGCTCCGGCTGGCGGCCATCCGCCTCGACGAGAAGAAATTCGACGAGGCCCTGAAGCTGCTCGATGCCAAACATGGGGAATCCCTGGTTCCGCTTTACGCGGACCTGCGTGGCGACGTGCTGGTTGCCCAGGGCAAGCCCGACGAGGCGCGCGCTGCGTACAAAGTGGCCCTCGAAAAAAGCGCAGCGGCCAGCAATTACCGCAACCTGGTGCAGATCAAGTTCGACGCTCTGGGGCAGGGCAAGTGACCGACAGGAGGGCTGCGCTGCGGCTAGCCGCGGCAGGTTTGCTGTTCGTCCTGGCCGCCTGCGGCAGCAAAGGCCCCAAACCTGCGCCCCTGGTCGATTTCAAGCCCAGCGCGCAACTGCGCGTGGACTGGCGCGCCAACGCGGGTGAGGGCGGACGTTACATATTCTCTCCGGCGGTCCACGAGGGCAGCGTCTACGCGGCTGGGAGCACCGGCGACCTGGTGCGGCTGGACGCGGCCACAGGCAAACAGCTCTGGCGCGTGAATACCAAGGCGCCACTGTCGGGAGGGGTTGGTGTCGGCGCCAACCTGGTCCTGGTCGGATCCGCCAAAGGCGTGGTGCTGGCCTACGACCTGGGTGGCAAGCCGCTGTGGCAGTCGACGGTGTCGAGCGAAGTGCTGAGCGCGCCGCAGGCTGCGGGTGAATTCGTCGTGGTACGCAGCGGAGACAACCGGA
The DNA here is from genome assembly GCA_036384015.1 of Burkholderiales bacterium. GTDB lineage: Bacteria > Pseudomonadota > Gammaproteobacteria > Burkholderiales > JACQAP01 > JACQAP01. The sequence goes on from DASVNF010000108.1 coordinate 12,940, forward strand.
TCTTCGGCCTCGATGCCCGCGACGGGTCGCGCCGCTGGGAATATCAGGCCCTTACGCCGCCGCTTACGCTGCGGGCCAATCCCGGTGTCGCCATCATCGAGAACTTCGTGATGGCGGGCATGCCGGCCGGCAAGCTCGTGGTCCTCAACCTGGCGAACGGCGGCGTGGTGTGGGAAACGGTGGTGGCGGCCCCGAAGGGCGACAACGAGCTCGAGCGCATCACCGACATCGCCGGCCAGCCGCTGGTCGAGAACAACCGGGTGTGCGCCGTGACATTCCAGGGACGGGCGGCGTGTTATGAAACGGACAAGGGCAGCCAGCTGTGGGCCCGCCCGGCTTCGAGCGCCGGGCGCCTTGCGGTCGACGACCTGAGCGTCTACCTGTCGGAAGATGTCGGCTCCGTGGTCGCACTGGACAAGAATACCGGCACCAGCGTCTGGAAACAGGACAAACTCTCGCACCGCAACCTCAGTTCGCCGCTTGCGTTCAACGACTACGTCGTGGTCGGGGACTTCGAGGGCCAGGTGCATTTCCTCAAATTCGAGGACGGTTCCTTCGCCGCGAGGGTGGCGACGGACGGCAGCGGCATTGCCACGGCGCCCCGGTTGCTGGATGACAAGCTGCTGGTGCAAACCCGCGAGGGCGGCCTTTACGCCATTTCCATCAAGCAGGCCAAGACCAAGTAAGCTCCACGCATCCGCTTTCGCGGCTGCCCTCCAAATTCCGGAATGAAACCCACCCTCGTCCTCGTCGGACGCCCCAACGTCGGCAAGTCAACCCTGTTCAACCGGTTGACGCGTTCGCGCGCCGCGCTGGTGGCGGACATTCCGGGGCTGACGCGGGACCGCCACTATGGCCATGGCACGCAGGGAGAGAAATCCTTTCTGGTGGTGGACACGGGCGGCTTCGAGCCCGTGGCGAAATCGGGGATCTACAAGGAAATGGCCCGTCAGACCCGGCAGGCCGTCGACGAAGCCGACGCGATCCTGATGATGGTCGATGCCCGCCAGGGCCTGACGCCGCAGGATCGCGCCATAGCTACCGAACTGCGCAAGAGCGGCCGCCGCATGTGGCTGGTGGTGAACAAGGCGGAGGGCCTTGCGCAGGCGACGGCCGCCGCCGATTTCCACGAGCTCGGCCTCGGCCAGCCGCTGGCGGTATCGGCGGCCCACGGCGAGGGGCTGCATGACCTGCTCGACCTCGTGCTCGAGGAGTTTGCAGAAGACGTTGAAGGCGTGGAAGAGACCGCCAGGCATCCAAAGATCGCAGTCATCGGCCGGCCCAACGTCGGCAAATCGACGCTGGTGAATACCTGGCTTGGCGAGGAGCGCATGATCGCCTTCGACCAGCCCGGCACCACGCGCGACAGCATCTACGTCGATTTCGAACGCGGCGGCAGAGCGTACACCCTGATCGACACGGCGGGCGTGCGCAGGCGTGGAAAGATCGAGGATGTCGCCGAAAAATTTTCCGTCATCAAGACCCTGCAGGCGGTCGAGGATGCCAACGTCGTGGTCCTGGTCCTGGACGTCACGCAGGACATCTCGGACCAGGATGCACACCTGGCCGGCTTCGCCCTGGAGGCCGGGCGCTCCCTGGTGGTGGCGATGAACAAATGGGATGCGGCGGACGAGGAAGCGCGCGAGAAGGCCAGGCGCGACTACGATCGCAAGCTCAATTTCCTGGATTTCGCGCCGGTACAGCACATTTCGGCGCGCTCGGGGACCGGGGTGCCCGCACTGCTGAAATCAGTGGATGTGGCGTACGCGTCCGCGATGGCCAAGCTGTCTACGCCGCGACTGACCCGCGTGCTGCAGGCGGCCGTGCAGAAGCAATCTCCGCCGCGTGCCGGTATGTCGCGGCCGAAGCTGCGCTACGCGCACCAGGGCGGCATGAATCCGCCGCTGATTCTGATCCACGGCAACAGCCTGGACCAGGTGCCCGACAGTTACCGGCGCTATCTTGAACGCAGCTTCATCAGTGCTTTCAAGTTGCGCGGAACGCCTGTGAAAGTATTCTTCAAGCAGGGCTCGAACCCGTATGCCAATCGCAAGAAGCCCTGACAAAACAAGGATATTTCACGGGATGGTATTGCGTCGTGAAATCCAGTACAGTAAATCCGGGTCAATAACTAGAACAAGGAGCAGCCATGAGCGCGAAAGGGCAATTGTTACAAGACCCGTTCTTGAATGCGTTACGCAAGGAGCATGTACCGGTGTCGATCTACCTGGTGAACGGCATCAAGCTGCAAGGACAGATCGAGTCATTCGACCAATACGTCGTGCTCCTGAAGAACACGGTAACGCAGATGGTCTACAAGCACGCGATATCGACCGTGGTACCCGCGCGTCCGGTGAACTTGTCTTTGGACCACGGGTCCGAAGACTGAGTGATCGTTCCCGCATCCGCCTGGTGGTTTTCGCTGTTCTCCCGGAACCGGCGCATTGCGCCGGACCGGCGTTTCGTCGTGTGTCGCAGCACCTGAAATCCCCCGATGCTTGAACGCCCGCGCGGCGGTGATCGCGCCATCCTGGTCAACCTCGACTTCGGGGATACCGATTTCGCCGAAGCGCTCGATGAGATCCGCCGCCTGGCCGACAGCGCCGGCGTGGTTACGCTTGCCGTGGTCAAGGGCAAACGGCAGCGGCCGGATTCCGCGCTGTTCGCCGGTACCGGTAAGGTCGAGGAAATCGCCGCCCTGGTCCAATCCACCGGCGCGACCCTGGTGTTGTTCAATCATGACCTTTCCCCGGGGCAGCAGCGCAATCTCGAGAAACGGCTCGGTTGCCGGGTGGTGGATCGCAGCAGCCTGATACTCGATATCTTCGCCCAGCGCGCCCGGTCGCATGAGGGCAAGCTGCAGGTCGAGCTGGCGCAACTCGAACATCTGGCGACGCGGCTGGTACGCGGCTGGACCCACCTGGAAAGGCAGAAAGGCGGCATCGGCTTGCGCGGCCCCGGTGAAACCCAGCTTGAAACCGACCGGCAGTTGCTGCGCAAGCGCGTGAAAGTACTCAAGGACAAGCTGTCGACCGTCCTGAAACAGCGGCACACGCGGCGGCGCGCGCGCACGCGCCGGCAGACGCTGTCGGTGTCGCTGGTCGGTTATACCAACGCCGGTAAATCGACCCTGTTCAATCGCCTCACGCACAGCGACGCCTATGCGGCGGACCAGTTGTTCGCAACCCTGGATACGACTTCGCGACGCATCAACAGCGGCGGCAAGGGCGAGGTGGTGGTATCCGATACGGTGGGATTCATCCGCGACCTGCCGCACACGCTGGTGGCGGCATTCAGCGCCACGCTCGAGGAAACCGTCCATGCCGATCTGCTGCTGCACGTGGTGGACGCGGCGAGTCCGGCGCGCGACGACCAGGTTGCAGAAGTCAACCGCGTGCTGCGCGAGATCGGCGCGGACGCCGTCCCGCAGATCATGGTCTTCAACAAGATCGATCTGGCCGGCCTGCGGGCTGGGGTCGAGCACGACGAGTATGCTAGAATCGCGACCGTTCGCGTGAGCGCGCGGACCGGTGCCGGAATCGACGAACTGCGGTCGCTGTTGGGCGATCTGCACGAGACGCAACCGGCAGCCGGCGGCCTGGCCGCAGCCTGACCGAACTCTCTCTCCAGCCTGTCAAACGAAAGCAAGCACCGATGGCATTGAACGATCCCAATTGGGGCAAGCGCGGCAACGAAGGCCCGCCCGACCTCGATGAACTCTGGCGCCGCCTGAACCAGAGGTTGAGCTCCATGTTCGGCGGCAAGGGGGGCGGCCCCGCTCCGCAGACACCGAGCGGGCGCCAGATGGGCGGGGGCATCGGCCTGCTGGTGATCATCGTCCTCCTGGTCTGGCTGGCGAGCGGCTTTTACATCGTCGACGCGCCACAGCGCGGCGTCGTGCTGCGCTTCGGCAAATACGTGGAGAGTACCGATCCCGGCCCGCGCTGGCACCTGCCGTGGCCCATAGAGTCCGCGGAGGTCGTCAACGTCACCGGCAACCGCTCGGTTGAGATCGGCTACCGCAACAACGTCAAGAGCAAGGTTCTCAAGGAATCGCTGATGATCACCGACGACGAGAACATCATCGACATCCAGTTCGCCGTGCAGTACGTGCTCAAGGATCCCGAGGACTACCTGTTCAACAACCGCGACCCGGACGCCACGGTGATGCAGGCCGCGGAATCCGCCATCCGCGAAGTGGTCGGCAAGAGCAAGATGGACTTCCTGCTCTACGAGGGCAAGGAGCAGGTGACCACCAGCGTGCGCAAGCTGATGCAGGACATCATCGACCGCTACAAGACCGGCATCACCATCAGCCGCGTCACCATGCAGGATTCACAGGCGCCCGAGCAGGTGCAAGCCGCGTTCGACGATGCGGTGAAGGCAGGCCAGGACCGCGAACGCCAGAAGAACGAGGCGCAGGCCTACGCCAACGACATCATTCCCAAGGCGCGCGGCAGCGCTTCGCGCCTGATGCAAGAGGCAGAGGGTTACAAGCAGAGCGTGATCGCCAACGCCGAGGGCGAGGCATCGCGCTTCCGGCAGATCGTCACCGAATACAACAAGGCGCCGAGCGTGACCCGCGACCGCCTCTATCTCGACACCATGCAGCAGATCCTTTCCAATTCCAGCAAGATCGTGGTCGACCAGAAATCCGGCGGGAACCTGCTTTATCTACCGCTCGACAAGCTGATGCAGAATGCCGTGACGGATCCGACGGCGAAGCCGGTGACGCCGGAAAACGTCGTGCCGGCGCAGCCGCCCGCGGAAGCGACGCCGCGTTCGCGGGACGCGTTCCGCAGCCGTGACCGGGAGGCGCGATGAGAGCCAGCATCAGCACGGTACTGATCGGCATCGTCATCCTGCTGGTGGTCGCCAGCATGAGCCTGTTCACCGTGGACCAGCGCCAGAACGCCATGGTGTTCCGGCTGGGCGAGATCGTGAGCGTCAAGACCAGTCCGGGCCTGTACTGGAAACTGCCCGTGTTCGACAACGTGCGCTATTTCGACGTCCGCATTCTTACCCTGGATTCCGACGAACCCGAGCGTTTCATCACTTCCGAGAAGAAGCCGGTGCTGGTGGATTCCTTCGTCAAATGGCGCATCATCGACGTGAAGCAGTATTACAACAGCGTCAAGGGCGACGAAACGCTGGCACGCATCCGCCTCATGCAGACCGTCAACGACAACCTGCGCGCCGAGTTCGGCAAGCGCACGGTGCATGACGTGGTTTCCGGCGAGCGCGACCGCATCATGGAACTGATGCGGGAAAAGGCGGACCAGGACGGGCGCACGATCGGAGTACAGGTACTCGATGTGCGCCTGAAGCGGGTGGATTTCACCCCTGAAGTCAGCGAGTCGGTTTACAGCCGCATGGTGGCGGAGCGCAAGCGGGTGGCCAACGAACAGCGCTCGCTCGGTTTCGCGGAATCGGAAAAAATCCGTGCCGACGCCGAGCGGCAGCGCTCGGTCACGATCGCGGAAGCCTATCGGGACGCGCAGCGCATCAAGGGCGACGGGGATGCCAGGGCATCGGCGATCTATGCCCGCGCGTTCCAGCTCAGCCCGGAGTTCTATGCCTTCTACCGCAGCCTGGAAGCTTACCGCCAGAGTTTCAAGAACAAGGGCGACCTGCTGGTCCTGGAACCGAGTTCCGACTTCTTCAAGTACCTGAAGAGCCCTTCGGGCCGCGGCCGGTAGCGCGCTCGGCGCCAATGCAGGGGAAATCAGGGCGCCGGGGTTGCCCGCACGAGAGGCGGTCAGGGAGCGGGAAGGGGGCGAATGGACGGACACACGGGTACCCTGCTGCTGGCTGTCGCGCTCATGCTCATCATCGAGGGATTGCTGCCGTTCCTGCTTCCTGGGATCTGGCGCGACGCCTTTCGCAGACTGACCGAAATGTCCGACGGCCAGATCCGTTTCGTCGGCCTGTCCTCGATGATCGCGGGCCTGCTGCTGCTTTTCCTGACGAATTAGCCGAATATAGGCGCTTTGCCCGCAGCCGATGCCGCGAGCGGGCGTCAACCATCCTGACTTGCGATCATGCAGAAGTGGCTTCTTCCTGAATATATCGAGGACATCCTGCCCGCCGAGGCGGAGCGGGTGGAGCGCCTGCGCAGGCGCATCCTGGACCTGTTCCACGCCTGCGGCTACGAGCTGGTGGTGCCGCCGATGCTGGAGTACCTCGACTCCCTGCTCACCGGCACCGGCCACGACCTGGACCTCAAGACCTTCAAGCTGGTGGACCAGCTTTCGGGGCGTATGCTCGGATTGCGCGCCGACATCACTCCGCAGGTGGCGCGCATCGATGCGCACCTGCTCAACCGGCAGGGCGTCACCCGGCTATGCTATGCGGGCACGGTACTGCACACCCAGCCATCGGGATTGCTGCGTACCCGCGAGCCGATGCAGATCGGCGCCGAAATCTACGGGCATGCGGGGATGGAAAGCGACATCGAGATCCAGACCCTGATGCTGCGCGCGCTCAAGGCCGCCGGGTTGAACGGCATCCATCTGGATCTTGGCCATGTGTCGGTGTTCCGGTCGCTGGTCACGCGCGCGAACATGGCGGCGCAGCGGGAAGCGGAATTGTTCCGGGTTCTGCAGGCCAAGGACGTCGCCGCGTTGCGGGAATTGTCCGCCGGACTCGATGACAAGACGCGGAATGCGTTGCTGCTCCTGCCAGAACTGTACGGGGGCGCGGAAGTCCTGGACATCGCGCGCAAGCGCCTGCCGGTTTACCCGGAACTGGTGGCCTGCCTGGACCTGCTCCAGGCGATCGGCCAACAGCTGAACGGCGATGTTGGCGAGCTGTGTTTCGATCTTGCCGAACTGCGCGGCTATCACTATCACAGCGGTGTCGTATTTGCCGCGTACGCGGGCGGCCGTCCCGAAGCCATCGTTCGCGGCGGCAGGTATGACGAGGTGGGGCGCGCGTTCGGGCGGGCCCGTCCGGCGACAGGTTTCACCATGGACCTACGCGAGCTTGCGGCCATGGGCAACGGCGAGAACAAGCCGCCGCGCGTTCTGGCGCCGTATCGTCCCGCGGACAAGGCGCTGCAGGCGGAAATCTCCCGGCTGCGCGAGGCGGGTTCGGTCGTGATCGTCGATCTGCCGGGACACGAAGGCAGCCGCGCCGAGCTCGGTTGCGACAGGCAACTGGTCCTCAGGGGCAGCAACTGGAAAGTCGAATCAGGGAATTCATGAACCAGGGGTGGCAATGGCAAGCAATGTAGTCGTGATCGGCACGCAGTGGGGCGATGAGGGCAAGGGCAAGATAGTCGACTGGCTGACCGACCATGCCCAGGGCGTGGTCCGTTTCCAGGGCGGACACAATGCCGGCCATACGCTGGTCATCGAGGGCCGCAAGCAGATCCTGCGCCTCATTCCCTCAGGCATCCTGCGCAAGGGCGTGAATTGCTACATCGGCAACGGGGTGGTGTTGTCGCCGACTGCATTGCTGCAGGAGATCGCCGAGCTGGAAGCCATCGGCGTGGACGTTCGTTCCCGGCTCAGGATCAGCGAGGCCTGCCCCCTGATACTGGCGTATCACATAGCCATTGACCAGGCGCGCGAATCGGCGAAAGGCGAAGCCAAGATCGGCACGACAGGGCGCGGCATCGGACCGGCGTACGAAGACAAGGTGGCGCGGCGCGCGATCCGGTTGCAGGACCTGTTCCTTCCCGATCGGTTCGAATCAAAGCTGCGCGAGGTGCTGGACTTCCATAATTTCGTCCTGACCCAATACCTGAAGGCCAAGCCGGTGGATTTCACCCGGACGCGCGACGAAACGCTGGCGCTGGCGGAACAACTGCGGCCCATGGTCGCGGATGTGCCGCGGGCCCTTTATGACGCGAGCCGCGCCGGCAAGAGCCTGCTGTTCGAAGGCGCACAAGGAACTTTGCTGGACATCGATCACGGAACCTATCCCTTTGTAACCTCCAGCAATTGCGTGGCAGGCGCGGCGGCGGCCGGCAGCGGCGTCGGCCCGCAGATGCTGCATTATGTGCTTGGCATTACCAAGGCCTACACGACCCGGGTGGGTTCGGGACCGTTTCCGACGGAGCTCAGCGACGATACCGGTGAACAATTGCGAACCCGCGGCCGTGAGTTCGGCTCCGTCACGGGCCGGCCGCGCCGTTGCGGATGGTTCGACGCGGCGGCATTGAAGCGGTCAGTGCAGATCAACGGCGTTTCGGGCCTCTGCATCACCAAGCTCGACGTGCTCGACGGCGTCGAAGCCCTGCAGGTCGGCATCGGCTATCGCGTCAACGGCGAAACCGTCGACATCCTGCCGGCGGGCGCCGACGCGATAGAGAATTGCGAACCGATCTACGAGGAAATCCCGGGCTGGACCGAAAGCACCGTCGGCATCAAGCGCCTGGAAGACCTGCCGAAGGCCGCAAGACACTACCTGAACCGTCTGGAGGAAACCTGCGGCGTACCGGTCGACATGATTTCCACCGGCCCCGACCGCGAGGAAACCATCGTCCTGCGGCATCCGTTCAAGGCGTCGAAATAGACTGCCGCGCGGACGAAGTGTGACGTGGATTGCGGGGAGATTCAGGGCAGGCGAGAAGAAACGCCCAGTGTCTTTCGCTAACACCCTGATTGCTAAAGTCATGCTGGCTCTGGATATCTGGACATCGGCGGTGATCGTTTGCAAGATCACCGCCAAAAATGCCGCCGCTCGCGAATAGGGCTGTCCAGTTCGTCATGTGCGTGATGTAATGCGGTTAGGGAATGCCGTCACGCAACTTGCCCGTACATCGGATCCAGATTCATCGGAATGTGCAATCGGCGTGCATGAGCCGTAGATGCGGCTGTTCGATGTCCTGCAACCACGTGGGTCCAGCCCGTGGTCGATTCGACTTGGCATTCTTCTGGAGCACAATTTGTGAATTGCTCCACAACCAGGGCGAATTGCGCGGGTATCGAACATGAACCATCCGATGTCGCGGTCGGTCGAGACTCATATCGATGGCCCCGATTCTCCCGCTGATAGCGTTCACGTAGCAGGTGCCACCCATCCGATAACACGCCTTTTGCAAGGAATCCCGGGACGAGCCCTTGCCTTCGGCGTACTTGTCCTGTCTCTTGCCACCACCCTTATCGCCTTCGAATTCGCCCGGCGGGATGCCGCACAGCAGTTCGATCAGCAATTCGCCTTCGCCGCAAAGGAGATCTCCGACGATATCCGCGAGCGCCTGGTCTTTATCGAGGAAAGCCTGCATGCCAGCCGCGCATTCGTGCTGGCTGCCAAGAGCATCAATCGGGATGAATGGCGTATTTTCCAGAACAATCAGGAGATGGAAAACTATCATCCAGGCACGTTTGGCATCGGCCTGGCGCCGGAGATTCGCGGTACGGCTGCGGATGCCTATATGCGCGCCATACGCCAGCAGGATCGGAGCGATTACAGGATTTGGCCGTCTGGCGAACGCGCTGTCTATGCCCCGATCCGGTTTACCGCGTCACACAATGGGGACACGCGCGCTCTGGGCTTCGATATGTACTCCGAACCACGGCGCCGCGATGCGATGGAACGCGCCCGCGACACCGGAAAGCCGTCCCTGAGCGGCGTCGTAACGCTGGTCAAGGCGGGAGATAAGGAAGCCCGGGAAAGCATCATTCTCTTCCTGCCGATCTACAAGCGGGCGCTGGCGCCCGATGCATCCGTAGAGCAGAGAAGGGCGGCATTCGTCAGCTATGTGTATTGCCCCATCCTCATCGCGGAGTTCTGGGAGGACGTTGTCGCCACGGCTTCCCAAAGGAACGTTGCCCTGCAAATAACCGATGCGGAGGGCACCGCCATACTCCCACTGGTTCGCGGAATGCCCGCCGCTGACGAAGCGCTGACGCTGAAGTCGGACAAGGATGTTTACGGGCGACGGTGGAATTTCGAGTTCCGCTCCCTGGCGGGGTTCGCCGACACCGGATTGCGCAACAGGGCGGCCATCGTGGCGGTCGCCGGGCTGGCGATCAGCTTTCTGTTATTCGGCATCGTCTGGGTGCAGGCCACGACAAGATTGCGCGCGGAAGCCATTGCGCGGAACATGACCCGTGCCTTGCGCGAGAGCGAGGGGCGCCTGCGCCGCGCGGTCGAACAGTCCCCCGATGCGATGATCATTCACCAGGACGGAAAGATCGTCTTTGTCAACCAGGCCATGGTCCGGCTGATGCGGGTGGCCGATTCTGCAGCGCTGATCGGACAACCCGCCCTGGCGATCGTCCATCCCCTGAAGCGAAAGCTCGCCGAACAACGCATCCGGGAGCTCTATGTCAAAAAGACCTTGCCGCTCAGCGAGAACGTCTATATCAGAGCGGACGGGACCGCGGTGGACGTCGAAGTCGCTGCAGTCTCGGTCGAACTCGAAGCGCAAGCCGCCGCGCTCGTGACGGTACGGGACATTAGCGAGCGCAAGAAGCAAGAGGCGGAAAACGAGCGGCTCAGGCGGCTTTACACGGCGCTCAGCCAGATCAACCAGGCCATCGTGTGGATGCCGGGGCGCGACCAGTTGTTCCAGAGGATTTGCGAAATCCTGGTGGAACATGGCGGGTTCCGCCTGGCCTGGATCGGATGGCATGCCCCAGCAAGCGCCAGGCTGATACCGGTGGCGCAGTCGGGCGACGATGGCAGCTATCTCGAGGGCGTTGCGATCTACACCGACGATCGTCCCGAGGGCAACGGTCCGGCGGGAAGGGCATTTCGCGAAGGCAAGCCCTACATTTGCCGCGACTTTCTCGACGATCCCTCGACGCTGCCGTGGCGAGCGCAGGCGCAAGGTCGCGGATTCCGCGCCGCTGCCGTGTTCCCGATCAGGCTCAAGGGCGAGGTAAGAGGCACGCTGGCGGTCTATGCGACGAATACGGAAAGTTTCGAGGAAAAGGAAATCTCGCTGCTCGCCGAGGCCGCCACCGATGTGTCGTTTGCACTCGACAATTTTGCGCGCGAAGAAGAGCGCCGGCGCACGGACGTTACCATCAAGCGGCTTGCCGCTATCGTGGAGTCCACCGATGACGTCATCATCGCCAAGGACCTGCAGGGGATTATCACCGACTGGAATCCGTCCGCGGAAAGGGTGTTTGGCTACACGGCCGCCGAAATCATCGGCCGGCCGATCCGGGTGCTCATTCCTCCCGACCGCGCGGGAGAGGAAGAGCAAATCCTTGCCCGTATCGGAAAAGGGGAACAGGTCCGGCACTTTGAAACCGTGCGCATGCGCAAGGACGGCCAGACGTTTCCCGTTTCCGTGACCATTTCCCCGATCTGGGGTCCCGATGACACGATCCCGGGCGCGACGAAAATTGTCGGTGCATCGAAAATCGTGCGCGACATTACGGAACGTATCCGTTCGGAGAAACAATTGCGCGACAGTGAGGCCAACCTGAGAAATGCGCAGCGCATTGCGCGAATAGGCAGTTGGGAACTGAACCTAATCACAAACCAATTGCATTGGTCTGATCAGATTTTCGACATTTTTGGCATCGAGAAGACTGTGTTTGCGGCGACTTTTGAAGCCTTTGTCGAACGCATCCACCCCGAGGACAGGGAACGCTTTGAATCTGCGCAGCGCTTGGCCCTGACGGGGCAGGCGCGTCTGGACATAGAGCATCGCATTGTCCTGCCGGACGGAACGGAAAAAATCGTCCACGAACTCGGGTACCTGACCGGGAATGAGACGGGGCAGCAGCTCTCTCTTACCGGAACGGTTCACGACATAACCGAACGTAAACGGGCGGAGGCGAGCGCGCAGACTGAGCGACTGTTCTCGGATGCGATGATCGATAGCATGCCCGGCATGCTTTACCTTTATGACGAGCGCAGGGGCTTCTTGCGCTGGAACCGGAGCTTTGCCGCCGTTTCCGGCTATTCCGCGGAAGAAATTGCCCGGCTGCACCCGCTCGATTTCTTCACCGGCGACGACAGGCGCCGGGTCGAGGAGAAAATCGCGGCCGTTTTCGAGGACGGGGAATCCACGGTAGAAGCGGCGTTCCTGTCGAAGGATGGCCGCGTTACGCCCTACTTCTTTACCGGCAGGCGAATCGTGTTCGAAGGATCGGTCTGCCTCGTCGGGATGGGCATCGACATCAGTGAGCGCAAGCGCGCGGAGGACGCCCTCAGGGCAAGTGAACAGGAGCAGCGCAGGCTGGTCCGACAGGTGGAGTGGGAGCGCGCCCGTCTGCTGGAAGCCCAGGGAGTGGCCAAGGTCGGGAGCTGGGAGACCGACCTGCAGACTTTGAAGATCACTTGGTCCGAGGAGACCTACCGCATTTTTGAAGCCGATCCCGCCGGTTTTCAGGTGACCCAGCCGGCATTTCTGCAGATGGTTCATCCGGAGGACCGTGCGAAAGTGGAAGGGGCCCTGGTCGCTGCTCTAGATGGGAACTCGCCGTGCACGATCGAGCATCGGATCGTCATGCCGGATGGCCGCGTCAAGATCATCGATGAGCACTGGGAGATATTTCGGGACGACCTCGGCAATCCCGTTCGCGCCCTCGGCACCTGCCAGGACATTACCCAGCGCAAGGAGGCCGAACAGGCTTTGCAGGATTATGCGCGCCGGCTGCAGGCGGTATCACGCCAGGTGCTGGACATCCAGGAAAATGAGCGCCGGCTGCTGGCCCGGGAACTGCACGATACGGTCGGGCAGGAACTGACCGCGCTTGGCCTCAACCTGGACATCGTTCGCTCCAGTATCCCGGCCGAAGTGGGCGCCCTAATCGGTGATCGCCTAGAGGATTCGGAGAAATTGCTTCAAGACACCGTGCAGAGTTTGCGCGACATCATGGGGGAGTTGCGTCCGCCCGGCATCGACGAGCTTGGCGTGGTGGCGGCGCTGAAGGAACATGTTCGCCGGGTGGCGCAGCGCAGCAACCTCGATATTGTCGTGAGGGGAGTCGAACCGCAGCCGCGATTTCCACTGTCAATTGCGATTGCCTTGTTCCGGATTGCACAGGAAGCGCTAAACAATACGGTCAAGCATGCAGGCGCTACGAAAGTAACCATTGCATTGCAGGAATCCGCGGACGAGTTCAGGTTGACCATCGCCGATAACGGCCGGGGGTTCGACGCGACACGCAAGCCGTTGATCGGCCTAATTGGCATGGGCATGACTACGATGCGCGAGCGCGCCGAGGGGGTCGGTGCTCACCTGGACATTCAGTCCGAAATCGGAAAAGGCACCCGGGTCGCCATCGTCGTTGCGCGCACAGCGCTGCCGGTCATCCCGGTATCACCGGCCCGAGAGGCGACAGGTTGACAACGCCCATTACCGTCTTCGTAGCCGACGATCATGCGATCGTGCGCGAAGGACTGGTTACATTGCTTGCCGCGCAAACCGACATAGAGATTGTCGGCACTGCCGCGAACGGGCGCGATGCGCTGGGCCAGGTGCTGCAGTTGATGCCGCAAGTGGTGATCCTGGATATCTCGATGCCCGAACTGGACGGGATCGAAACCACGCGCCAGATCATTGCCGCAAGCCCCGGCACGCCGATCGTGATCCTGTCGATGCATGCCAGCGCCCAGCATGTGTTCCAGGCCCTGGAGGCCGGTGCGCGCGGATATCTGTTAAAGGAGTCCGCCGGCAAGGAAGTCGTCGATGCCGTTCGCACCGTTCACACCGGACGCCGCTATCTGAGCGCGAAAATCGCCGGGATCGTCGCCGAGGGGGTGAGCAACCGCAGCGGCGTAAGCCCGATCGAGAGCCTGAGCAAGCGCGAGCGCGAAATCCTCAAGCTAGTCGCGGACGGCCTGTCCAGCGTTGAAATTGGTGCGCTGCTGCATCTGTCACCCAAAACAGTAGACAGCTACCGCAGCCGCCTGATGCAGAAACTGCGGCTCTCGGACCTCGCCGGACTGATCAAATTTGCGATCCAGCATGGCCTGACCTCGCTTGATTAGTCCTCAATCAAGATTTCCCTACAGACGCGGGCGGGCTTGGAACCTATAGTCGGCCCGTCGCAAAATCTGTCCACTAAACGTCCATCATGTCTGTGCCAGGCCCGAACGCCGATTTCCAAGCGGATGCGGAACACGTGAAGATCCTGGTTGTCGAGGATCATTCCGCCACCCGTGCGCTGGTGGTGAGACTGCTTGGCGGCGCGTTTCCCGGTATCCAGTTACATGAAGCCGACAACGCCGAAGACGCGCTTCGGTTTTGCGGCACCGTTGCCCCGGCGCTGGTAGTCATGGATATCGCGTTGCCCGGCATGAATGGCATCGAGGCTACGCGGCGAATCAAGGCCTTGCGTCCGGAAATCCTGGTGGTGATGCATTCGGGCAACGATGTGCCGATCTATCGGGAAGAATCGATCGCGGTGGGGGCCGCCGCCTTCGTCGGTAAAGGCCGCACTTCCAAAGAACTGGTCCGGACTATCGCCAGCCTTTTGCCCC
>DASVNF010000109.1:0-10434 GCA_036384015.1 Burkholderiales bacterium
GTGAGCACTTCAATACCTAAAGCTTCTTATGCAAGAAGGCGCCTGGATTCCTTTGACAGATCCCAGACCGGGCGATAACCCCTAACCCCCTACGCATCAAGCGCCCCTCGTACGAAGCACCCACACGCATCGGCTGTTTGAATTTTTAAAGAACAGGTATTGGTTGCGGGGGCAGGATTTGAACCTACGACCTTCGGGTTATGAGCCCGACGAGCTGCCAGACTGCTCCACCCCGCGACCGGATCGAAGCCTGACGAATCAGGTTTCGAGAAGCGGAATTATAGCCGCCGGCCAGAGCGAGCGTCAACCAGGCAATCAGCCGGAAAGCCAGCCCCCAGCGCCTATTCCGCGTCAATCCAGTCGAGCAGCGGCTGCCATTGCTCGATGTCGCGACCGCCAAGATATTGAGCCAAATCAAAGATGCTCAAGCCATTGAATGCAGCGTTGACATACACCTGGGTATCACGCAGATAGGTCAGGACCGGGAGCTTGAACTGCGCGAGAAACGCTTCGAGTGTCGCCGCCGCCCTGGTGCGGGGATCCACCCTCATTCCCACGATGCCGATGAAGGTCTTGTTCTTGCGAACCGACTTTTCCTCCGTCAGGGTCTGCAGGAATGCACTCGTGGCCGCCATGTCGAATACCGAAGGCTGCACGGGGATAACCACCTTGTGGGCAATCTTCACGGCGTGGGCCAGATTCTTTCCATGGAGACCCGCAGCGGAATCGAGGATCAACCAGTTCGAACCGCGCGGCATCTTCGGGTCCTCCGCGTCGCGGCCATCGAGGCGCTGAATCAAAGGCCGGTTTGCCGGGCGCATTGCCAGCCAGTTCAGTGAAGATTGCTGGCGGTCGAGGTCCCACATCGCCACTTTCTCGCCGCGGACCGCCAGAGCCCCGGCGAGATTGGTCGCAAGCGTCGTCTTACCGGCCCCGCCCTTAGGGTTCGCAACGAGAATGGCCCGCATGTTCTTCTCCAGTGTTAGCCACGCTGCCCCGGCTTTCGCGGCTGCCGGACTGCCGTACCTGCTAAATCGGGTCCGTCTGGTGCTCCTGCATGGAATCCAGGTTGCCTGGTGGAGCGGTCTGATTGTCGATTTGTTCGGCCTGCGCGGCTAACGGCTCCATTTCCACCAGGGAACCCAGTTCCTCGAGGGTGGGCAGTTCATCGAGCGAGCGCAAACCCAGATCATTCAGGAACGAGCGGGTCGTCGAATACAGCGCCGGCCTTCCCGGCACCTCGCGATGCCCGACTTCATCGATCCATCCGCGCGCCTCGAGCGCCTTCAAAATGCCGGCGGACACGGTTACACCACGGATGTTTTCGATATCGCCCCGGGTCACGGGTTGCCGGTAAGCAATGATCGCCAGGGTCTCGAGCACCGCGCGCGAATACTTCGGCGGCTTCTCAGGATTGAGCCGATCGAGAAATTTCTGATACTGCGGACGAACCTGGAAGCGCCATCCCGTCGCGACATTCGCAAGTTCGACACTGCTATCTGCCCAATCCGCGCGCAATTCCTCCAACAGGCGGCGCACCACGTCGGCACTGATTTCGTCTTCGAACAGTTTTCTCAGATCCGCGATGGGCAAAGGTTCGCTGCTGCTCAGCAGCGCCGCCTCGAGCACCCGCTTGACCTGGCTTGGATCAGACAGCGGCAAGTCCATGATTTAACTTGATGTAAATGGGTGAATACGCACCTTGCTGGGTAACGTTTACAAGGCTCTCACGTGCCAGTTCCAGGATGGCCAGGAACGTAACCACCAGAACCGGGGCGCTGACGCCGGTCTCAAACAAGTCTTCGAAGCGCACGAAACGCAGATGTTGCAGGCTGCGCAAAATCCGGCTCATGTGCTCGCGAACAGAGAGTTGTTCTCGGGTAATACGGTGGTGCCGCGTGACCCTCGCTCTCGCAATCAGGCCGAGCCAGGCTGTGCGGAGATCTTCCGGGTTTACATCGGGCAACCGCCGTTCGACTTCCGTGTCCAGCCAGACTTGCACCAGGGCGAAATCCCGCCCGGCTTGCGGTAACTCGTTGATCCGCTGGGCACCCAGCTTCATTTGCTCATATTCGAGCAAGCGTCGGACCAGTTCTGCTCGTGGATCTTCCTCGCCGGCCTCGGCAAGCACCGGCCGCGGCAGCAGCATGCGGGATTTGATCTCTATCAGCAGCGCCGCCATCAGGAGGTATTCAGCGGCGAGTTCGAGCTGATGCGTCCGCATGACTTCCACGTAGTCCATGTACTGGCGGGTAAGGTCCGCCATCGGAATGTCCAGGACGTCCAGATTGTGCTTGCGAATCAGGTACAGAAGCAGGTCTAGTGGCCCCTCGAAGGTATCCAGGAATACGCGGAGGGCGTCCGGCGGAATGTAAAGATCGCCCGGCAGCTCGAGTACCGGCTCGCCGTGGACCAGCGCAAGCGGCTCGGCAGTGGTTTCGACAGTCATATTGTTCCGTGCTGGTTGCCGTCCGGCGCCCGTGTCGGGGTCGAATCGTCAGCCGACTGCCGGTTGTTCCCGCCCCGAACCGGCAATCGATTCAGGGCAAGAATTATCGGTCAAAACGAACCCGCGATCCAGCCGGAATTCAGGAGCCGCCGCAGGCGGGTGATGCGTTACTTCTTGCTAAAGCGAAGCTTCCCGCCCTCCGGTTCGACGACGATGACATCCTTCGGCCCAAAGCGGCCCTCCAGAATTTCCTTCGCCAGCGGATTCTCGATGGCCTGCTGGATCGCGCGCTTCAACGGCCTGGCGCCGAAGACCGGATCGAATCCGACGGACGCCAGTTGGCTCAATACCGCATCGCTCACCTGGATTTTCATGTCCATCGCGGCGAGGCGCTTCTCCAGATATCCGAGCTGGATTTTTGCGATCGATTTGATGTGCTTCTCGTCGAGAGCGTGGAACACCACGACTTCGTCGATGCGATTGATGAACTCCGGCCGGAAGTAGGCCTTGACCTCGCCCATCACCGCGAGCTTGATGATCTGGTAGTCGTCGCCCGCCATTTGCTGGATCATCTGGCTGCCGAGATTCGACGTCATCACGATCACGGTATTCTTGAAATCGACCGTACGCCCCTGCCCGTCCGTCATGCGCCCGTCGTCCAGCACCTGCAGCAGCACATTGAACACGTCGGGGTGGGCCTTCTCCACTTCATCGAGCAGAATCACCGAGTAGGGCTTGCGGCGCACGGCTTCCGTGAGATAACCGCCCTCCTCGTAACCCACGTATCCGGGCGGAGCGCCGATCAGTCGGGCCACGGAATGTTTCTCCATGAACTCGCTCATGTCGATGCGGATCAGGTGCTCTTCCGAATCGAACAGGAACGAAGCCAGCGCCTTGCACAGTTCGGTCTTGCCGACGCCGGTAGGGCCGAGAAAAAGGAACGAACCATACGGCCTGTCCGGATCGGCCAGGCCGGCGCGCGAGCGACGAATGGCATCCGAAACCATTTTCACCGCTTCGTCCTGGCCGACAACGCGCTCGTGCAGCTTCTGTTCCATCTGCAACAGCTTGTCGCGCTCGCCCTGCATCATCTTGGACACGGGAATCCCGGTCGCGCGCGACACCACCTCGGCGATTTCCTCCGCACCCACCTGGGTGCGCAGCAACGTGTGCTGCGGTTGCGCGGTGCTGCTGGATTCCGCCTTCTTCAGCTGGGCCTCAAGCTGGGGAATGCGGCCGTACTGAAGTTCGGAGACCTTTTGCCAGTCGCCCTTGCGCCTGGACGCATCCATTTCCAGCTTGACCTTTTCCAGTTCCTCCTTGATGTGCTGCGCCCCCTGGACCTGCGCCTTTTCCGCCTTCCAGATTTCCTCCAGATCGGAATATTCCTTTTCCAGGCGCTTGATTTCTTCCTCGATCAGCGCGAGCCGCTTGCGCGAACCCTCGTCCTTTTCCTTCTTCACGGCCTCGCGCTCGATCTTCAGCTGGATCGTCCGCCGCTCCAGCTTGTCCATTTGCTCCGGCTTGGAATCGATCTCCATCTTGATGCGCGCGGCCGCTTCGTCGATCAGGTCGATCGCCTTATCTGGCAGGAACCGGTCGGTGATGTACCGATGTGACAATTCAGCTGCCGCGACGATGGCCGGGTCGGTGATCTCCACACCGTGGTGGACTTCGTATTTCTCCTGCAAGCCACGCAGGATCGCGATGGTGCTCTCGACCGAAGGCTCGTCGACGAGTACCTTCTGGAAGCGGCGCTCCAGCGCGGCGTCCTTCTCGATGTACTTGCGATATTCATCGAGTGTCGTCGCGCCGACGCAGTGCAGTTCTCCGCGTGCGAGCGCGGGTTTCAGCATGTTGCCGGCGTCCATTGCGCCCTCGGCCTTGCCGGCTCCCACCATGGTGTGCAATTCGTCGATGAAAACGATCGTGCGGCCTTCCTCCTGCGCGAGTTCCTTCAGGACGGTTTTCAGGCGTTCCTCGAACTCGCCGCGATACTTCGCGCCCGCGAGCAGCGCCGCCATGTCCAGGCTGAGGACGCGCTTGCCCTTGAGCGTTTCCGGGACTTCCTCGTTGACGATGCGCTGGGCCAGGCCTTCGACGATGGCGGTCTTTCCCACCCCCGGCTCGCCAATCAGTACCGGATTGTTCTTGGTGCGTCTCTGCAGAATCTGGATGACACGGCGGATTTCGTCATCGCGCCCGATGACCGGGTCTAGCTTGCCGATGCGGGCGCGCTCCGTGAGGTCGAGGGTGTATTTCTTCAGGGCCTCGCGCTGGCCTTCGGCTTCCTGGCTCTGCACCCCCTGCCCTCCGCGCACGGCATCGACAGCCTGCTCCAGCGCCTTGCGGGTCACGCCCTGCGATTTAAGGAGCTTTCCGGTTTCGCCCTTATCGTCGGTAAGCGCCAACAGCAGCAATTCGGAAGCGATGAACTGGTCGCCGCGTTTCTGCGCTTCCTTGTCGGTGACATTGAGGAGATTGGCCAGTTCGCGCGAAACGTTGACCTCGCCGCCTTGTCCTTCCACCTTGGGCAACCGTGCGATCGCCGCGCGCAATGCCTCCTTGAGCGGCCCGATATTGGCGCCGGCCCGGGCCAGCAGCGATTGGGTGGCGCCATCGTCCTGCTCGAGCAATGCGAGCAGCAGGTGGGGCGGCTCGATGTAGGGGTTGTCATGGCCCACGGCCATGCTTTGCGCGTCTGCGAATGCCTGCTGGAAGCGCGTCGTAAATTTGTCGAAACGCATGGAAAGTCCTTGATCCGATGGTTATCGGCTAGATTGGGTGAGCCTGGGCCGATTTCAACGGGTGTAGCATCGCGCCGTTGCCGCTTGTCCCAAAAGCTGGCAGATTAAGGAAATGGAACCCCTGCGGCAGGCATTTGGCTTGGCACTGATGGCGTGCAGCTTGGCGTCATTCGCCGATCAGATGGCAGATGCACGCGCCACCGCATCGCAGCTGATCCAGAAACTCGGCGGCGCGCTACAGCAGGAGATGGCCGCCGGAGGACCGGAGCGGGCGATAACTGTCTGTCGGGACGTCGCACCGCGCCTGGCCGGCGAGCTCTCCCGGACCAGCGGGGCACGCGTTTCCCGGGTCAGCCTGAAAAGCCGCAATCCCCTGCTGGGCGAGCCGGACGAGTGGGAGCAGAAGGTACTGATGGACTTCGATCGCCGGGTTGCAGCGGGAGAAAAACCCGAAGCGCTGGAACAGTCCGAAATCGTCGACGAGCCCCAGGGTCGTTACTTCCGCTACATGAAAGCGCTGCCGGTCCAGCCGCTCTGTCTGAGCTGTCACGGCGCCGTTCTGGCCGAACCGGTCAAGGCCAAGCTGGCCGCGGAATATCCGCATGACCGGGCATTCGGCTACACCTTGGGGCAAATACGAGGCGCCGTCACCATCAAGAAAATCGAGGCCGCGCGGTGATTTTCCGGCAGCTGTTCGATGCCGCCTCCAGCACCTACACCTACCTCCTGGGAGACGCTCCCGGCGGCAATGCCGTCATCGTCGACCCGGTGCGGGAGCAGGCTGCGCGGGATCTGGGTTTGATAAAGGAATTGGAGTTGCATCTCACCTGGATCGTGGAATCCCATGTGCATGCCGATCACGTTACCGGCGCGCTGGCCTTGAAGCAGGCGACTGGGGCGCAAACCGCAGTCAGCCAGCACTGCGGAGCAGCCGGATTCGACCGGCTGCTTGATGATGGGGATCTACTCAGGTTCGGCGGCGAATCGCTGCGCGTAATTGCCACGCCGGGCCATACGCCGGGCAGCTGCTGCTTTCTCTGGCACGACCGGCTGCTGACCGGCGATACGCTCCTGATCGGCGGCTGCGGCCGCACCGACTTTCAGCGCGGCGACGCCGCATCCCTGTACGAAAGC
Organism: Burkholderiales bacterium; assembly: GCA_036384015.1. GTDB lineage: Bacteria > Pseudomonadota > Gammaproteobacteria > Burkholderiales > JACQAP01 > JACQAP01. The sequence continues at coordinate 6,331 of DASVNF010000109.1, forward strand.
ATTACCAGGCGGCTGTTTACGCTGCCCGGTGATACGCTGGTGTACCCGGGGCATGACTACAGCGGCCGCCACGTCAGCACGATTGCCGAAGAGCTCGCCACGAATCCCCGGCTGGCCGGCGTGAGCCGGGAGCGGTTCATCGAGATCATGAACAATCTCGACCTGCCGACGCCTGCGCGCATGGGCGAAGCCATTCCGGCCAACCTTCGCGGCGGTTCTCACTAACGCCTTTGACCGATTGCGCTCAGGCGGCCAGCCCGGACTCCCGCGCCTCGTGCACCGTCGATCCGACGCGGCGGTGAACCATGAAAAAGTTATCTCCCTGCAGGTCTTCCCTCAGGGCCTCTTCCCTGTTGCGCCGTTCGGCAATCTTGGCCTCCAGGCGCTCCTTGGCAATGAACAAGTCGTCGACATCCTGAAGCGCCGGCCGCTTGATTTCCCGCGTCATCGTCCGCTCAAACCGGCGCTGCGGCCGGATCGCGCGCATCCTGCCGGGATTTTGGATAGGGATAAAGCATGTTGAATGCGACGCTCTGGTTGGCGGATGCGACGATTCGCACGTGCTCCCTGCTCAGCTGGCGTGCATTCCGGCAGCCGCAGGAATGCGCAATCATGTCGATCTCCCGGTTCATGTTCAGAGCGTAGTTGGCGACCCTCTGGTATTTTTCCTCGACCACCAGGCCGCGCTGCAGGCGCTTGTTGTGCGTGGTGATGCCCGTCGGACAGGTATTGGTGTGGCAACGCAGGGCCTGGATGCAGCCGAGCGCGAACATGAAACCGCGCGCGGTGTTGACGAAGTCTGCTCCCACGCACAGGGCCCAGGCCGCCTTTGCCGACGTCACCAGCTTGCCGGCTGCCACTACGCGGATGCGTTGCTTCAGGCCCGCCTCCAGCAGTGCATCCACCACCCTGGGCAGACCCTCCGCGATGGGCAGGCTCATATGGTCGGCAAGGGCTTGAGGCGTGGCGCCGCTGCCTCCTTCCCCGCCATCGATCACCAGGAAATCCGGTGCCGACTCCAGGCCCCGGCGCAGCACGGCATCGCACAGGTCGTTCATGAACTGCCAGCCGCCGATCGCGGTCTTGACGCCGACCGGACGCCCGGTCAGGTCGCGCACCTGCATTATCTTGTCCAGCAACTGGTCGATATTGGCGATGTCCTGGTGCCGGTTGGGGCTGATCGAATCCTCGCCCACGGGAATGCCGCGAATGGCGGCGATCTCCGGCGTGACCTTGGAGCCCGGCAGGACGCCTCCCTTGCCCGGCTTGGCGCCCTGGGAGAGCTTTATCTCGAAGGCCTTGACCCGCGTGCCCAGCTCGCGTGCGCGTTCCGGTGAAAAAACGCCATCGCGATTGCGGATGCCATAGTTCGCGGTACCGACCTGCATGATCACGTCGCATTCGGCATCCAGATGATAAGGCGCCAGGCCGCCTTCGCCCGTATCCAGCCAGCAACCCGCAAGTGCGGCCCCCCTGGACAGGGAGCGCACCGCAGGCTGGGAGATCGCGCCGAAACTCATGCCGCTGATGTTGACCACCGAGCGCGCGGTGAACGGCTGTTCGCAATAGCCTGCGCCGATGATGAGGGGCGGCGTCGGCGAGCGGTCCTCCTCGAGGACGGGAAACGGCGCATTCACGAAGATGATGGAACCGGGTTCGCGCAAATCGTTGGTCGAGCCGAAGCCGATGATGCCGCCTTCGTTCTTCGCCAGGCGGTACACCCAGCCCCGGGTAGCCCTGTTGAAGGGCATTTCATCGCGGTCGCCTGCGAAAAAGTACTGGCGGAAGTATTCCCCCTGGCGTTCGAAGAAGTAGCGCAGCCTCCCGATCACGGGGAAATTGCGCAGGACCGTGTGCTTCTTCTGCGTGACGTCCTGCACGAACCAGAACACCACCAGGCCGACAAGCAGGAAACCGAAAATGGTCCCGATCCCATAGGACAGCACGCCCATCACGCCCGACATCGATGTCCCCCGCGCTAGAATGCGCGCACAGTTTAGGGGAATTTCGATGGATCTGGCGTTTGAAATCAGCAGTAACGTGAGGCACGCACTGGCAGAGGACGTGGGCGGCGGTGACCTTACCGCACAACTCGTTCCCGGATCCGCGCGGGCCCATGCGCGTGTCATCAGCCGGGAAGACGCCGTGGTGTGCGGGACCGCCTGGTTCGAGGAAGTCTTTCACCAGCTGGACGCCGCCGCCGTGGTGCGATGGAGGGCGGCGGACGGCGATCGCGTAAAGGCAGACCAGGAACTGTGCGAAATCGAGGGCAACGCCCGCGGACTGCTTACCGGGGAGCGAACTGCCCTGAACTTCCTGCAGACGCTTTCGGCCGTCGCGACCGGCACCCGCAGCTTTGTGGATGCGGTCACCGGCACCCGCGCGGCCATTCTCGATACCCGGAAAACACTGCCTGGCCTGCGCCAGGCCCTGAAGTACGCCGTGCGGTGCGGTGGCGGGGCCAACCACAGAATGGGGCTGTACGACGGCGTGCTGATCAAGGAAAACCACATCGCCGCGGCGGGTGGCATTGCCCAGGCCCTGTCGCGCGCCGCGGAAGTGGCACAGGGGAAGCCGGTGCAGATCGAGGTGGAGACCCTCGCTCAGCTACGTCAGGCCCTGGCCGCCGGCGCCCGGCTCATCCTGCTGGACAATTTCGATGTCGAAGGGCTGAAAGAAGCCGTGCGGGTGACCGGCGGACGTGCGGCACTCGAGGCCTCCGGCGGCGTGAACCTGGATACCGTCAGAAGCATTGCCGAAACCGGGGTCGATCGGATATCGATCGGCACGCTGACCAAGGACATTCGTGCCATCGACCTGTCGATGCGCTTCCTGGAGCGCTAGCCGCTTCCTGCCCTATTGCTTCGGCAGGTTGGCCGTGATCACCTGTTCTATGGCGCTACGGGTCGCATCCACGAGGAACGGCTTGCTGCTCTGCGAGATCGCCGTGTCCGGGTCCTTGAGTCCATGCCCCGTGAGCGTGCAGACGATGGTGACGCCCTCCCCGATCACGCCCAGCTCCAGGTCTCTGAGAACGCCGGCAATCGAGGCGGCGGACGCCGGTTCGCAGAAAATCCCTTCCGTATTGGCCAGGAGCTTTTGTGCCTTCAGGATCTCCTCGTCACTGCATTCGTTGAACCAGCCGCCGGACTCGTTCTTCGCCGCCCACGCCAGTTTCCACGAAACCGGATGACCGATGCGAATGGCGGTGGCGACGGTTTCCGGCTCATCGACCATTTTCCCGCGTAGAAAAGGCGCGGCGCCCGACGCCTGGTAACCCAGGATGATCGGACGTTGTGTGGCGAGGCCGCCGGTACGGTAATCGAAGCTGCCACTCAGGCTTTCGGTCTTCATGCCCGCGGCCTCGCTGTAGCCGATCCAGTGGGCGGAAATATTGCCGGCGTTGCCGACCGGCAGCGCGTGATAGTCCGGCACATCGCCCAGCGCTTCGATCACCTCGAAGGCCAGGGTCTTCTGGCCCTGCAGCCGATAGGGATTGATGGAATTGACGATGTTCACGGGCACGGTCTGCGCGACTTCCTGGACCAGGCGCATGCCGTCGTCGAAATTGCCGCGAATCTGAATCACGACCGATCCATGCATCATCGCCTGCGACAGTTTGCCCAGCGCGATCTTGCCTTCCGGAATCAGCACGAAACAGGAAATGCCAGCCCGCGCCGCGTAGGCCGCCGCCGCTGCTGACGTATTGCCGGTCGATGCGCAGATGATCGCACGGGCACCGCTCTCGACCGCCTTGGTCACGGCCATGGTCATGCCGCGATCCTTGAACGATCCGGTGGGGTTCAGCCCTTCGAATTTGCACAGGATGCGCACCTTGCGCCGGATTTTCCGCGGCAGGTTCCTGAGCTCGATCAGCGGCGTATTTCCCTCGTTGAGGGTGATGACGGGGGTATCCGGTCCGACGGGCAGGCGGTCGCGGTAGCGGTTGATGAGTCCGGTGTAGTGATTGCTCATTTTCTCTTCTAGTTTCTTCCGAGGGCTTCGAGACGGACGCGCGTGACCTTGCCGGAAATCACCGGCAGGGATTCGATCCGCTTGATCGCGGCGTTGATGTTCTTTTCCTGCGTCAGATGCGTGAGCATG
>DASVNF010000110.1:0-5236 GCA_036384015.1 Burkholderiales bacterium
TGCTCGGCTATGCCCGGAGCGAGATGCCGGGCCTGAACGGCCGCGACACCTACCTCGACGACGAGCGCGAAATGCACACGCGGCGCATGCGGGAAGTGGACGCGGGGGCCACGCTGCGCTTCGAGCGCATGGTCCGGCGCAAGGACGGCACGGCGTTTCCCGCGGAAATCAGCGTCAAGAAGCTGGACAACGGCCTGGTGCAGGTGATCTTCCACGACATCAGCGAGCGCCGGCGCACCCAGCAGGCCCTGGCGTCGGAGCGCGCGCTGCTGCGGACCCTGGTCGACGCCCTGCCGGACGTGGTGTTCACCAAGGACACCGACGGACGGTTCACGATGGCGAACCTTGCCGCCTACCACCACTGCGCCCAGCCCGACGAGGCGTCGATGCTCGGCAAGACGGTCGAGGATTTTTATCCCCCCGAGCTGGCGCGCCAGTACCGCGAAGACGACGAGCGCGCCTTGCAGGGCGGCACCATCCTCAACCGCGAGGAACCGGGCATCGATGCCGCCGGCCGCCGGCGCTGGTACCTGACGATCAAGGCGCCGCTGCGCGACGCCCTCGGCCGCATCTCGGGCATGGTGGCCATCAGCCGCGACATCACCGAGCGCAAGCAGCAGGAAGACCGGATCGCCCGGCTCGCCCGCATCCAGGCGGTGCTGAGCGGCATCAACTCCGCCATCGTCCGCATCCGCAACCGGGAGGAACTCTTCAGGGAAACCTGCCGCATCGCGACCGAAGCCGGCGCCTTCCGCATTGCCATCATCGGCATGAAGGACGAGCGGGGCCTGGTGGTGCCGGTGGCCTGGGGCGGCGCCGGCGGGGAGCTGATCGCCGCCGTACCGAAGGACACCCAGGGCGACCCCTCCGGCGTGGTGGCCCGCGCGATACGAGAGCGTGCCCCGGCGGTCGAAAACGACATCCTGCTGCGGCCGGACATCGATGTGCTGCGGATCGAGGCAATCCGCCTCGGCTGCCGCGCCGCGATCGCGCTGCCGCTGCATGGCGATGGCGAACCCTTCGGCATGATCGTCCTGTACAGCACCGAGAAGAACGCCTTCGACGCGGACGAGATCACGCTGCTCGAGGAACTGGCGGACGACGTCTCGTTCGCGCTCACCTTCATCGCCCAGCAGGAAAAGGTGAGCTACCTCGCCTACTACGACACCCTGACCGGGCTGCCGAACCGCAGCCTGTTCTTCGACCGCCTTGGCCAGCAACTGGCGGCCGCGGGCCGCGAGCGCGGCAAGGTGGCCCTGGTGTCCCTCAACGTCGACCGCTTCCGCATGGTGAACGAAACGCTGGGCCGCAATGCCGGCGATGCCCTGCTCAAGGCGATCGCCGAACGCATCAAGGACTCGCAGCGCGAACAGGACACGGTGGCCCGCACCAGCGCGGACGGGTTCGCCATCGTTGCATCGGCTGCCTGGCGGACACCGGACCTGGCGCACCTGATCGAGGCTCGCAACCGGGAACTGTTCAGCGCGCCCTTCTGGATCGAAGGCGAGGAGCTGCGGGTTTCGGCGACCGCCGGCGTCGCGGTGTTTCCCGACGATGCCGACACGGCCGAAGCGCTGGTCGCGAACGCCGAGGCGGCATTGCGCAGCGCGAAGCAGCATAGCGTGCCGCTGCTGTTCTACGGCCGGGAGATGAACGCCCAGGCCGCCGAGTCGCTGCGCATGGAGAACCGCCTGCGCAAGGCGCTGGAAAAGCACGAGCTGGCCCTCTGGTACCAGCCGAAGATCGACAGCCGCACCGGCAGGTTCACGGGGTTCGAGGCGCTGATGCGGTGGATCGATCCGGAGTCCGGACCGGTCCCGCCCGCCCATTTCATCCCCATCCTGGAGAAGACGGGCCTGATCATGGAGGCCGGCACCTGGGCGCTGCAGCAGGTCGCGCGCGACTGCGAAACCTGGATGAAGGGATCCCGCGCCGCGCCGCGCATCGCGGTCAACGTTTCCCCACTGCAGCTGCGGGACAAGCACTTCGTCGACAGCGTCGTCGATGCGGCGGGCAAGATCGATGCGGCCGGCGGCATCCTCGACCTCGAAATCACCGAAAGCGTGATCATGGAGGACGTCGACGCCGTGATCCTCAAGCTGCAGACGGTGCGCGGACTGGGCGTGCGCATCTACATCGACGATTTCGGCACCGGCTACTCTTCGCTCGCCTATATCGCCCGGCTGCCCATCCACGCCCTGAAGATCGATCGCAGCTTCGTGGTCGACATGACGCAGAACGGGGACAGCCTCAACATCGTCCAGTCGGTCATCTCGCTCGCGCATTCCCTCAAGCTGCGGGTCGTGGCCGAAGGCGTCGAGACCGAGGCGCAGGCGGAACTGCTGAAGCGGCTGGACTGCGACGAGCTGCAGGGCTACCTGTACGGCAAGCCCACCCCGCCCGCGGAATTGCGGGGCGTGCTCGGGGGCGAAGCCGTGTCGGGGGAAAGGACCGAAGGGCCGTGACGAGTGACGCGTGACAGAAAGGCGTGACGAGTGACGGGCCAAACAGCAGCCGAAAGGGGAAAGGTTAAAGGGGAAAGTGGAAGGCCAAGACAGAGGAAAGAGGCAGGAAGAAGAGAAGAGAGACGAGAGAAAAGAGAAAAGGTAACGGCGGCATGAGTGGCGGGTGACGCGCCAAGCAGCAGCCGAAAGGTGAAAGGTTAAAGGGGAAAGTGGAACGCCAAAAAAACAGGGGAAAGAGGAGAGCCGTGACGGATGACCGGTGACGAGTACGACCTGGCGGTGGAGATTTTCCGCCCGTCCCCCGTCCCCGGTCACTCGTCGCCCGTCACGCCGTTCCGGTCCTTCCCTTTCCTCTTTCCCCTTTCCCCTTTCCTCTCAGGTCGTCCCCCGTCACGCCGTTCCGGTCCTTCCCTTTCCCCTTTCCCCTTTCCCCTTTCCTCTCAGGTCGTCACCCGTCACGGCTGTCAGGTGACAAGCTTCGTCACTTCCTTCCGTCCATGGCCACATCCGCGGCGTCATGGGCTGGGCCAGTAACAGCGATTTTGTTCTCTCGCGCGGGGCGTGGCGCGCGTCGGCGTGTGGGGGCGATGCGGTCGGCACGGGGCTTGCCAGCATGGGTTCACCTCCCAACGCTTCAGGCATTCCAGCGGCATTTCCCATGGACGACCAGGAACCGAAAAACATTGCCGACCGGCTCGTCGCCGCCCTGCAGGAGGACGAGTTCGTCCTCTACGCACAGAAAATCGCGCCGCTGACGGCCGCTTCCGACAATTGGCCGTTCCAGGAGATCTTCGTCCGCTTCAAGGAGGAGGACGCCAAGCTGCTCCCGCCCGGGTCGTTTTTGCCGCTCCTGGAGGAGTACGAGCTGCTGCCCTTCCTCGACCGCTGGGTGGTGAACCGGCTGGCGCGCTGGGTTCGCAGCGGCCTGGCGATCAAGCCGGATTGGAAGATCCCGCGCAGCAACGTCAACCTGGCCAGCGCCACCTTGGTCGATCCCGAGTTCGGGTCGTATGTGCGCAAGTATGTCGATGACTCCTATCTTTCCAACGGCGTGCTCGCCTTCGAGATCGCATGGCAGGACGTGGTCACGAATGCGGATTCGCTGCGCCGCCTGATCGAGGAGCTGCGGCCCTTTGGCTGCGGCTTCAGCCTCGCCGGCTTCGACGGCAGCAAGGCCTCCTACGCGGTGCTCGAGGCGCTGTCCCCCGATTTCGTGAAGATCAACATCTCGCTCACCCGCGACCTGGACACCGTCCCGTCCCGCGCCGAGAAAGTCGCGGACATCTGCCACCGCTGCGCGATATACGGCATCAAGACCATCGCGGAACAGATCGAGAACCCGCAGGCCCTCGAGCGCCTGCGCCAGGCGAAGGTCGATTTCGCGCAGGGGTTCGGGGTGGCGGAGGTCAAGATGCTTTAAAGGCGAGAGACGAGAGAAAAGAGAAAAGAGAAAAGGTAAATGCGGACCAAAAGCCCGAGCGCTCTCCCTCTCTCGTCTCTTTTCTCTCATCTCTCGTCTCTTTTCTCTTTCCCCCGCCTGTTCATTTTGCCTTTCAGTCTTACCTTTTCTCTTTTCTCTTTTCTCTCGTCTCTCTTCTCCCGTCCCTTTTCTTTTTTCGCTGATTCTCGGTATCCTACCCCCGCCCCGCGCCCATCAATTTTCTGCCCGGAGACGCCATGTCCATTTTTTCCATTGTCATTCTCGCCGTCATCGCCGCCGCCGGCATCTGGACGATCATGATCTACAACAACCTGGTCAACCTGAAGCACGGGGTGTCGAAGGCATGGGCGAACATCGACGTGCTGCTCAAGCAGCGGCACGACGAGCTGCCGAAGCTGGTGGAGACCTGCAAGCAGTACAAGCAGTTCGAGGAAACCACGCTGCAGAAGGTGACCGAGGCGCGCGGCCGGGTGCAGGACGCGCGCATGAAACAGGACATTCCGGCGCTGGGCCAGGCCGAGACCGCGCTGCGCGCCGGGCTGGGCGGCATCATCGCCACCTTCGAAGCCTATCCCGAGCTGAAAGCCATCGAGACGTTCCAGCACCTGATGACCCGCATCACCGGCCTCGAGAGCGCCATCGCCGACCGCCGCGAGTTCTACAACGATTCGGTGAACATCAACAACGTGGCCATCGAGCAGTTCCCCGAGCTCGTCGTCGCCAACATCTTCCGCTTCGGCCCGTTCGACCTGCTGCGCTTCAGCGAGGCGGAGAAGAAGGATGTGGATGTGAAGCAGCTTTTTGCCTGACGGCAAAAAGCCAGAGAAGAGAGACGAGAGAAAAGAGAAAAGGTAAAAACGGAGGGAAAAGGAAGGAGACGAGAGAAAAGAACAGAGAGAAAAGGTAAATGCGGACAGAGGCCGGAGCGCCCTCCTTCTCTCGTCTCTTTTCTCTCTTCTCTCGTCTCTTTCCTCTCGATCTTATGCTTCGCGACCAGCGCGAAAACCTCGCCCATCCGGGCTTTCTTGGCGTCTACCTGATCGTCGGGCTGTTCGGGTTGCACGCGGAGGACCGCAACGCGATCCTGCTGTCGCTGGTGGTGATCGCCGCGATCGCGTTCCTGGCCTGGATGATGAGCCTGAGGCGGCTGCTGGCGATGTCGGGAACGCCGACCTCGCGCATCGCGTCGGCGGCGCAGGGCTATGTGGAGCTCGTCGGCCAGGGGCGCAACCATCCCGACTTCCAGGTGCTGTCCCGCCTCACGTTCCTGCCCTGCCTCTGGTACCGGTTCATCGTCGAGCAGCGCAACAGCAAGAACAAATGGGAGCGG
>DASVNF010000111.1:0-7039 GCA_036384015.1 Burkholderiales bacterium
CAAAGGCACCTCTGAAGTGCCTCAAGGCTGATCAGAAAACATGATCCGGAAAAAACAGGGCCCCGCCGAAACCCGCGACCGCATCCTCGCCACCGCGGAAGCCCTGTTCATGGAACGCGGCTATGCCGGCACCTCCCTGCGCATGATCACCGCCAAGGCCCGGGTCAACCTTGCCGCCGTCAATTATCACTTCGGCTCCAAGGAGGCGCTGATCCGCGAGGTGTTCGAGCGCCGGCTCGGGCCGCTGAATACGGCCCGCATCGCCTATCTCGACCGGCTGGAGGCGGAAGGGCGCGGCAAGGCGCTTGACGTCGAGCAGATCATAGAGGCGATCGTGGTGCCGGCATTGCGGGTCAACAGCGATCCGCTTGCCGGCGGCGCCGTGTTCCTGCGGCTGCTCGGCCGGGCTTTTTCCGAACCGGGCGAAACCATGCGCGACATCCTGCCGGCCCAGTACCGGCAGGTCGTGGTGCGCTTCAAGGAGGCACTGGTTCGTGCGCTCCCGCAGATTCCGGATCAGGAACTGACCTGGCGCATGCACTTCATGTTCGGCGCATTGTCTTACACGATGGCCGGCAATGACGCGCTGAAGCTCATTGCCACTTGTAACCTGGAAGGGGTGGACGAGCCGGAGTCGATCATCCGCCGGCTGATCCCGTTCCTCGCCTCGGGCCTGAAGGCACCATTGCCCGGATCCGACAGCAAACACGGCGCGCGACCGGGCAAGATCGGCAGCGAGCACGGCCGCAAGGCCGCATAGAACCGATTCAGGAGGATTCGCACCATGAACGCATTGTTGTGGATAGTCGCCGCGCTGGCGCTGATCTGGGGACTGGCCTATTTCCGGGCGGCTACCATGGCGTGGGTTGTGGGGATCGCCGCCCTTCTCGGGGCATTTACCCTGTGGTCCGACGCAAATTCGGGGAGCAAGGTCCTGCTGTGGACGCTGTTCCTGGTCGTGACCGCCGTGCTGGCCGTAGCGCCGCTGCGGCGCGCGCTGATCAGCGAGCCCCTGCTCAACTGGTTCCGCAAGGTGCTGCCGCAAGTGTCGCAGACCGAGCAGGAAGCGCTCGATGCGGGCACCGTCTGGTGGGATGGAGAACTGTTCAGCGGCAATCCCGACTGGAACAAGCTGTTCGCCACGGCGAAGCCGCGGCTCACACCCGATGAGCAGGCCTTTCTCGACGGCCCGGTGGAAGAACTCTGCCGGATGTGCGACGACTGGAAGATTTCGTACGAACTCAACGATCTGCCGCCCGAAGTCTGGCAGTACATCAAGGACAAGGGGTTCCTCGGCATGATCATTCCGCGCCAGTACGGCGGCCTGGGTTTCTCGGCGTACGCGCATTCGCAGGTGGTGCAGAAGCTGGCTACGCGCAATTCGACCGCCTGCGTTTCCGTCATGGTGCCGAATTCCCTCGGGCCCGCGGAACTGCTGCTGCACTACGGTACCGACGAACAAAAGAACCATTACCTGCCGCGCCTCGCCAAGGGGCTGGAAATGCCGTGCTTCGCCTTGACGGGTCCGGATGCCGGATCCGACGCCGGCTCGATCCCGGATTTCGGCGTCGTCTGCAAGGGCCTTCACGAAGGGCGCGAAGTCCTCGGCATCCGCCTTACCTGGGAGAAGCGTTACATCACCCTCGGTCCGGTGGCCACCCTCCTCGGGCTTGCGTTCAAGCTGCACGACCCCGAACACCTGCTCGGCGGGAAGGAGGATATCGGCATCACCCTGGCGCTGATCCCGACCCGCCATCCCGGCGTCAACATCGGTCGCCGGCATTTCCCGCTGAACGCCTCGTTCATGAACGGCCCGAACTCCGGTAAGGACGTGTTCATCCCGCTCGACTGGGTGATAGGCGGGAAGGAATATGCTGGCCAGGGTTGGCGCATGCTCATGGAGTGCCTGGCGGCCGGCCGCTCCATCTCCCTGCCGTCGTCCAGCGCCGGCGCCGCCAAGCTCGCGGCGCGGACCACCAGCGCGTACAGCCGGGTGCGCAGCCAGTTCAAGATAGCAATCGGCAAGTTCGAGGGCATCGAAGAGGCGCTCGCGCGGATCGGCGCCAACACCTATGCGATCGACGCGGCCCGTACCATGACCGCCGGCGCGGTGGATCTGGGCGAAAAGCCTTCCGTCATCTCGGCGATCGTGAAGTACCACTGCACCGAGCGCGCGCGGCAGGTGATCAACGATGCCATGGACGTGCACGGCGGCAAGGGCATCTGCCTCGGGCCCAACAACTACCTGGGCCGGGCGTATCAGCAGATCCCGATCGGCATTACGGTCGAAGGCGCCAACATCCTCACGCGCAGCATGATGATTTTCGGCCAGGGGGCCATCCGCTGCCACCCGTTCGTGCTCAAGGAAATCGACGCCACGCGCACGCAGAACGCCGCCGAGGCCGGTGAAAAATTCGACGATGCTTTCTGGGACCACGTGCGTTTCGTGCTGGGCAACGCTGCGCGGTCGCTGTGGCTGGGAGTCACCGGTGCAGCGCTGGTGTCCGTCCCCGGTGCACCCGAGTTGCGGCGCTACACCCGGCAGCTTGCACGCGCAGCCACCGGATTCGCGCTGGCCTCCGACGCGGCCATGTTTTTTCTGGGCGGCGACCTGAAGCGCAAGGAAAAACTGTCCGGCCGCCTGGGCGATATCCTGAGCCAGTTGTATATCGCATCGACGGTGCTGAAGCGCTTCGAGGATGACGGCAGGCCGCAGAGCGACCTGCCCTTTGCGCAGTGGGTGCTGGAGGATTGCCTGCATCGCATCCAGGAAGCCTTCTATGGCGTGTTCGGGAATTTTCCCAACCGCTTTTCGGCATGGACCATGCGGCTGCTGGTGTTCCCTTGGGGGCGAGCCTATTCCCCCCCGTCGGACTGGCTCGGGCAGAAAGTTGCGCGAGCCATGCTGGAACCGTCACAGACGCGCGACCGCCTGACGGCGAACATGTTCCTGCAGAAGACGGAAGACGACCCTGTCGGACGGCTGGAGCTTGCAATGCAGGCGGCGCCTGCCGGCGAAGCCGTCGAGGCGAAGGTCCGCAGCGCCCAGAAGGCCGGCGTCATATCGGGATTGACCGACGAAGCCAGGGTGGCGGCGGCGCTGGAAAGGGGCATCCTCAGCGCAGAGGAAACGGCGCAATGGCGCCGCTTCACCGACCTGCGGCGCGCCTGCATCATGGTCGATGACTTCCCCCCTGGAGTCGGCAGGACCCAGGCGGACTCAGACGTCGCCAGCGTGCCCAGGCTCGGAAGCGTCATCTCGCAGAAGACCGCGGCATGAGCCAGGTTGTCCAGGTCCACGTCGACAAGGGTGTCGCGACGCTCACTTTGAATCGTCCGCATGTGCTCAACGCCATGGACGGCGAGATGATGCAGCAGTTGCGGCCCGCGGCGGAGTCGCTGGGAAAGGACGCCGCCGTGCGCGCTGTGGTGCTGCGCGGCGCCGGGGCGGCCTTCATGGCAGGGGGCGATATCGCCGTATTCCACAAGCATCTTGCAGAACTCCCGGAACTGATCGTGCGCTGGGGCACGGAAATGCATTTCGCCTTCCTTGCCCTGCGGCGCATGGGCAAGCCGGTGCTGGCGAGCGTCCACGGCGCGGTTGCCGGCGCGGGGATGAGCCTGATGTGCGCGGCGGATCTGGCCATCGCGGCGACGGATACACGGTTCACCCTGGCGTACGCGAACATCGGTGCCAGTCCCGACGGCGGCAGCACGCATTTCCTGCCGCGCCTGGTGGGTTACAAGAAAGCCATGGAACTGGTGATGCTCCCGGACCGGTTCGATGCGGAAACCGCCCGCTCCCTGGGGCTGGTCAATTGGGTCGTGCCCGGCGAGAAACTGGCGGAAGAAACCGCAAGAATCGCCCGCCGCCTTGCCGACGGTCCCACCGGCGCGTTCGCCCAGGCCAAGCGCCTGATGAACGAGTCGTTCTCCACCTCCATGGAAACGCAGATGGAAGAGGAACTCCTGGCGTTCTCGCAGTGCGCGCGGGGTCCGGACCTGAAGGAGGGCGTCAGCGCCTTTGTGGAAAAGCGCAAGCCCGTCTTCAAGGGGACCTGAGCTTGACCACCCTCAAAGGCAAGACAGTCTTCATCACCGGCGCGACCCGCGGCATCGGGCGCGAGATCGCCCTGCGATTCGCCCGCGACGGCGCGAACATCGTCGTCACCGGCAAGACCGCGGAGCCCAGTCCCAAGATGAAGGGCACCATCCACGAGACGGCCGCGGAAGTCGAGCAGGCGGGCGGTCGCGCACTGCCCCTGCAACTGGATATCCGCGACGAAAACGCGGTGGCGGGATCGGTAAAGGCCGCGGTCGACAGGTTCGGCGGCATCGATGTGCTGGTAAACAACGCCAGCGCCATCAGCATGACCGGTACCCTGGCAACGCCGCCGAAGCGCTTCGATCTGATGCATCAGATCGACGCCCGCGGCACGTTCATCTGCTCGCAGGCGTGCATTCCCTGGCTCATGAAAGCGGCGAATCCGCACATCCTCACCTTGTCGCCGCCGCTGAACATGAATGCAAAATGGTTCAGGGACAACGTTGCCTATACCATGGCCAAGTACGGCATGAGCATGTGCACGCTGGGCATGTCGGCCGAATTCGCGGCGCAGGGAATCGCGGTGAATTCCCTGTGGCCGCGCACGACCATCGCAACCGCGGCGGTCGAGGTGTTCTTTCCGCAGGCGGTGGCCGGGAGCCGCAAGCCGTCGATCATGGCCGATGCCGCCCATGCCATCGTCACCCGGGAGAGCCGGTCCACAACGGGGAACTTCTACATCGACGAGGAAGTGCTGCGCAGCCAGGGCGTCGACGATTTCGAGCAATACGCCGTGACTCCGGGAGCGCGGCTGTTCAATGACCTGTTCCTGGACTGAGCGGAACGGGAAGCCGCAACAAGACTGCAACGGGAGGAGACGACAGTGGCGCAGAGAATAGACGTCATTCCGCCGGAGACGGCAAAGACGCTGGATGGCCTGTTCCAGGAGCGGGTGAGGCGTTCGGCGGGTGAGCGTGCCTACTGCGGATATGACGAGGCCAGCAACGCGTGGAAGGACTACACCTGGAGCGACGTCGAAAAAATGGTGGCGCGCTGGCAGGCGGGCATGGAAGCCGACGGCCTGCAGCCAGGCGATCGCGTGGCCATCATGCTGAGAAACAGCGTGCAGTGGGTGGTGTTCGACCAGGCCGCGATGGGACTGGATCTGGTAACGGTGCCGCTCTACACCTCCGACCGGCCGGACAACATAGCCTATATCGTGCAGAACTCCGGAGCGAAACTGTTGTTGTTCGAAAGCCCGGAGCAGTGGGATCTTTTTTCCGAGGTGCAGGACCAGCTGGCCGGCGTCAAGCGTGTGCTCAGCCTGAAACCGGTGCCGCAACCGGCCTCGGATCCGCGTCTCAAGGGCGTTGACGACTGGGCATCGCGCAGCGCGACGGCGGTCAAGCACATCAACACCGATGCCAGCAAGCTGGCGAGCATCATCTATACCTCCGGCACCACGGGAAAACCCAAGGGGGTGATGCTGTCCCACAACAACATGCTCACCAATGCCTATGCCGCCCTGCAATGCTGCGGCGTAACGCGCGACGACCTTTTCCTTTCCTTCCTGCCGATGTCGCATACGCTGGAACGCACCGGCGGTTATTACCTTACATTGATGGCGGGAGCCCAGGTGGCCTACGCCCGATCGATCCCGCAGCTTGCGGAAGACCTCGCGGCCATCAGGCCGACCATGATGATTTCCGTGCCGCGCATTTATGAGCGCGTGTACGGGAGCATCAAAACCAAGCTCGCCGAAGGGCCGCCGGCACGGCGCAAGCTGTTCGAATTGGCCGTGGACGTGGGCTGGGCGCGATTCGAACACCAGCAGGGACGCGGACCATGGAAGCCTTCCTTCCTGTTGTGGCCTGTTCTGAACCGCCTGGTTGCGCATAAAGTGATGTCGCGGCTGGGGGGGCGGCTGCGGGCGGCGGTCAGCGGCGGGGCCGCGTTGTCGCCGGAAATCGCCCGCCTGTTCATCGGACTGGGTCTGCCGATCCTGCAGGGATACGGGCTGACCGAAACCAGCCCGGTCGTCAGCACGAACCGGCTGGAGGACAACGTGCCCGCAAGCATCGGCAAGCCGGTTCCCGGCGTGCAGGTCAAGATCGGCGAAAAGGATGCGCTTCTGGTCAAGGGACCGAACGTCATGCTGGGTTACTGGAACAATCCCGATGCCACCAGGGCGATGTTCACGCCCGATGGCTGGCTCAATACCGGGGATACGGCGCGCGTGGATGCCGAAGGCCACCTGTACATTACCGGACGGCTGAAGGAAATCATCGTCATGTCGAACGGCGAGAAGATCCCGCCCGTGGACATGGAAGCGGCGATCCTGCAGGACAACCTGTTCGAACAGGTCATGGTGCTGGGTGAAGGCAAACCGTTCCTGTCGGCCTTCGTGGTACTCAACCGGGAACAGTGGGCCAAGGTTGCCGCCGCGCACAGCCTCGACCCGAATTCCGAAAACGCAATGACCGGCCCCGACGCGGAAAAGCTGGTCCTCGAGCGGGTGCAACGTCAGATCAAGTCTTTCCCGGGGTACGCGCAAGTCTATCGCGCGGCGATCCTGGCGCAGCCCTGGACCATCGAGAACGGATTGCTGACGCCGACCATGAAACTGAAGCGCAACAAGGTCATGGAAACCCACAAGGATGAATTCGAGCATCTCTATGCCGGACACTGAAATGCCGGATACTAAAAATTCAGTGCGGGGAAACCAGCGGCTGGGACTGCCCGACCGCGACCCGGTGCTGCGGGTCGTCCCTATGCCCTCCGATGCCAACTACACCGGCGACATTTTCGGCGGCTGGATCATGTCGCAGGTGGACATCGCCGGAAGCATTCCCGCCATCGAGCTGGCACAGGGGAGGGTGGCGACGGTAGCCGTCAATTCGTTCACGTTCAAGCAGCCGGTGATGATCGGCGACGTGGTCAGCTTTTACGCACAGGTGGTGCGCGTCGGGCGGACCTCGATAACGGTGGACGTGG
>DASVNF010000112.1:0-2004 GCA_036384015.1 Burkholderiales bacterium
CGCGACATTCTCAAGACGCTTCCCTAGGACAACCGTGGCTACAGAGGTCACGTAAGTGCCCTCTGTGGCAAAACGCTTTTCAGGTTCCGTGAAATGAAATTCGTCATCGGCCAAATGCAGCACGAGACCAACACCTTCTCGCCGGTGCCGACGCCGTGGGAGGAGTTCGGTCCGAGCGGGCCGTATCTCGGCGCGGCCGCCCGCGATGCGATGAAGGGCAAGAACATGGCGATGGCCGCGTTCATGGACCTTGCCGAAGGTGCCGGCGCGACGATGGTGACCCCGGTGGCTGCCTGGGCGAACCCCAGCGGACCGGTCGACGGCCAGGCCTACGATCGGATCTGCGGCGCGATATGCGACGCGGTGGCCGCCGGTTGCGATGCGGTGTTCCTCGACCTGCACGGTGCCATGGTGGTGGCCGACCGCACCGACGATGGCGAAGGCACGCTGCTGGAAAAAATCCGCGCCATCGCCCCGAACATGCCGATCGCCGTGTCGCTGGACCTGCATGCGAACGTGACCGAAGCGATGGTTCGCAACTGCAATGTCATCGCCGGCTACAAGACCTATCCGCATGTCGACCAGTACGAATCAGGCAGGCTCGCCGGTTCGATCCTGCTGCGCATGATGAAGGGCGAAGTGAATCCCGTGATGTCCTGGGGCAACGCGCCGATCCTCGCGCAGACCCTGCGCCAGAACACTTCGGAAGGCGCGATGAAGGATTTCGTGGCCGCGGCGCACGAGGCCGAGCGCAAGGGCCTGCTCGCCGCCACGGCATTCGGTGGATTCCAGATGGCGGACATCCGCGATGCCGGCCTGAGCGCCGTCACCGTCGCGGACGGCAACAAGGCAGCGGCGGATGCGGCCTGCAAGGCGATGCTGGATATCGCCTGGTCGCAAAAGGAGGATTTCATCTACCGCGGCCGGCCGCTCGATCAGGCGATCGCCGAGGCGAAGCGCATGGGCGAGCAATCCGGCGGACCGGTCCTGCTGCTGGACCACGCCGACAACTGCGCTTCCGGCTCCACGCAAGACACGATGTTCGTGCTGAAGGAAGCGTTACGCCAGGGCCTGACGGGGATTGCGGTTGCGCCCATCCGCGATCCGCAGGCCGTCGCCCGCATGGTCGAGGCCGGCGTGGGCGGCAGCGTCAACCTGCCGGTGGGCGGGAAAATGGACATGCCGACGATCGGGCGCAAGGGCGAGCCGCTGATGCTCAGCGGCACGGTGCGCAACATCACCGACGGCGAGTACACCATCACCGGCCCGCAATTCACCGGCATGCGCTGCTTCATGGGCCGCACTGCCGTCCTCGACACCGGCACCGCGCTGGTCGTGGTGACGGAACGCAACCAGGAACCCTGGGACCTCGGCGTATTCACCAGCGTCGGCATCGACCCGGCGCGCAGCCGCTATCTGCTGCTCAAGTCCCGAATGTATTTCCGTCCGGTATTCATCCCGATTTCCAAGGGCATGGTGTTCTGCGATGCGCCCGGCGTGTCCTCGTCCGACTGGACGCAGTTCGACTACCGCAAGCTGCGGCGTCCGATCTACCCGCTCGACCAGGCATTCGACCGCCGCGCCGCAGCGGCCTGAACCAATCAATCCGGCCGGCGCGACTGCGCCGGCCCCTTTTCTGAAAAGGAAGCGAACGTGAACAAGCCATTGAACCAAGCGGCAGTCCTGGAAGAACTGCACCACTTCATCGCCGGCAAGGAAGTCGCTGGCCGCAGCGGACGGTCCGGCGAGGTTTTCAATCCGGCGCTGGGCATCATCAAGGCGCGCGTGCCGTTCGCCAGCGAAGCCGAGGTAGCCGCCGCGGTGGATGCCGCGCAACAGGCGCTTCCCGGATGGGCCTCGACCCCGCCCCTGCGCCGCGCCCGGGTTATGTTCCGCTTCAAGGAACTGCTCGACCAGCACGCCACGCAATTGGCCGAGATCATCACCAGGGAGCACGGCAAGGTCCTGTCGGACGCCAAGGGCGAAGTGACGCGCGGCATCGAG
>DASVNF010000113.1:0-10730 GCA_036384015.1 Burkholderiales bacterium
CTCGTCGTGCTGCCGCTGATCGCCGTCCTGGGCGGCCTCTACGTCTATTCCACGGGCGGGCAGGAAGTCCAAACCGACAATGCTTACGTCAAGGCGAACATCGTCGCCATCAGTTCGACCATAACCGGGAAAGTGATCGAGACGCTGGTGCAGGACAACCAGCAGGTGGAAGCCGGGGCGGTACTGTTCCGCCTCGATCCCGAGCCGTACCAGATCGCCGTGACCGGCGCGCGGGCGCAACTGGAGGTGGTGCGCTCCGATGTGCAGCAGCTGCGGGCGGAATACCGCGCCACGCTGCAGGAAGCGGCCGAAGGTCGCGAGCGCATCGAGTTCCTCGCCCGCCAGTTCGAGCGCCAGGAACGCCTCAAGGAAAAAGGCATGTCCCGGGGCGACATGTATGACGAGGCCCGCCACAACCTCGAGGCGGCCAAGCGCCGGCTCGACAGCATCCGCGAGAAAACCAACCGGGTTCTTGCGGCGATGTCCGGCGATCCGAACCTGCCGGCGGAACGCCTGCCGCGCTACGTTGAGGCGCGGGCGGCCTACGACGCCGCGATGCTCGACTTGTCGCGGGCGGCAATCAAGGCGCCGGTCGCCGGTGTCGTTACCAACATGAAGCTCCGCGTCGGGGAATTCGTGGAGAAGGGCGCGCCGGTGTTCAGCCTGATCGAGAGCGGCCCGCTCTGGATCGAGGCCAATTACAAGGAAACCCAGCTTACCCACATGGTGGCGGGCCAGCGAGCCGTGGTCGTGGCGGATGCCTACCCGGATCATGAGTGGCCGGCGGCAGTCGATACCATCGCACCGGCCACCGGCGCGGAATTCGCCGTGCTGCCGCCGCAGAACGCCACCGGCAACTGGGTCAAGGTCGTACAGCGCGTGCCGGTGCGCATCAAGGTCGAACAACCACCGGGCCGGCCGCAGTTGCGCGCGGGCATGACCGTCAGCGTGACGGTGGATACCGGGCGGCCGCGCGGATTGCCGCGCAGCGTGCAGAAACTGGTGGACAGCGGCTGGTTGCCGCGCTTCCTCGAACCCGCTGCAGCGATCGCGGGCAACCGCCGCTGACGTGTCCGCTGTTTCGAAACATCCGGCCCTGATCACCGCCTCGGTCGGGCTGGCGAGTTTCCTCTATTCCGTCGACTGGACCATTGCCGCCGTCGCCCTGCCGCACATGCAGGGAACGTTCTCGGCAAGCCCGGACCAGATCGCCTGGGTCATCACCTCGTACATCGTAGCCTCCGCCATTTCCATTCCATCCGCGGGCTGGCTAAGCCGGCGCTTCGGTCGCAAGCGGGTGTTCCTGTGGGCGGTGACGATTTTCATGGTGGCGTCGGTGATGTGCGGTGCCGCCGATTCGCTCGCCTTCGAAGTCTTCTCGCGCGTGCTCCAGGGCCTGGGCGGCGCATTCCTGATTCCGCTGTCGCACGCGATCATCCTCGACACCTATTCGCCGGAAGAGCAGGGCAAGGCCATGGCCCTCTGGGGCATGGCCGCGGTGATGGGTTCATTCGTCGGGCCTACCGTCGGGGGTTATGTCACCGAGTACCTGAGCTGGCGCTACATTTTCTACATCAACGTTCCGTTCGGGCTGCTTGCTCTGGCCGGGGCGGCGGTCTTCCTTCCGGAGACGGAACGCGAACCCGATCACAAGCTCGACTGGATCGGTTTCTTGAGCCTGTCGCTGGGCATCGGCGCCCTGCAACTGATGCTGGATCGCGGCGGCCAGCTCGACTGGTTCGAATCCTGGGAAATCATCACGGAGGCTTGCCTGGCGGTGCTGGGGTTCTACCTTTTCAACGTGCATTGCCTCACCGCAAAACAGCCTTTCCTGGATCCGCGCCTGCTGGCGCAAAGGAATTTCTTCCTCGGCCTGGTGTTCGCCTTCATCTACGGATTCATCACCACGCCGCCCATGGTCCTGATGCCTTCGTTCCTGGATCAGGTGCGCGGCTATTCCATCGATGCGATCGGCCTGCTGCAGGCACCGCGCGGCATCGGACTCTTCGTGGCAATGGTGGTGGGCGGCCGCACGACGGGGCGCATCGATCCGCGCGCCGCGATCGCGTTCGGACTGCTGTGCCTCGCCTACTCCAGCTGGGAAATGTCCACCTGGACCGGCGACGTGGGCGTCTGGCCGCTGGTGTGGACCAATTTCATGCAGGGGATCGGCGGCGGCATCATCCTGGTGCCGATCCAGGTCATCGCGTTTCCCTCGCTGGAACCGAGCCGCCGCACCGAGGCGACGGCGGTCTACAACCTGGTGCGCAGCATCGGGGCGAGCATTGGCGTATCGGGCGCGCTGGCGATGTACGTGCGCACCAGCAACGTCATGCACGCGCAAATGACCGAACATGTAACCCCGTATAGCCAGGCACTGCAGGCGCAGACGCCACAGGGATGGAGCATGGCCACGCCCGAATCCCTGATGCATCTTGAAAGGGAAATCAGCAGGCAGGCGGCGATCCTGGGCTTCACCGGGGACTTCTGGCTGTTCGCCATGGTGGCCCTCGCCGCGCTGCCGCTGCTGTTGTTCATCGGCAAGACCAGGGTTCCACGCGGGTCGGCTGAAGCCATCGCGGTCGGAGAATAGCGCGCTGCGGCCAAAGCCTGACTCCCACCACGAAGTGGTGAGATTTGGATCGATGCCAAAGCTCAGGTTCCGGTGTGCTGTACCAGCGGGAAGTCGATCCGGATTTCGACGCCGGCGTTGTCGTCGCGATTGCGCGCACTGGCATGCGCCCCGTGAAACTCCACGATCAGGCGGACAATGTAGAGCCCCAGGCCCAGATGCGGGTCGTCCGGGGATTTTCTGTCGCGCACGGAGATCATGGATTCGAACAGCCGGTCCTGCATGTCGGCCGGCAGCGGCGGACCGTCGTTGAGTACCGACAAGCGGGCATTCATGCCTTCGCGCCGCAATTCGAAGCGGATACCGCCGTCCGCCGGGCTGAACTCGACCGCATTGGCTGCCAGCTTGTCGAGCATTTGCGCGATCAGGTCCGGGGAACCATGGACCGGGAACGGGCCGGCATCGGTCTCGACGATGAAGGAGCGCTCGCGATGCGCCAGGCGGTAGCCTTCGACGCAGCCCTGCACGATTTGCGCGAGGTCGAAACGCTCCCGTTCGACGGATGCCAGGGACTGTTCCAGCCGGGTGGCTTCGCTCATGCGCGCGAATATCGTGGTAAGCCGGGCGAGGCCCTGTTCTGCGCGCTGCAGGTAAACACGCGCGTCCTCCGGCAGTTCGAACTGCCTGAGGTTGTCCAGGGACGAGCGCACCACGGCCACCGGCGTGCGCAACTCGTGCGAGAGCCGGCCGCCAAGCGCTTCGAGGTAGCCGGTGTATTGCTGCAAGCGGCGCAGGATGTCGGCGAAGCTGCGCGACAGATCGCCCAGCTCGTCGCCGTCCTCCGAGCCGCTGACGGTTCCGAGCACGCGGCCATGCGGATCGATCGAATTCTCCGCGTCATCGCGCATCCTGCGGATGCGCAGCGACAGGCGCGTCGCGAACACCAGCAATGCGGCCGTACCGCCGAGATAGACCACAAGCAGGGCGGCGAACAGTTTTTCAAAGGCACGGTTGCGCAGCGCCAGCACGTCGTTGGTGGTTTCCTCGACCAGCACCGCGCCCACGACTTTGTCTTCCTGCCATACCGGGTGCGCTGCCGACAGGACCACCGCGCGGGAATCCGGCGTGAGCCGCCGCCGCGTGCCGGTTTCTCCCGCCAGGGCTTCCTCGATTTCGCGGCCCTCCAGGCGATACGTGCCCGGCGCGATGTCCTGGAAATCCTCGTTCGGTTCCGACATCGCCAGCCGCAGGATGGGACGCACCATGATGTCGGCCGCCATTTCCCAGAAACGCATGATCATGCCCTGGTCGGGATCGGCCTGCGCTGGCGGCGCTCGCAACGTTCCGGCCTGGGCGATGACCCGGTGGTTGACGTCCAGCACCCAGATGCGTGCGCGGGCGCGCCCAAGCCGGCCGACCAGTTCGCTGACCTCGGGCGAGGGCACCAGCACCGCGCCGAGGGCCTCCTTGCTCGCCGTATCGGAAGTGCCGATGGAGCCGGCCGGCGTGCGCGCGACCGGATCGTCGACGTTGGCGACCGAAAATCCGAGCCGGGGTCCGACCAGGGAGCGGGGCAGTCGCAGTTCCATGAGGTAGCCGCCCGGCACCAGACGGAACACGCCGTAGATGCGGGTATCGGGTACCTGCTCGTCATCCGACATCAGCAGGTAAACGGAGGCCCGGCCGCTGCCGCGCGCGTCCAGCGTGAAGCGCAGGAACTCATCGTCGGGGGTGACCACAGCGACTTCAAGCCGGTCTGAGGTCTGCAGCCCGTCCTGGTCGGGGTTGCGCAACACGACCCTGGGATCCGAAACTTCGAACAGGGCGTAGATGGAATTGCCGTAGCGGCCGATGCGATAGCGTGCAGAGAAGGCGCGCGACTCCGGGCTGCCCGCTCCGGCGCCGACCGAATGCGGCGAGACGGGCTCCCGGTCCCAGTCCTCGGTCAGCCCGTCCACGGCGATGGCGGCCGGGAGGTTGTCGATCTTCAGATCGGTTTCCTGCGCCAGGGCGAAAGGATAAACCTCGCCGCTGCGAAACAGGCTCGGCCGGTCATTGAGTGCCGTGCCCACCGCCCGCGCCGTCGAGATCACGCCCTGTTCCTGCACCTTCAGCAGCAGGTGCTCGAGCTCGCGGACATAAAGAAAGCCGAGCAGGGGAATCAGCAGCAGGATGCTGGCCGCCAGCAGCAGCTTCAGCCGCAACCCGAACCGGAAGCCAGCGCCGCGTTCAGCGGTCGGCATGCCAGCGATACCCCAGCCCATAGATGCTCTGGATCGAGTTGAACTCGGGGTCGAGCGCGATGAACTTGCGGCGGATGCGTTTGACGTGGGAGGTGATGGTGCTGTCGTCCACGGTCAGGCTGGCATCCCGCATCAGCGCGTCGCGGTCCTTGACGTGGCCCGGATATTTGGCGAGCGCATGCACGATCCAGAATTCGGTGAGCGTGAGTTCGATCGGCCGTCCCGCCCAGTGCGCCTGCATGCGCTTGATGTTCAGCCGCAGCCGGCCGCGCTCCAGCACGTCCTCCACCGCCGGCGGCGCGGCCATGACCTCGATGCGCCGGAACAGCGCGGCAATCCGGGCCAGCAGGTGCGGCAGGCTGATGTCCTTGGTCAGGTAGTCGTCCGCGCCCATGCGCAGGCCGGAAACAGTGTCGACGTCGCCGTCGCGCGCCGTCAGGAAAATGATCGGCAGCTTCGGCGACAGCGCGCGCAGCTCGCGGCATAGCGCGAAGCCGCCTTCCGCTTCGTCGGCCAGGCCGATGTCGATCAATGCGAGGTCCGGCAGCCGGGTGGGAATGGTCCTAAGCGCCTGCGGCCGGTCGGCATAGGTCGCCACGTCGTAACCCTGGCGGCGCAGCACATCCGCGTAATTCTCGCGGATAAAGGGATCGTCTTCGACTATTGCAATGCGTCTGGCCATGCTGTTCACGACTGCCTGCTATGTGTCGCGGAGCACTATACCCGAGCGCCGCGCCATCGCGAGCCCCCGCGCCAAAAGCCATTTTTCCGCCATTTTTCGCCCGCGCTTTTCCCTTCCTCCGGCCGGCTTTCGCCCTGCATCGAGGCTTCAATGGCTCCCGTGCAGCCCGCACAAGGTTCTCCTGGAGGAAATCATGAAACTGTTCTGGAATCGCAATCTGATCGGGGTGGAGGCGCCGGAGTTCTCGATGGTCCGCGACGTCATCCGGTTCGTGGTGACCGCGGCAATCGCGGGCACCGGCTTCGCCATCTTGTTGGCGCTTACCATCCTGGGCCTGACCCTCGTGGCGCCGCCGGCCGAAGCTTCGTCCGCGCCGGAGGCCGGGAGCGCGCAGGGATCGCCTTCCGATCGCCCCGGCGACCAGACCAGTGGCAGCTTCCTGATGCGTGTGCGTCCGGGCGGCGAGTATGTGCGCTCCCCGGTGTTGTCCACCGATGTCAGGTTTGCGGTGAGCGGTACGGTGGCGCGAGCCGTGGTTTCGCAGCAGTTCCGCAACGATTCCCCGGACTGGGTCGAAGGCATCTATGTGTTCCCCCTGCCGGAGAACGCGGCGGTGGATCGCCTGCGGATGCAGGTCGGGGACCGCCTGATCGAAGGTCAGATACGCGAACGCGTCCAGGCGCGTGCCGAGTACGAAGCGGCGCGCGAACGGGGCAGCCTGGCTTCGCTGATCGAACAGGAACGGCCGAACATCTTTACCAGCAGCGTAGCTAACCTCGGACCGGGACAGACCCTGACCGTCGTGATCGAATACCAGCAGGCCCTGCGTTACCAGGATGGTTCGGTCAGCCTCCGCTTTCCGACCGTCGTTGCGCCACGCTACATTCCCGGCACGCCCCAGTCGGAAGGAAAACCCGCCGGCCATGGCTGGGCAGCCGATACGGACAAGGTCAGGGACGCATCGCGCATTACTCCGAAGGTGCTGGCCGAAGATGAGCCGCTGCGCAATCCCGTCACCATCCATGTCGAACTCGACGCCGGCTTTCCGGTAAACGAGGTCAAGAGCCGCTATCACCCGGTGAAGGTGCAGAAGCGGGACGACAACCGTTACGAAGTGTCGCTGGCAGTCGGCCCGTTCCCCGCCGACCGGGATTTCGAACTGGTGTGGAATCCGCTGCCCGGCGCGCAACCGCGCGGCGCGCTGTTCCTCGAATCCGCCGCCGGCGAAACGCATCTGCTGCTGACCCTGTTTCCGCCTTTTGGCGTCAAGGCCGATGAAAAGCGCCTGCCGCGCGAAGTCATTTACGTGATCGACACATCCGGTTCGATGGAAGGCACGTCGATCACGCAGGCCAAGTCGGCGCTGGGTCTCGCCCTCGGGCAACTGGCGCCGGAGGACCGCTTCAACGTCATCCAGTTCAATTCGGCGACCGAACTGCTGTTCCCGTCTTCGCGCGAAGCCAGCGTCAGGAATCTCGTGGCGGCGCGCCGCTATGTGGACAAGTTGCGGGCGACGGGCGGCACCGAAATGGTTCCTGCCATGCAGGCCGCATTGGAGTCGCCCTCAAAGGAGGGCTACCTGCGCCAGGTCGTGTTCATGACCGATGGCAGCGTTGGCAACGAAGACCAGTTGTTCAAGCTCATCCAGCGCAAGCTGGACCGCAGCCGTCTGTTCACGGTGGGCATCGGTTCCGCGCCCAACGGCCACTTCATGACCAAGGCTGCGCAACTCGGCCGCGGCAGCTTCACGTACATCGGCGATGTCGGCGAAGTCGGAGAGAAAATGGCCGAGCTCTTCGGCAAGCTCGAACACCCGGTACTCTCGGATATCGCGGTCGAATGGCCCGCCGAGCTCAATGCGCAAAGTTCGCCCGAGAAGCTCCCCGACCTGTACCTGGGTGAGCCGATCGTACTGAGCGCGCTGGTAGAAGGCCCGCTCACCGGCAAGGTGAAAATTGCCGGTCGGGCCGGCGGCGAAGCCTGGACCGCGGAATTTGACCTTTCGAATGCGCACGCCGGCAAGGGCATGGGCGTGATCTGGGCGCGGCGCAAGGTCGAGGCGCTGATGGATTCCATCCAGGAGGGCGCGGACCGGGAGGAAGTGCGCCAGCAGGTGGTCGGCATCGCCCTGAAGCACCATATCGTCACGCGCTACACCAGCCTGGTCGCGGTGGAGGTCACCCAGGCGCGTCCCCAAGGCGAGCCTCTCGATTCCGAAGCGGTGCCGGTCAATCTGCCCGACGGGGGCAGCCACGCGGGGTATTTCGGTTCGCTGCCGAAGACCGCCACGCCGGCCACATTGCACCTCATACTTGCGCTGCTGGCCGCGGCGGTGGCCTTCGTTGCCTTGATGGCGCGGAGGGTGTCATGAAAGCGGGGGTCAGGACCATGCTGGTGCTTGGCATGATTGCCGTTTCCGCATGGCAGGCCGGCGAGGCCGCCTATATCCACACCAAGGCCTGGCTCGCGCAGCGCCTGATCGCATCGGCCTGGGACCACGCGCGCGCGACCGGCCGGGCGATGAAGCCCTGGCCCTGGGCCGACACCTATCCGGTTGCGCGCATCGACGCCCCGCGCCAGGGCGAGACGTTGATGGTGCTCTCGGGCGCCAGCGGACGGACGCTGGCGTTCGGCCCCGGCCATGTGGACGGGACGCCGCTGCCCGGCGCTCAGGGCAACTCGGTGGTGAGCGGGCATCGCGATACCCATTTCGCGTTCCTGCGCGACCTGCGCAAGGGCGATGCCCTGCTGGTGCAGAGCGCGAACGGCAATACCGCCCGCTACGTGATTTCGGCATCCGAAGTGGTCCATCGCAAGGACATGCGCGTGGTGCTCGATGCCGGCGACGACCGCATCACGCTGGTGACCTGCTTTCCCTTCGACAGTCTTGTGCCCGGCGGACCCCTGCGCTACGTGGTCGTCGCCGTACGCGACACGCAGCCTGTCATCAGGATCTGAGGCAGAGCGATCTCCCGGATGTCCGCGCGGCACTTCTGAATGAATCGTGACCTGATCACCGGAGGCGAGATGCAAAAAGCCCTTGTCTGGAAACTGTCGATCGTACTTTCGCTATGCCTGCTTGCGACGATTCCGCTAATGATGGTGCGAGGCGTCATCGCCGAACGCCAGGCGCTGCGCTGCTGATGGGATCGGTCCTTCTGTTTGTCCTGATCGCGGCAATCATGGTCGGCACCCGCAAGGTCGACTGGTACCGGCTGGGAACGCCGGCGATGCTTGGCGAAAAGGCGGGGTGAGGCTAGCATGCCGTCTTTCATCCGTGTCAGCCTGAAATCCATGATGCAATCGAACAACGCCATCCGCCCGCGACGCAGCCTGCTTTTCGTTCCCGGCCTGCGGCCGGACATGTTCGCCAAGGCACTGAATTCCGGCGCCGACATCGTCTGCATCGACATGGAAGACGCGGTGGCGCGCAACCGCAAGGACGAGGGCAGGTCGCTGACGCTGCCCTTGTTCAGGAACAAGACCCATCCCCACGTCGAGCAGATGGTGCGCATCAACGGCTTGTCCACGGCGGACGGCTTGAAGGACCTGACGGCCATCATCGAATCGGCTGCGCCGCCGCCGGCGATCATGATTCCCAAGATCAAGTCTCCGGAAGAGGTGCAGCTGATCGAAACGCTGCTTGCCTCCGGGCCTGCGCGCGCGATCCGGTTCTGCGTGATCATCGAAACCAACCAGGGACTGGAGCGGGCGGCGGAGATCGCAAGGTCGTCGCCGCGCATCGATTCCATGATCCTCGGCGCCGTGGATATGTCCGCGGACCTGCGCTGCGAAAAGGCCTGGGAGCCCCTGCTTTACGCCCGGTCTCGTCTGGTCCACGCCGCGGCTTCGGCCGGCATCGACCTGCTGGACGTGCCCTATCTCAATCTCGACGATCCGGAAGGCCTGCGCAAGGAAGCGACGGGATGCGCGAAGCTGGGATTCACCGGCAAGGCATCCATCCATCCGAACCAGATCCCGATCATTCACGAAGCGTTCACCCCGGATGCGAAAACGGTGGAGAAAGCGCGCAAAGTGTGCGCGGCTTTCGAGCAGGACACGAGCGGCCTGGTCGTCGTGGATGGCGAACTGATCGAACTGCCGGTGGTGCGGTCGATGTATCGGGTGCTGGCGATCGCGGAGCGCCTGGGCAAGGCCGCGTAACCGCAGGGAAAAGGCCAAAGGGGAAAGGTGAAAGTGGAAGGCGAAAGCCGGGCATCCTCATTGCCCTGACTTTCACCTTTCGACTTTAACCTTTAAGCTTCGCCTCACCCTAATTCGCGACCTGTCCATGTCCCAGGCATCCTCACTCCGCGCGGTCCTGTATGCGCTCGGCGCCAACAGTGGCATCCTGATCGCGAAGGGTGCCGCGGCATTCGTCACCGGATCCAGCGCGATGCTCGCGGAAGCGATTCACTCCGCAGCGGATTGCGGCAACCAGGTGTTGCTTCTGTTCGGCATGAAGGACGCCAAACGCATTGCCGATACCCAGCATCCGCTTGGCTACGGGCGCGCGGTCTACTTCTGGGCTTTCCTGGTCGCCGTGCTGCTGTTCACGATGGGCGGGATGTTCTCCATCTACGAGGGCTGGCACAAACTGCACCAGCCGGAACCGATGTCCAACGCAGGCATCGCAATCGCAGTGCTTGTCGTCGCGGTCATTCTCGAGGCTTTTTCGCTGGCCGGGTGCATCCGCGAGATTCGCAAGGTGTCCGGTTCGCGGTCTCTCTGGCGGTATTTCCGGACATCGCGGAACAGCGAACTGATCGTGGTGCTGGGCGAGGATATCGCCGCCCTGGCCGGCCTGTCGTTCGCCCTGGTCGCAATCGGCGTCGCGGTCCTCACCGGCAATCCGGTATACGACGCCATCGGCAGCATTGCCGTCGGGGTACTGCTGGTGGTCGTCGCCGTCCTCCTTTCGGTGGAAATCAAGGCGATGATCACCGGAGAGAGCGCCGAGAGTGAAGTGGAAGACGCCATCCGCAGTTTCATCACCGCACGGCCGGAAGTCGCCGAACTCTACAACCTCGTGAGCCTGCAACTGGGGGAGCGCATCATGCTAGCCGTCAAGGCTCGCATGAAGGAAACCGGAAGCGCTGCTGCCTTGATAGATGCCATCAATGGCGTCGAAGCCGACCTGCGCGCGGCTTTCCCGGCGGTGCAATGGTGTTTTTTCGAGCCGGACAATAAGAAGTAGGGCGGGGCCGAGGGCCGCGGTCCGAGGTTCGCGAAA
>DASVNF010000114.1:0-3102 GCA_036384015.1 Burkholderiales bacterium
TGGAATCGCCGCGCCCAAATGTTTCAGTAATTGTCGTCGTTTCAAAATCACTCCTGATTCACACTAGCGCACCAGGACATCGAGAACGACCGTCCGGCCATCGTAAATGACCATCTTCGTCGCCCCGCCTGCCGGTTCCGCACCGAGGCCATCGTCGCGGCCGACGACGATGGCCTTGAACCGGCGTGTTGCCTTCATTCCCGGATAACGGCCCTGGCGCCGGAATATCGTCAGCTTGCGCGCCGCGTCATCCCAGCGCATGCGCGTGAGCGCATACTCGCCACGCTCATATCCCCAGCCGTCGCCGGCATCTTCGTAATAGGTGTACTCGCCGTCCGCACCGGGATAGATCCGCAGCTCGATCACCGGGTCCATGTCTTCCGATGAAAACTGCATCACCGGTCCCACCGGGATCACGCTGCCCGCGCGGACATGAAGCGGCATGCGCTCGATCGGTGCTTCCACCATCATGGTCTTGCCTCCCGCTAGCCGTTGCCCTGTCCAGAAGTCGATCCATGTCCCCTTCGGCAGATAGACCTCGCGCGTTTTGTCCTTCCCTGCCAGCGGCGCCGACTGCGCGCCGTAGTACATCGGCTCGAGCACGGGGCTGACCATCAGCCCCTCGCCGAACAGCATTTGCGACTTCAGGTCGTGGGTGCGCGGATCGTCCGGGTAGGCGAACGCCACCGGGCGGATGAAGGATGCGCCATGCAGATGCACCAGTCCGGCCAGCGAATAAATATGTGGCAGGAGCCGGTATCGCAGCTGAATAAACCGCAGGATGGCATCGTAAAACGGCGTGCCCGGCGCACCGAAATGCCAGGGCTCGCGCGGGGTGTCGGTCCCGTGGCTGCGGAACATGGGAAGAAACACGCCCAGTTGCAGCCAGCGCGTGTACAGCTCGCGGTAGCCCAGGTCGTCCACGCCGCCGGCATAGTCGCCATTCCAGAACCATTGCTCCTTGCGCCCGACAAAAAAGCCGCCTATGTCGACGGTGACATAGGGGGTGCCCGACGCGCTGCCACGCTGAAGCGTCGCCATCTGCTGCGCGAGGACCGGCCACTTCGCCGAAATATCGCCGGTCCACACCACGGCACCGACCGCCTGGCTTCCCGCATACCCTGATCGCGTCAGGTTGACCAGTCGCTTGTTCGGCACGGTCTTACGCCAGTTGCGATAAAAACTTTGCGAATCGGCCAGTGCGTAGGCGTTCATGAATTGCGCACCGACGGTATCGGCCAGGACGCGGATATTCACGTCATCGGCATTCCGGGGGCGCGTGGCGCCTCCCCAGTCGGCGATGGCCGGCTCGGTCGAATCGCACCACCATGCATCGATGCCGTGGCGGCCCAGGTACTGCCAGACATTGTCGAAATACAGATCGCCTGCCTTGCGCTGAAAGAAATCGACGTATTCGCTGCCCGCCAGCATGTACCCCTGTTCCTTCAAGGCCCGGCCGGGTGGATCGAGCGGACTCGGATTCGGCCAGATCGAGATCATCACTTTCGCATTCATGTCATGGACGGCCTTGGTCATCGCCCCGATATCCGGATAGCGCGCCGCATCCGGCACAAAACTGCCCCAGCGGCCATCGGCCCAGTAGCTCCAGTCCTGGACCATGACGTCCATCGGGATCTTGCGGTCGCGGAACTGCCGCGTCGTATCGATCAATTCCTGCTGCGTCACATAGCGCTCCTTCGATTGAATGTAGCCGAAGGCCCATTTGGGCAGCATGGCGGCGCCGCCAGTCAGCTGACGGTAGCCTGCGATCGCGCCGTCCATGGAGGCGCCAAGTACGAAGTAGTAATCGAGCTCGTCGACTACGTCGCTGCTGACCGATGCACCATCCTTGCCGTCGCTGAAGTTGAGCAGGCTGTAGGTATCGAACAGCAATCCGTAGCCCTTTGTGGAAACGAGGAACGGCACGACGACACGCAGATTGTGCTGGTACAGGCGCTTGCTCTTGCCGCGCAGGTTCAGGTCGTCGGTTTCATCGAAACCCAGCCCGTAAAGCGCTTCCTGGTCGCCGAACCTGAAACGCGCGGTCGCCTTCCAGGCATCGCGGTCCTTCTGACGCACATAGGTGCCGACCAGTTGGCGCTCGCCATCGACTGTTTTGACGGTCTTGACCGTGGCGGGATCCGGCACGGACTTGGTGACCTCCACCGGTTCGAACGCCCGCGGGCTAGCGCCGGACTCTTCCAGCAGCAGCGCGCCATTCGGCCCCCAAAAGGAAATGGCACCCGTGGCTTGATCTAGCTTGACCGACATTCGGGCCGATTGCAGGGTGAGCGTCCCGGCGGCATGGTGCGTCTTGATCGGGCCCGGTTTGGCGGCGATGTCGACGCGCATCAGACTCGCTCCCTTTGACCAGCCGGGATTGCGGGTGGCGGTCACGCGCACGATCTGGTCTGTTACGAAGTCGATGCGCAACAGCGTTTGTTGAATCGTGCATTCGATCCCTGCCGCCGTTTTTTTCCATGCTGTTACCGTATTCGAACTGTCCGCCGTGCCGGGATCCCGGCTACCGTTTTGCTCGGCGGCGATGCCATAGCGGAACATGGCCAGGGCTGGGATCGAGGCGGCCAGATGGGCGAGGAGATTTCTGCGTTTATTCATGGGTTTCAAGAAATTTTCAACGCGCTGGCGTAAGCCAGGGCGGGTATATCGGCCGGCAGGGTGACCTGCAAGCCCTGTGCGGTTTGTTCGAAGGCCAGCGCGTGCTTGGAACCGAGCAGCTCGACCCGCTCGATGCGGCCCGACAAGTGCGCACTGGCGCTGCCCATGGCCTCGATCAACACCTTGCCCGACGCCGGCCAGCCCATGACGAAGGCGAACACAGTCTGGCCCTTGGCGGTGAAGCGCACATCGGCCGCGGAGAACGGCTTGCCCTTGCCCTCGTTGAAGCCTGCGCCCGACATCGGCGTGGCCGCCTCCAGCGCCACCGGCCCTTCTCCGTACACGGCCCAGGGCCGGGTGTCATAGATGGCCTCGCCGTTGACCGCCATCCAGCGCCCGATTTCCTCGACGATGGCGCGCTCTTGCTCGTCGATGGTACCATTGCCGCGCACCGGTACGCTCAGCAGCAGGTTGCCGTTCTTG
>DASVNF010000115.1:0-6277 GCA_036384015.1 Burkholderiales bacterium
TTTACGGCATTCACGATATTCACGACATTCACGACTTTTCAAGTGTGTGCGCGAACACATCCCGATCCACGTTCGCGCCGCTCAGGACCAGGGCAACCCGTCGCCCGGCGAGCCGGTCCTTGTCCTTCAGGGCCGCGGCCAGCGCCGCGGCGCCCGCGCCTTCGGCAACATTATGGGTGGCGGAATACATGAGGCGCATTGCATCCGTCACCTCCGCATCGCTGACCCGGACCACGCGCGCAAGATGGCGCCAGAGGATTTCCAGGGCTTCGTGCTCGGGCGTGCGGCAGGCCATGCCGTCCGCGATGCGCGTGGTGACCGCGTGCTCAACGGGACGGCGCTGGTCGATCGAAAGCGCGTAAGCCGGTGCATGTTCGGAGACGACGCCGACAATCTCGGTCCTCAGGCCGAGCGCTTCGCGGGCCGCGATCATGCCGCAGATGCCTGAGCCCAGCCCGATGGGAACGTAGGCCACATCCAGGTCCGCGACGGACCTGAACAGTTCCAGCGAATAGGTTGCGACGCCGTGTACCAGCAGCGGATGGAACGAGGGCACCATGTGCAACCCGCGCTGTCCGGCGATCCACGCTGCCCGTTCGCGCGAGGCCTGGAAGTCGTCGCCGTGTTCGACCAGCTCGACGCCGAGCGCGCGCATGGCGGCGTTCTTCTCCAGGCTGTTGCCGTGCGGGACGACGATGGTGGCGGGAATGCCGTGCTGGCGCGCGGCGAATCCCACCGATTGGCCGTGGTTGCCGCGGGTCGCGGAAATGACACCGGCGGGCTTGCTGCCGGACGCGAGGTGATCGAAATACACGAGGCCGCCGCGCAACTTGAATGCGCCGATCGGCGTGTGGTTTTCGTGCTTGACCCAGATGTCCGCGCCCAGCTTCGCTTTCAGCAAAGGCCAGGCGTATTGCGGAGTCGGCGGCATCGTCCTGTAGACGATCTGGGCGGCGCGTTCGAGTTGATCGAGTGAAGCGAGGAATTCTTTCATCCCCGCATTGTATTCGAGGCCGTGCCTTACCGAAAAAGCGGCTCCAGCTTGTGTTTCACCGCCAACAACAAATCCTTGTTGCGACGAAAATTCATGCCTTCAGGCGATCGCGAAGCAGTTCAGGGCGAGGAGCCGTATGCCTGACCCCCGCAGGTTCGGGACTACTCGATCAGAGCCTTGAACTCGGGCGATCGAATTGCCTTTCCGATCAGGTTTTGGACTGCCGGAAAATAGGCTTCAGCCGTCTGCTTGCACGCCGTGTCGGCAATAAATCCGCTTTCGAACTCATAATGTTCGACGACGGGCATGGATTTTCCATTGCTTGAATTCAGGGTCATATCGATATCCCAGGAGCCCCCCGTCAATCCCCGGCTTGAGGAAAATGCAAGCTTGTTGACGATGCCTGAGAGGGTGACGCGAGCGGGTCCGGTCGCATAGACACCGGCAACCTTTAGCTCGTCCTCCAGAGCCTTTTTGATGTATTCCGTATGAGTAACGCCATCCGGCGGAGCAAGCGGTCCTGCCGCACGGCATGATTTGTCGAAAGCGGCCGGTCCGGAAAACGAACCGACCGACAGGCCCGACGTACCGAGTGCTTTCAGCGCCATGTTGCTGTCCGCATTGATGGCATAACGTGGCGTCGTATAAGTGGAACAGGCGCCAACGAAAAAACTGAGTGAAACGATCGCCAGGATTCTTCCGTTCAAAATTGTCTCCCTATCAAGAATGACGGCGGCCAACCAGCTTCCCGGCACAGGCCGATCAATGTGACATGTCTCGCATTTTGATTTAAGACACCCGGGATAATGCAGATGACATGAATGAAATTTATTCGATATTCATGACGGACGCAAGGCGATTCTGATGTAGCCGTTTGCAACCCGCGTGCTTCGCATGCACATGACGGCGGCGGCGACATCGAATGCGGCATGCCGTGGTGCGAGCGGCGATGGATTTTCGGAGCCTGGTGTCGGGAACGCGCCAATCGCAGCGGCAAACGCGGATGCCGCCGCGCGCAGGCTGTATTTCAGGACGCCAGCCTTCCCTTGATGACCTCGCCGGCGAAATGGCCGGTCGATTCGCCGTTCTCGAGGGTCACGACGCCATTGACGATGGTCGCGCGGATACCTTCGGCTTTCTGGACCAGCCGGCGCGCGCCGCCGGGCAGATCGCTTTCGACGGTCGGCAGGCAGGGTCGTACCCGGCCTTCCTCGAACAGCAGCAGGTCGGCCTTGTAGCCTTCCTTGACGAGACCGCGGCCTTTCAGCTCGAACGCCTGCGCATTGTCGTGCGTCAGCTTCTTCACCGCCTGTTCCAGCGTGAAAGCGCCGCGCTTGTCCACCCAGTAGTGCAGCAGGTGCGTTTGCAGTGACGAGCCCATCTCCTGGGCGACGTGCGCGCCCGAGTCGGAAAAGGTCGCGAGCGTCGCGTCGCACTTCAGCATGCCCAGCACGTCCTCGCGCTGCTCGTTGACCACCGGCTGCTGGTAGATCTGGTCCGCGTTCTCCAGCGAAAGGTCGATCATGACCTCCACGGGATGCTTGCCGCTGGCCCGGGCAAGCTCGTTGATCGTCGGATCGTCCCAGTCGACGCCCTTCAAAGCGAACAGGTTGTCGTAGTCCGGCTTGCGCGGGTCGGTCGTGGCGGCGCCCCCGCCCTGCATCTTGTTGTCCTTCGGTTTCATCGCCGCTTCGGCGGCGATCAAGGCCCGGCGCACCGCCGGATCGCGCAGCTGTTTCCGCTGTTCCTCGAGGGGCAGCGAGCGGACCCGCTTCCAGGCCGGCAGCACGTCGAAGGGCAGGTAGGACTTCAGCGAGAAGATGGCGTTGATCGAGCGTGTTCCGCCCTGGCCGAACATGCGTCCGCCCGCGGCGTTGGTGTCCTCGACGGCTTTCACCTGCGTCTGCCATGACGCCGGGTCTTCGCCTTGCTGCGTCGAGATCAGCCCGAACATGATGGGGCGTTTGTAGGCGAGCGCAAAATGCCGCATGCGCGCGAGGAAGGCTTCGTTGTCGGTGCGGCTCAGGACATCGGGGCCGGCCTGGAAGATGCCGGCATCGAGTTCCGCCATCGACGCGACGATGCGCTCGATTTCCTCCCAGGCGGCAATGCGGCTGGCAACCGGAGTGCCGTCGGGCGTCAGGTGCGTGTGCGTGCGCGAGGTGGAGAAGCCCAGGGCGCCGGCCCTGAGTCCGTCCTGGACCAGCCGGGCCATGCGCTCGATCTCCTCGTCGGTGGCCTCGTCCGTCACTGCGCGCCGGCCCATCACGTACATGCGAATCGCCGAGTGGCCGATGTACATCGCGTGATTCAGCGCCTTGGGCCGGCGCTCGACCGCGGCCATGTACTCGGGAAAGGATTCCCAGGTCCAGTCGATGCCGGCGGCCATCGCATCGGGCGAAATATCCTCGACATAGGACAGGCTGTTGGCGACCCACTTGCGATCGGCCGGTTTGCAGGGCGCCAGGGTGAAGCCGCAGTTGCTCATCACCACCGAGGTCACGCCGTGGTAGCACGAGCAGGTGCCCAGCGGATCCCACATGATCTGCGCGTCCATGTGGGTGTGGCCGTCGATGAAGCCGGGCGAAACGATCAGCCCGTCGGCGTCGATCGTCCGGCTGGCAGTGTCGGTGATACGGCCGATCTTCGCGATGCGGCCGTCCGAGATGCCGACGTCCGCGACCAGACGCTTGCCGCCGGACCCGTCGACGACGGTTCCGCCTCGTATCAAGAGATCCAGGGCCATGGCTGCCTCTATGAGGGAGACCGCCCCATTCTACCGCCAGTCGGGGCGCGCCCTTCCTCTGGGTGGCCGTGCGGTTGCTCCGTGGCAGGCCCGGATCCCGTTCCCCCGAATCGTCAGACGAACTGTCGCTGAATCTGGAGCCTGCGCGCTTTCACCGAGGACGCGGAGCGCTCAAAGCTGAGTTGAGCGGCGCCTTCGTTCTTCTGCAGCACGCGGGCAAGCGTGGCCTTGACCGTGGCCAGATCGTCATCGAAGTCTCCGTGATGCTTGGCCGTCGAAGCGGCGGGGGAGCCCTCGGGTTCCAGGTTGGGGGCGAGCACCAGGTCGATGAGCCCTTTCTTGATCAGCTGCGCGATCTTGCGGTCGGCGTTGGCGAATTTTTCCATCCCCAGGATCGGGACGCCGTCGCGGAACAACGGGATCCGCGCGGTTGCCTCGAAGGCGTTCGACACGAGGTACAGCAGGGACTTGTGATAGATGTTGCCGCAATTGTCGTCGCGCTCCGCCTCGTCGCCGAGCGCGAAGATCGCGCAGCGCTTTATCCGCCCGCTCTCGATGGCCGGCGCGTACATGTCCCTGAAAATCCCGGTGGTGCAGGCGGGCGCCCACAATGTGCATGACTCCACCGGCACGCCGTAGCCGGCCTGGACTTCGCCGCTTTCGAACTTGATGTTCCCTTGCCCCGTCAGCAGGCGGATGAGCGGAGCATGAAAGATCGAACCGGCGCTGTGTCCCACGATATGCACCTTGATGCCGGGATCCTGCTTGAGCAATGCCGCCAGGCACTGCAGCGCGAACCTGGCGCCCCCCTCGCTGCTCTCGGTCGCCAGCCGCGCGTTTTCCTTCATCTCGTCCCATGCGGCCTTTCCGGAGAGAACCCGCGCCAGCGGTTCCAGGGCATCGTCGAGCCGGTCGAGCATGAAATCCTTGGCCTTGTCGAGAACGCCTTCGGGCCGCCTGCGGGCAACCGCATCGCGCAGGATGTTGGTGACGGTGGTCCAGTAGTCGCTGTGCCAGATGAAGGAAATTGGATAGATGTTCGCATCCAGCATCGACGACCGGTAGTCGGCCAGTCGTTGCACTGCATTCTCCTCGGACACCAGGCCGCCATGGGCGTAGAGCAGAAGGTGCTTGCGCTTCCAGTCCTTCGTCACGCGCGGGAAGTCTTTCTGGAAGATGGCCTGCACCTCTTCGGCCGACGTCCCGTAGTTTCCTCCCGGCTTGAGCGCGCCATCGTTGCCAATGCTGACGATGTGCGGGCGCAAATCGGCAAAGGAATACGCCCTGGACTGGCCGGCGGCGGCCGAATGGCTGGTCGCGGTCGACTGCGTCATTCGCAGCGTGACCGGCGCCCCCAGCCTGGCCACCCATACGTCGGTGCCGTTCTCCAGCCAGTCGTCGTAGCTGATGCATCCGAAGCCCTGGGCCCCCCATGACTTGCCCCATGAATTCTGTATCCAGAACCCGCGTTCGTCGTAGGCGACGATCGCAAATGCATGCCCGCCTTCGACCTTGTCGGTGTAGGGAATGATTCCATCCTTGCCGACGTTGTCCCAGCCGGAATGCACCGTGGCCGTCGCATACAGGATTCTGACCTCCGCCAGGCTGCTATGCATGGCGACGAGGTCCTTGTGGTTGACGCGGTAATAGGCGCCGAGCGGCCGCCGCAGCGCGTCGCTCGTGCGTTCGTCCGTCAGGAGACGATCCGACTTCGGAGCGGCGTAGCGCCAGGCCAGTTCGCTGCATACGCCGTGCTTCTGCCATCCCTTCATGGCCCCGCGCGCGCTGGAACCGGAATAGTTTTCCCCGGGCCATTCGTCGTAGCGCCTGGCCATTTCGTAGAGCATGCGCGGGCTGCAGTCCCGGGTGTCCGGCACCTGCCTTCGGCTGCGGAGCAGGTAGTTTGCGACCGCCGCGAGCCCGAATCCGGTGCAGGCGCCTTCCTGGCCCTGGTCGAGGATCGGCACCTTCCACTTCTTGTAGGACGCCAGCGATATCTGCGTGGGGACCTCGACCAGGGTCGGCGTATACATGAGGTCGCGGAAATCGAGCGTGTCCGGTCGGGCATCGAGCTTCGACATTTTGCTCTTGCGCGTTGTTGCCATGGCGGGTCTCCTCTCGTGAAATCCGGCGAGCCTTGGGTGAATAACCGGTCGGCCGATCCCATCGACGGCGACTACGGCCACCGATATCGGGTCGCAGCCTAGCAGGCGGCAAGTTACGGATGGCTTACGCGAGGAGATCGCACGGGAATCCGGTTTCCCGGCGGGATGCGACACGATGGGCGCTCAGTCCGGCGTGGCAACACAGCCATGCCGAATGGATTCCCCGATGGCAGCCGTCGCGCGAATCCGGCGACGGAGGAGACCGGTCAGTGCCGGTTGACGAACTGCCGGGCGAGTTCCGGCCAGGCGGACTCGTCGAACCCGAACCGGACATGCATGAAGGTGGTGACGAAGGCGCCGGCTGTCGAGAGGCGTGTGGGATTGCTGTCGACGCCGAAGATGTGGAAGGGCACCAGCTGGTCCCTCGCATAT
>DASVNF010000116.1:0-9267 GCA_036384015.1 Burkholderiales bacterium
CGCGTCATCGCCGAGCCGGAACCCGAAGTCGCAGCCGCAGCAGCCGAAGGTGCCGCAGCAGAAGGCGCCGCACCGGCAGCCGGAGCCGCGCCTGCCGCCGGAGCCGCCGCCGACGGCAAGAAGGAACCCGAGAAGAAGGAAGGCGGCAAGAAGTAGTTTTTCCTGCTGTCCGCATCACGGCCCGCCCCGCCTGTTACTGTGCGTCCGGCGGGCCGTTTCAATTTCAGCGGGTGTGAGCCGCGTGAGCCTTGAATCATGAGACTGGTGGTAGGACTCGGCAACCCGGGACGCGACTACGAAGCCACGCGCCACAACGTCGGCTACTGGTGGGTCGACGGCCTGGCGCGGCGCGCCGGCGTGACCTTGAAGCAGGAGTCGCGCTTCCAGGGCCAGGCCGGCCGGCTGACGGACGCGGGCAGGGAGTGCTGGCTGCTCAAGCCCACGACGTTCATGAACCTGAGCGGACGTTCGGTGCAGGCGCTGACGCAGTTCTACAAGATCACGGTGGAAGACATCCTCGTGGTGCATGACGAACTCGACCTGCCGCCGGGTTCGGTCAAGCTCAAGAAAGGTGGCGGCGGCGCCGGCCACAACGGAGTGAAGGACATCATCGCCCACCTGGGACCGGAGTTCTGGCGCCTGCGCATCGGCATCGGCCATCCGGGCGACCGCGCCGAAGTTTCGAATTTCGTGCTCAATGCGCCACGCAAGGAGGAAAGGCCGCTGATCGAGGAGACGGTCGAGCGCAGCCTGGAGGCCTGGCCGCTGCTGCTGGATGGCAAGACCGAGGCCGCGATGCTGAAATTGCATACCAAACCGTAATTGGTCACTTGTGATTGGTGATTGGCGTAGCCCAGTCACCAGCCACCAGCCACTAGTCATAATTCATCATGTCACTGAAATGCGGAATCGTCGGACTGCCGAACGTGGGCAAGTCCACCCTGTTCAACGCGCTGACCAAGGCAGGCATCGCGGCGGAAAACTACCCGTTCTGCACCATCGAGCCCAACGTCGGCATCGTCGAGGTGCCGGACCCGCGGCTGGCGCAGCTGGCAGCCATTGCGAAGCCGCTGAAGGTCATTCCGGCCATCGTCGAGTTCGTGGACATCGCCGGGCTGGTCGCCGGAGCGTCGAAAGGCGAGGGCCTGGGCAACAAGTTCCTGGCCAACATCCGCGAGACTGACGCCATCGTGCACGTGGTGCGCTGTTTCACGGACGACAACATCGTGCACGTCACCGGCAAGGTCGATCCGATTTCGGACATCGAGGTCATCGATACCGAGTTGGCACTCGCCGATCTCGGCACGGTCGACAAGGCGCTGGCGCGCTACCGCAAGCCGGCGCAATCCGGCGACAAGGAGGCGAAGCTGCTGGTCGCCGTCCTCGACAAGGTCCAGGCCCAGCTGAACGAAGCCAAGCCGGTGCGCGCGCTGGATCTGTCGAAGGAAGAAAACGCGCTGCTGCTGCCGCTTTGCCTGATTACCGCGAAGCCGGCGCTGTATGCCGCGAACGTTTCGGAAAAGGGATTCGGCGACGACAATCCGCTGCTGCAGAAGGTGAAGGCCCACGCGGCGAAGGAAGGCGCCCCTGTCGTCGCGTTTTGCGCGCGGCTCGAAGCCGAGATCGCCGACCTGTCGGATGAGGACAAGCAGGTTTTCCTGGCAGATATCGGCCTAGAAGAGCCGGGCCTGAACCGGCTGATCCGCGCCGGCTACGACCGCCTCGGATTGCAGACGTATTTCACCGCGGGAGAAAAGGAAGTGCGGGCCTGGACCATCCGCAAGGGCGATACCGCGCCGCAGGCGGCCGGTGCCATCCATACGGATTTCGAGAAGGGCTTCATCCGCGCCGAGGTGATTGCCTTCAACGACTACATCGCCCACAAGGGCGAACAGGGCTCAAAGGAAGCCGGAAAGATGCGGCTGGAAGGCAAAGAGTACGTCGTCAAGGACGGCGATGTCATGCACTTCAGGTTCAACGTCTGACGCTCACCAAGGTCACGCCCGAGAGCACCAGAGCCGCACCGGCCATCTGGATCAGCGTGATCGGTTCGTTCAGGAACCAGTAGCCCAGGAAGATCGTCGCAACCGGGCCCACCGATCCGACCATCGCGGAATGGTTGGCGCCGTTGAGCCTGATGCCCTCCGACATCAGCCAGGCCGGGATGACGGTCGACAGGATCGCCATGGTCAGGGTCAGCCCGTAAACCTGGGGCGGCAATCGCAGGTCGGCGGCATCGTGGGTCAGGAAGAACTGCAGCACGCACACGACGCAGGCAACCAGCATGGCATAGGCCGTGAAGCGCATCGCCCCGATCTTGCCCACCGTTTCTCCCGCGCCGATCAGGTAGAACGAATACACCACGCCGCTGGCGAACACCAGGGCGCCGCCGAGCGCGACCTCATTCGCGTGGCTGCCGAAGTTGAGGTTCTCCGTGAATACCAGCGCGATGCCGCCGTACGACAACACCAGCGCAATGATGTGATGCGCGCGGATCGGTTTTTTCAGCAACCAGGCGGACAGCAGCACGACGATGGTCGGATACAGGAACAGGATCAGGCGTTCCAGGCCGGCGGTGATGTACTTCAGTCCGAGAAAGTCCAGATAGCTCGCCAGGTAGTAGCCGGTGAAGCCCAGCACCACGATCGAAATCCATTGTTTGCGAGTGAGGCGCTGAACCGTGGAGCCGCGCGTCGACCAAAGCGCCATCAGCACGAAAAACGGTGCTGAAAAAAGCATGCGCAGCGTAAGCAGGGTCGCGGCGTCGACCGGGTAGGCGTAAGCGAGCTTGATGAGCACGGCCTTGGCGGAGAAACAGCTCGCCGCGACCAGAACGCAGAGGGTCCCGACGGACGAAGCGCGTGTCGCGGCGTCCGCGGGTGTGGCCGTCATCGAGGGATGGACGTCTAGCGCCGGCGGCTGCCGCCGAGAATGGAACCGAGTACACCGCGGATGATCTGGCGGCCGACCTCGGAACCGATCGAGCGTGCGGCGCTTTTCACCATGGCTTCGCCCGCCGACTGGCGGCGCGAGTTGCCGCCGCCAAGCACGCTACCCAGCACATCGCCGAAAACGGAACGGTCTTCCGAAGGGGTCGGCGCCTGGGTGGAGGTGGTTTTTTGCTGGCTTGGTTTTTGTGCCGGGGAGGCTGCGGGCGCTGCCTGTTCGCGCCGGGCCTTGAGGACCTCGTAGGCTGATTCGCGATCCGACAAGGTTTCGTAGACGCCCGCTACGAGCGACTGGCCAACGACCGACTTGCGCTCGGCCGGCGTGATCGGTCCGATGCGGCTGTGCGGCGGCAGCACGAAGGCGCGCTCGACGATCGATGGCCGGCCTTTCTCGTCCAGCAGCGAAACCAGCGCCTCGCCCACGCCGAGTTCGGTTATCGCCTTTTCCACATCGAGTGCGGGATTGGCGCGCAACGTGGTCGCCGCGGTCTTGACCGCCTTCTGGTCGCGCGGGGTGAAGGCGCGCAGCGCGTGCTGCACCCGGTTGCCGAGCTGGCCCAGGACGGTATCCGGCACGTCGAGCGGATTCTGGGTCACGAAATAGATGCCGACACCCTTGGAGCGGATCAGGCGCACGACCTGTTCGATCTTTTCCAACAGGGCAGGCGGCGCATCGTTGAACAACAGGTGCGCTTCGTCGAAGAAGAACACCAGCTTGGGTTTGTCCGGGTCGCCCACTTCCGGCAGTTCCTCGAACAATTCGGACAGCAGCCACAGCAGCAGCGTCGCATAGGCCTTCGGCGCGCCCAGCAGCTTGTCGGCGGCGAGGATGTTGATCACGCCGCGGCCGCTGGCGTCGGTCTGCATCAGGTCGGCGATGTCGAGCGCCGGCTCGCCGAAAAACAGGTCGCCGCCCTGCTCGTCGATGGCCAGCAATCCGCGCTGGATCGCGCCGATGCTCGCCGAGGAGATGTTGCCGTATTCGGTGGTGTACTGGCGCGCGTTGTCGCCGACATGCTGGACCATCGACCGCAAATCCTTGAAGTCGAGCAGCAGCAGGCCGTTGTCGTCGGCGATCTTGAACACCAGGGTCAGCACGCCGGCCTGGGTCTCGTTGAGATTGAGCAGCCGCGACAGCAGCAGCGGACCCATTTCCGACACCGTGGCCCGCACCGGATGGCCCTGCTCGCCGAACACGTCCCAGAAAGTCACCGGGAAAGCGGAGAAAGCGAAGTTCTCCAGGCCGAGCTTGCCGATGCGCTCCTGCAGCTTCGGATTCATCGCGCCCGCCTGGGACAGCCCGGAAAGATCGCCTTTGACGTCGGCCATGAATACCGGCACGCCGATCGAACTGAGCGCCTCCGCCATGGTTTGCAGGGTCACGGTCTTGCCCGTTCCGGTGGCGCCGGTGATCAGGCCGTGGCGGTTGGCAAGCGCCGGAAGCAGGCAGAGCTCATGCGCGGACTTGGCGATCGGCAGTGGCTGCGACATTTCGATTCCGGCGCGGAAGGAGGGGACGCTGTGGTAAGATTTTTTAAATTATATCAGCCGCCTAGTGCGAACCGGCAGCAACCGACGGCAGCGGCAGTTCACGCAGAGGAAGGTATGGCAGGACACAGCAAATGGGCCAACATCCAGCACCGCAAGGGACGCCAGGATGCCAAGCGTGGCAAGATCTTCACCCGTCTCATCAAGGAAATCACGGTCGCATCGCGGCTCGGCGGCTCTGATGCCGGCGCCAATCCACGCCTGCGCCTGGCAGTGGACAAGGCGTATGCGAACAACATGCCGAAGGATACTGTCGAGCGCGCCATCAAGCGCGGCAGCGGCGAGCTCGAGGGCGTCAGCTATGAGGAAATCCGCTACGAGGGCTACGGCATTGCGGGCGCGGCGGTCATCGTCGACTGCATGACGGACAACCGTATCCGTACCGTTGCCGAAGTGCGCCACGCTTTTGCCAAGAATGGCGGCAACCTGGGCACCGACGGGTCGGTGGTCTTCCTGTTCAAGCACTGCGGCCAGCTGCTGTTCGCGCCCGGCACGAGCGAAGAAAAGGTGATGGACGCGGCGCTGGATGCCGGCGCGGAAGACGTGATCGCCAACGACGACGGCAGCATCGAGGTGATCACCGCGCCCGGCGACTTCCTGGCCGTCAAGGAAAAGCTGGAGAAGGCCGGGCTTAAGGCCGAGGTCGCCGAAGTCACCATGAAACCCACCACTGAGAATCCCCTGGATGGGGATGATAGTGCGAGGATGCAGAAACTCCTGGACGCGCTCGAATCGCTCGACGATGTGCAGGAGGTCTATTCAACCGCCGTCCTGGATGGCTGAAAGGTTGTGGCGATGACCTTGCATCCCCAAGCTTACGTCGGCAGCGGCGCATGCTGAAAGAGGCTGCGGCCGTTTTCCGCGCCCGTCCTGCCTCCCAGGCCTCACCCGTCGTCAGAATCCTCGGCATCGATCCGGACTTACGGGTCACCGGTTTTAGCTCCGGTGTAACGTCGGCTGCGCAGACACTAGCCTTCTCTGAAACCGGTGACAGGGAAAGAGGCTGGCCTTGGAACTGAGCCTGAGGATCCTGGGCATCGATCCCGGCCTGCGGGTCACCGGTTTTGGCGTCCTCGAGAAGTCCGGGCAGAAACTCGCATACGTCACCAGCGGTTGCATCCGCACCGACCAGGACGCCGAGCTCCCGGACCGCATCCGCACCATCC
This sequence comes from Burkholderiales bacterium, assembly GCA_036384015.1. Taxonomy (GTDB): domain Bacteria; phylum Pseudomonadota; class Gammaproteobacteria; order Burkholderiales; family JACQAP01; genus JACQAP01. Next base: position 5,663 of record DASVNF010000116.1, read on the forward strand.
TCGAAGGCCTGTCGCAACTTATCGCCGAGATCCGCCCGCAGCAGGTAGCCGTCGAGAAAGTGTTCGTCAACGTCAATCCCCAGTCGACGCTGCTGCTGGGCCAGGCCCGCGGCGCGGCAATCTGCGCCGCGGTGATCGGCAGCCTGCCGGTGGCGGAATACACCGCGCTGCAGGTCAAGCAGGCGGTGGTCGGCAACGGCCATGCGCGCAAGGAACAGGTCCAGGAAATGGTGCGCCGGTTGCTCAAGCTTCCGGGCGATCCCAGCCCCGACGCGGCCGACGCCCTGGCCTGCGCCATTTGCCATGCGCACGGCGGGCAGGGACTGGGCAAACTGGCCACCAGCGGCTATCGCATGAAGCGCGGGAGACTGGTGTGATCGGCCGCCTGACCGGGACCCTGAGCGAAAAGCGTCCGCCGACCGTGGTCGTCGATGTGCAGGGCATCGGCTATGAAGTCGACGTCCCCATGAGCACGTTCTTCCTGCTGCCCGCCACCGGCAGCACCGTGGTGCTGCATACCCACCTGGTGGTGCGCGAGGATGCGCACCTGTTGTTCGGCTTTGCCACCGAAGAGGAGCGTCGCGTATTTCGCCAGTTGCTGAAGATCAGCGGCGTCGGCGCGCGCACCGCATTGTCACTCCTGTCCGGCATGTCGGTTTCCGAGCTTTATCTGGCGGTTTCGTCCCAGGACGGTGCCCGCCTTACCCGCATTCCCGGGATCGGCAAGAAGACCGCCGAGCGCTTGTTGCTGGAATTGCGCGACAAGCTTGCGCCGTCCGGACCAGCGCCCGTGGCGGGTTCGCCGGCCGCGGCCCGCGGCGATGCGCTCAACGCCCTGATCTCGCTGGGCTACAGCGAAAAAGAGGCCGGGCTCGCCCTGGCCAAGCTGCCGGCGGAGACGCCCGTGCAGGATGCGATCAGGCAGGCGCTGAAGCTGCTGTCCCGGGTGTGAACGGCCCGACGTTCAAGGCGAAATCGTGTCGCTGCAAAACGACATCGAAAGCCGTCGTCATGCAGCGGATGGCCGGGACGCTGGGATATAATCCGCTGCAATTTGCGGGGGCCGGCCAACCGGTCTCCGTCCGGAGACGACGCTCAATGACGCTTGCAGCACGATTCCTTCCCTTGTTCATCGCCCTGGCCCTCGCGGCGCCGGCGGCGGCGGATACCGAGGCCGAGGCCGACAAACAGCAGCAGGTTGCCGCACTGATCCAGTTGCATGACCTGAACACCTCGGTTTCCATCGGCAACTACTATCTCAAGCAGGAAAGCCTGCTGGCGATCCGTTCCCTGCTGGCGCGCATGGGCCGGGAAGAAAAACTCGGCCCGCAGTGGAATCCCGCCAATGCCACCTGGAAACGCGCCGAGGCGATGCTGCTCGAGCCCATCATGGCGAAACTGGCGGTGGATTTCACCAGCCTCGACTGGCTGCGCCCGCAATGGCAGGAACTCAGCCAGAGCGAGTTCTCGGCGGAGGAGCTCGACGTGCTGCTGACCCACTTCCGCTCCGACGTGGGCCGCAAGCAGGTGAAGATCGTCGACCACACCATCTCCACCCACGTCATGACGACGCTGTCGTTCTCCGGGAAGCTGCGCGACGTGCCCGGCGCCGAGGAAGACCGCACCCGCATGCAGCACATCTGGAACAAGGAAGACGACGAAATGCGGTTCTCGATCGACGACGCCACCAATTACGAGGGGACGCGTTTCGCGCTGTCGCCGCTGGGCAAGAAGTATTTCGTGAGTTCAATCCTGAAACTGACCGGCATCGTCAACCGCCGCATCGATGCCCTGGCCGTGGCGCTGCCGCAGGAAGTGAATGCGCAGGCCCACCAGGTCCGGCCATTGCTAGAGGAATTCAAGAGCGGCCGGGGTTGACGCCCCAGGGCGTCCCGGCTCCAGAGAATGATTGAAACCGACCGCCTGATCTCGCCCGCCCCGGTCTCGACGCAGGAAGAAGCGATCGAGCGGGCGCTGCGTCCCAAGCAACTGGACGAATACATCGGCCAGGAAAAGATTCGTTCCCAGCTGCAGATTTTCATCCAGGCCGCGCGCAACCGCGGCGAAGCGCTGGACCACGTCCTGCTGTTCGGACCGCCCGGCCTGGGAAAGACCACGCTGGCCCACATCATCTCGCGCGAAATGGGCGTCAACCTGCGCCAGACTTCCGGGCCGGTGCTGGAACGCCCGGGCGATCTGGCTGCCCTGCTCACCAATCTCGAGCCCAACGACGTCCTGTTCATCGACGAAATCCACCGGCTCTCGCCGGTGGTCGAGGAAATCCTCTATCCCGCGCTGGAGGATTTCCAGCTCGACATCATGATCGGCGAAGGTCCGGCGGCGCGCTCGGTCAAACTCGACCTGCCGCCCTTTACCCTGGTGGGCGCCACCACGCGCGCCGGCATGTTGACCAATCCGCTGCGGGACCGGTTCGGCATCGTGTCGAGGCTGGAGTTCTACTCGGCGGGAGAGCTGACGCAGATCGTCGAGCGTTCGGCGAAGCTGCTCAACGTCGACATTTCCGCGGAGGGCGCGCTGGAGATCGCATCGCGTTCGCGCGGCACGCCGCGCATCTCCAACCGGCTGCTGCGCCGCGTGCGCGACTACGCCGAAGTCAAGGCGCAGGGCCATGTCAGCGGCGCCGTCGCCGATGCCGCGCTGAAGATGCTGGACGTCGACAAGGTCGGCCTCGATGTCATGGACCGCAAGCTGCTGCTCGCCGTGATGGAAAAATTCGGCGGCGGGCCGGTCGGCGTGGACAACCTGGCCGCGGCGATCGGCGAAGAGCGCGACACCATCGAGGATGTGCTCGAGCCCTTCCTGATCCAGCAGGGCTATCTGCAGCGCACACCGCGCGGTCGCATGGCGACGATGTCGACCTACCGCCATTTCGGCCTCGCCGTGCCGGCCGGTTCCGGCAGCGGCGACTTGTGGCGGGAGAGCTGAGATCGCTTTCGAGCTGCCCGTGCGGGTTTACTTCCAGGACACCGATGCCGGCGGGGTGGTGTTCCATGCGACCTACCTCGACTTCCTGGAGCGCGCGCGCGTCGAATGGCTGCGGGCAAAAGGATTCGACCAGACGGAACTTGCGCGGCGTTTCAAACTCGTATTCATGGTTCGCCAGCTGGAGATCGCCTATGTCAAACCGGCCCTGCTCGACGACCTGGTGACGGTGACCGCGGATGTTGGGAAAATGGGGCGCGCGCAACTGACGTTCTTGCAGGAAGTGCGGCGCGGGGATGAGACACTGCTGCGCGCTTCGGTCAACGTGGCCTGCGTGGCCACGGCAGACTTCAAACCCATGCCGATCCCGGGCGAGCTGCAGGCGTCGCTGGCCGGCGACAGGCGCTTCCCGCGGACGCAAGTCGCATGAAGCCGCCAACCCCGTTCGCGGCCGCGCCGCGTTAACAGAGCAGATAAAAAACGGACATGAACACCACCCAAGACCTTTCCCTGATAAGCCTGATCGGCGATGCCAGCGTGCTGGTGCAGCTGGTGATGGCGCTGCTGCTGCTGGTTTCGATGATTTCCTGGTGGTTTATTTTCCGCAAGATGTTCGTGGTCCGGGACGCGGTGCGCCGCACCGACCAGTTCGAGCGCAGTTT
>DASVNF010000117.1:0-9006 GCA_036384015.1 Burkholderiales bacterium
AGCTGTTCCAATACGAAGGCTCGCGCACCGACAAGCATGTGCGCGAACACGAGATCTACAGCGTCGGCTATACCCAGAACCGCGGCAGCACCGTGCGGTCGCCGGCCGAACGCGCGCAGGTGTCCACCCACGAAGGCCGCCGCCAGGCCGCGGCCGCCGGAATGGCGATCGGCACCGGCCGCTTACTGCGCGGCGTCGAGTCCTGGCTGAACAACCGGACGATCGCCTACGGAACGGCCACGCTTTCTTTCGTCGCCTTTACCCTCGCCGTGCTCCTCAATTTCCTTGGCCAGGGCGAATTGCCCGCGGCCCAGGAAGAATCCGGCACCCAGACCATCCAGAGAAAGATTCCGATTCCGGAAAAAACCACCGCCGGCCCTCCCCGCGCGGAGAAAAAGCGCGCTGGGTCCAATCCCGCGCCCGCGGCCGGCACCACGGGAGAAACGACGGCGGCAACGGCTCCGGCTGAACAGGCCTCCGGAGACAAGCGGGAATCCAAGGCGGGGCCGTTCTCGTTCTTCTCCCGGCACGAAGAACCGGCCGCCGAGCCCGAGGTCGCGCCTTCGCCCGGTCCGTCTGCCGGGGCGGCCATCATCGCGCTTGCCGTCGCCCCCTGGGGCGAGGTCTTCGTCGACGGCAACCGCGTGGGCGTGAGTCCGCCGGTGAATGAAATCGAGGTCGCCCCCGGAAAACGTACCATCGAAATCCGCAATACCACCTTCCCTGCCTATTCACAGATTGTGGAAGTCAAGGCGGACCAGCGCGTCCGCATCAAGCACAAGTTCAATTGATGCGACCAACCATGCCCATCTTCCGGTTCCTGCTGCTCGTCGCGTTCGCCGTCGCATTGCTGGCCGGCTGCGCGGAAGGCCCCTTCAAGGATCTGCGCAGCGGCCGCACCGCCGGCACCGGTTACCTCGAGGAAGGAGTGCGCCACTACGAGGAAGGCAACTACCGCACCGCGCAACGCCGCCTGCAGTTCGCGCTGGAAGAAGGCCTCAGCCGGCCCGATCGCGTGAAAGCGCACAAATATCTGGCGTTCATTGCCTGCGTGTCCGGACAGCAGCTTACCTGCCGCGAGGAATTCGGCATCGCTTTCGAGCTCGATCCGAAATTCGACCTCGAGCCGGCCGAAGCCGGGCATCCGATCTGGGGTCCGGTATTCAAGAGCGTCAAGGCAAAGCAAAAGAAGGGCTGACGGCGCAACCATGAACCCCAACGCAGCAGTCGCCACCCTTGGCCGTTACGAGATCATCGGCGAGCTCGGCCAGGGCGCCATGGGCGTGGTCTACAAGGCCCGCGACCCGATGCTCGACCGCATCGTGGCGATCAAGACGGTCAACCTGACGCTGCCCAAGGACGAGCTGGCGGAATACGAGGCCCGCTTCTACCAGGAAGCCAAGGCGGCCGGCGGCCTCTCCCATCGCAACATCGTCGTCATCTACGACATCGGCCGCAGCGAACGCGTCGCCTACATGGCCATGGAGTTCCTCGAAGGACAGGAGCTGCGCCGCCTGCTGCAGGCGCGCACGCCCATCGGGCTGCTGCAGGCGCTCGACATCACCGCCCAGGTGGCCGAGGGCCTGCAATATGCCCACGACCGCCAAATCATCCATCGCGACATCAAGCCCGCGAACGTGATGGTCCTGGAAGACGGATCGGTGAAAATCACCGACTTCGGCATCGCGCGCATGCGCAACAACGAGGTCAAGACCATGACCGGCATGATTCTGGGCTCGCCCAAGTACATGTCGCCGGAGCAGGTGTCCGGCAAGCGAGCGGACAACCGCTCGGACATTTTCTCGCTGGGCGTGGTGCTCTACGAAATGGTGACCGGCACCTCTCCCTTCGTGGCGGACAACATCCATGGGGTCATGTACCAGACCATGAATTTCAATCCGCCGGCGCCGAAAACGCTCAACCCCGAGCTGCCCGACGTCCTGAATTTCATCGTCGCCAAGGCGCTGGCGAAGAATCTCGACGACCGTTACCAGAATGCGAAGGACCTCGCCCACGACCTGCGCGAAATCCTCGCAACGGCAAAAGGCCAGGCGGCGCCCGCCGACATGCTGGCGATGCCCGCGCAGAGCTCGCCGCCCGCCCAGTCCGCCTCGCCGCTGACGCGTCAGGAAGACAAGGCCGAGAAAATATTCGCGGCGGCCGGCGCCGCCCCGGAAGCCGATACCGACAAACATGACGGCCAGGCGCAGACGCCGGCCCAGGAATCGACCCAGCCTTCCCTGGGCCTGTCCGAGGCTTTCGACAACTTCAGCGCCACCATGCGGCTGGCGGCGCTCACAGGAATGGAAAAGGAACTCGATCAGTTCTCGGAAACCCAGAAGATCGCGCGCCTGAAGGCGCTTGCCGAGGCCAAGCGCAGCGGCGGCAATCCCCCCTCGCTCTCCGACAGCACCACCTGGCAAGGCCAAGGCGCCGGCGAATCGCCGCGCGCCGCAGCCGGCGCTGCGAACGCCGGCATAAAGAAGCTTCGGTTCATCTGGGCGGGCAGCGCCGTCCTTGCCATCGCCGCTGTCACCCTGCTGGTGCTTCGCTGATCCGCCACGGCCTCAACGCAGCCGTTCGATCGCTTGCTCGACCCGTTCCACCGTCATCACTTCGATCCCGTCGATGCCGCCCTTCGGCGCGTTGGCCTTGGGAATGATGGCCAGCCTGAATCCGAGCTTCGCCGCCTCCCGCAGGCGCTCCTGACCGCGCTGCACCGGCCGGACCTCCCCCGCGAGCCCGATCTCGCCGAACGCGACCAGTTTCTCCGGCAGCGGCTTGCTTCTGAGCGATGACACGATCGCCAGCAGCACCGGCAGGTCGGCCGCCGGTTCGTCGATTTTCACGCCGCCGACGGCATTGACGAATACGTCCTGATCGAATGCGGCAATGCCGGCATGGCGATGCAATACCGCCAGCAGCATCGCCAGCCGGTTCTGCTCGAGGCCCACCGTGAGCCTGCGCGGATTCGGTGCGTGCGCCTCGTTTACCAGCGCCTGGATCTCGACCAGCAGCGGGCGGGTGCCTTCCTGGGTCACCATCACGCAGGTGCCCGGCACCGGTGCAGCGTGGCCGGAAAGGAACATCCTGGAGGGGTTGGTCACATCCTTCAGGCCGCGGTCGGTCATCGCGAAAACGCCGAGTTCGTTGACGGCACCGAAACGGTTCTTGATCGCCCGCACCAGCCGGAAACTCGTGTTCGTGTCCCCTTCGAAGTACAGCACCGCATCGACCATGTGCTCGAGCACCCGCGGCCCCGCCAACGCGCCTTCCTTGGTGACGTGGCCGATCAGCATGAGCGCGGTGCCCGAGGTCTTGGCGAAGCGCGTCAGTTGCGCGGCGCACTCGCGTACCTGGGCGACGCTGCCAGGCGCGGATTGCAGGGCTTCGGAATAGACAGTCTGGATCGAATCGATGACCGCGACATCGGGCTTCTGCGCACCCAGCACGGACAGGATTTTCTCGAGCTGGATCTCGGCCAGAATGTTCAGCCCGCCCGGTTCGACGGCGAGGCGCCTTGCGCGCATGGCGATCTGCTGCGGGGATTCCTCGCCGCTCACGTAGACGGCGTTGCATGAGGCATCCATCAGGGACAACGCTTGCAGCAACAGGGTGGACTTGCCGATGCCGGGATCGCCGCCCAGCAGGACCACGGCACCCCGCACCAGTCCACCGCCCAGCACCCGGTCCAGTTCACCGATGCCCGTCGGCCGGCGTTGCTCTTCTTTTCCCGCCTCGACCTGGGACAGTTTCTGCAGCTTGCTGGGTTCCGTCAGCGCCTGGAAGCGCGAAGCGGTTTTCTCGGCGACCGTCTCGACCAGCGTGTTCCAGGCCGTGCAGTGCGGGCACTGCCCCTGCCACTTGAGCGTCTGGCCGCCGCACTCGGTACAGGTATAGATCGTCTTGGCCTTGGCCACCGCTATTCCGTTCCGATGTCTTCGACCGGCACCCGCCGCGCCAGCGCGCACAGCAATTCGTAGCTGACCGTGCCGGCCGCCGCCGCCACTTCCTCCACCGGGAGGCCGGCGCCCCAGAGCGTGACCGGCGTGCCGACGCCGGCCCGGGGCACGTCCGTCAGGTCCACGCTCAGCATGTCCATGGACACCCGGCCGGCCATCTGCACGCGCACTCCGTCCACCAGCACGGGCGTGCCGTTCCATGCATGGCGCGGATACCCGTCGGCGTAGCCGCAAGCGACCACCCCGATGCGCATCTTGCGGTCCGCCATGAACAGGCTGCCGTAGCCCACGGTGTCGCCTTTCTTCAGGTCCTGTACCGCGATGATGCGGCTGGCGAGGGTCATCACGGGCTTCAAGCCGAGGCGTTGCGCGGAGCGATCCTCCAGCGGCGAAGCGCCATAGAGCATGATGCCGGGCCGCACCCAGTCTCCCCGGGCCTCCGGAAATCGCAGCAGCGTGGCGGAGTTGGCCATCGAACGTTGGAAGCCCGGCCGCGCAATCAGCTGTTCGAAGGTCCGGATCTGGAAGTCGATGCCGCTGACGCCTTCTGCATCCGAAAAGTGGGTGGCCAGCACCGTCTCGCCGATGCAAGGCAGCGCTTGCAGCGCCTGCAGGACGGCAGGGGCGGATTCGGCGGGGAAGCCGAGCCGGTTCATCCCGGTATTGAACTTGACGAAAACATCGAGCTTGCGGTCGCCGCGAAGCGTCTTGAGCATGTCCAGCTGCTCGCGGCAATGCAGCACCACGGACAGGCCGTTCTGCACGATCGGAGCCAGTTCCGCCTCCGAGAAAAAACCTTCCACCAGCAGAATGGGCTGCCGGTAGCCGGCATCGCGCAACCGGATCGCATTGTCCAGCTCGAGCAGCGCAAACCCGTCTGCGGCGTCGAATGCTCGCGCGGCGCGCAGCAGCCCATGGCCGTACGCATTGGCCTTGATGACGGCCAGTATCCGTGCACTCCCGGCGAGCTGTCGGGCCACACCCAGGTTGTGCTTCAGCGCGGAAAGGTCGAAAGAAGCCCGGATCGGACGGCTCATGCCGACTTCAGTTAGAGGTTGGTGGCAACAAACGGTAAGCTTCGCATTCTACGGGGTTAACCCGCGCCGCGCCCGGGTTCGTCGCCGTCAAATCTGCCATGCTTATATGGTATAAAGCGGGCCCGCGTCCATGCGGGCGATCCGACAGAGCACAAACGCTTCCTCACCCAGCAGAACGATGAATCGCGGGTTTTACACAATCCTGGCAGCGCAGTTTTTCTCGGCGCTCGCGGACAATGCGCTCCTGTTCGCCGCCATTGCACTCCTTGCGAGCCAGCACGCTCCAGACTGGCAGACGCCGGTACTGCAGCAGTTCTTCGTCTTCGCTTACATTGTCCTTGCGCCGTTCGTGGGCCCTTTTGCCGATGCCCTTCCCAAGGGCCGGGTCATGTTCATCAGCAATGCGGTAAAGCTTGGCGGCTGCACGGTGATGCTGGCAGGCATGCACCCCCTTTATGCCTACGGAATCGTGGGCATCGGCGCCGCGATGTATTCACCGGCCAAGTACGGCATCCTCACGGAATATCTTCCCCACCAGAAGCTGGTGCTGGCCAATGGCTGGATGGAAGGCCTGACCGTCGCCGCCATCATCCTGGGCGCGATTCTCGGCGGACTCATGGTAAGTCCGCATTTCGCCAGATACGTTTTCACCAAAACCGATCTGCCCGGAATCGATCTGTGGATTGACACCGCTCCCGAACTGGCGATCGTCGTCATCCTGGTCTTCTATTTCGTTGCCGCGCTGATCAATCTCTACATTCCCAGGGTGGCGATCGACCACAAGCTGCCGAAGCGCAATCCGATCTTCATCCTGCAGGACTTCTGGCACAGCTTCAGGCTGCTGTGGCGCGATCCCCTCGGCCAGGTTTCGCTCGCCGTCACGACCCTGTTCTGGGGGGCGGGGGCGACACTGCGGCTCATCGTCCTGTCGTGGGCGGCGCTGGCCTTCAAGTTCAGCCTTGAAACAGCCACGCAGCTCACTGCGGTGGTGGCCGTCGGCATTGCCATCGGCTCGATTCTGGCCGCGCGCTATGTCACCCTCAAACGCGCAGTCCGGGTGCTGCCAGTCGGCATCGGCATGGGGCTGGTCGTCATGTCCATGGTGATGGTCAAGGATTGGCGGATGGCAATCGGGCTGCTGATCCTGATCGGCGCGATGGGTGGCTATTTCGTCGTGCCCATGAACGCGCTGCTGCAGCACCGCGGCCATCTGCTGATGGGTGCCGGGCACTCGATCGCGGTGCAGAACTTCAACGAGAACCTGTCGATACTGGTGCTGCTTGGCGTTTACGCCCTGATGATCAAGGCCCAGCTTTCCATCAACACCATCATCATCACCTTCGGACTGTTCGTCGCGGGAACCATGTATTACCTGACGCGCAGGCACTGGCACGACCAGGACGAGTCCCGCCGTTCCGAAGCCTGAGCGATCCCGCCTAGAGAACGACCGCCGCGTCCGGCAATTCGTTGTCCGTACCGGCAGCGCGCGGGAAATGGCTTTCGAGGTGCCGCGACACGCGCTCGATGCCGGCGATGACCCCCTCTTCGAAGCGGCCCGCACGAAACGCCGACTCCATTTCCTGGCAGATCGCTTCCCAGGCCGGCGCGCCGATATGCCGATGGATGCCGCGGTCGGCAATGATTTCGATGTCCCGGTCGGCCAGCAGAAGATAAATCAGCACCCCATTGTTGTGCTCGGTGTCCCAGACGCGCAGCAGGGAGAACACCTGCAGCGCCCTTTCCCCGGCCGTCTCGCCGCGCCAGACGGCACCCGGTTCCAGCGCATGCTCGACCGCAAACCGGATCTGGCCCGCGTGCCGCGTCTCGGATTCGCGGATGGCCTGCTCGATGCGAGCGAGCGCCGTTGCGGAAAATTTGTTCCGGACCTGCCATGCAGGCGTCAGGAGATGGCGGACGATGCGCGAGATTTTCATGTCACCAGCGCCCGGACGCCCCGCCACCGCCGAATCCGCCGCCACCGCCGCTGAATCCTCCGCCGCCGCCGAAACCGCCGCCTCCAAATCCGCCCCCACCGCCCCAGCCTCGCCCCCGGCCGCCCCGCGGCAGGCCGCCGACGGCCCCGCCCAGCAGCGTCAGGAAAAAGCCGACGATGCCGACGAGTGCCGCAACGAAAATCGGTGCGGCGATGAACCAGGCGAGCACGCCCGTTGCCCCGCCAATCAGCGCCGCCGCGGGGAAACGGCCCAGCATCGCTCGCAAGGCGCCCCCGACCGCGAACACGATCGCGAGGAAAAGCACGAAGTAAGTCTCGATGGAACGCGCCCCGGCGCCGGAGCTTGCTCTCGATGGCGCCGGCAGGGGCTCGCCGTCGATGACCCGGATGAGACGGTCCACGCCCTGGTTGAGTCCGCCATAGATGTCGTCTTCCCGGAAGCGGGGTGTGAAAGCTTCTTCTATGAGGCGTTTCGCGACCGCATCCGGGACGGCGCCCTCCAGGCCGTACCCGACTTCGAGGCGCATTGCGCGATCGAATTTGGCAACGACGACCAGCACGCCGTCATCGACCGTCTTGCGACCGATTTTCCAGGCGTCGGCGACACGGATGCTGTAAGCCTCGATCGGCTCCGGGAAAGTGGTGGCGACGATGAGGACGGCGATCTGGCTTCCCTTGCGCTGTTCGAATTGAGCGAGTTTCGCTTCGAGCTCGCCCTTCTGTTGCGGCGTCAGCGTTCCGGTCACGTCGACGACACGGCCGCTGAGGGACGGAATCGGCGCGTCCTCCGCTCCAGCCGGCGAGCCGAATGAGAACAGCAGCGCCGCGACGACGCCTGCCAGGAACCGGGACACCTATTTCTGCTCGGGCGCGGGAGCCGGTTTGGAGAAATCCACGGTCGGGGGCTTCGAGATCGCCGCCTCGTTCTCCACCGTGAAGGATGGCTTGACCTTGTGGCCGAACACCATCGCGGTCAGGTTGCTGGGGAAGGACCGGACTGTGATGTTGTAATCCTGGATGGCGCGAATGTAGCGCTGGCGGGCGACGGTGATGCGGTTCTCGGTGCCCTCGAGTTGCGCCTGCAGGTCCCGGAAATTGGCATCCGACTTGAGTTGCGGATAATTCTCGGCCACCACCAGCAGGCGCGACAGCGCGGAGGTCATCTCCCCCTGTGCCGCGATGAACTTGGCGAATGCCTCGGGATCGTTGACGAGCTCGGGCGTGGCCTGGATGCCGCCCACGCGCGCGCGCGCGTTGGTTACGCCGAGCAGCACGTCCTTCTCCTGCGCCGCGAATCCCTTGACCGTTTCCACCAGGTTGGGAACCAGGTCGGCGCGCCGCTGGTACTGGTTGATGACCTCCGCCCAGGCGCTCTTGATCTGCTCGTCCTGGGTTTGCAGCGTGTTGTAGCCGCAGCCGGCAAGTCCGGTCATTGCGGCCAGCAGCATGAACAGCGAGATCAGGCGTGTCATCGATTTCTCCGGTTGGGATGGTGCGCGAATCAGTTGGGGGCGGCCGCGGCCTGTTTCAATGTCTGCATGGTTTGCACGGCGAAGCACAGGTCTTCCCAGGACCGCGCCTTGTCCGCAAGGGTGCGCAGCAGGTAGGCCGGATGATAGGTCACGATGAGCGGCGTGCCGCGATAAGTGTGCAACCTGCCGCGCATGCTGGATATCGTCGCATCCGAGCCGAGCAGGTTCTGCGCTGCAACCTTGCCCAGAGCTATGATCAGCTTCGGCCGGATCAGTTCGATCTGACGCATCAGATAAGGCTCGCACGCATGGGCCTCGGCGGGCTCGGGATTGCGGTTCCCCGGCGGACGGCACTTCACGACGTTGGCGATATAGACGTTCTCGCCCCGCTTCAGCTGGATCGCAGCCAGCATGCTGTCGAGCAGCTTGCCCGCCTGGCCGACGAAAGGTTCGCCACGCGCGTCCTCCTCCGCCCCGGGACCCTCGCCGACGAACAACCACTCCGCCTTCTCGTCGCCAACGCCGAAAACCGCCTGCTTGCGCTGCCTGTGCAGCGCGCAGGCCGTGCACGCGGCGGCGCT
>DASVNF010000118.1:0-18918 GCA_036384015.1 Burkholderiales bacterium
TCAACCTTCTCGAGCAGAGGCTGCGGCGCGAAAAACTCGACTATGACGTCGTCAATGCGAGCATCAGCGGCGAGACCACATTCGGCGGCCGCAATCGCATCAATTCGGTGCTGCAGGAGCACAGCCCGGCGGTCGTCATTGTGGAACTCGGCGCCAACGACGGATTGCGCGGCGGCGCGGTGGAAACCACCCGTGCCAATCTCATTGCCATCGTCACCGCCTGCCACAAGGCCGGCGCCCGGGTCCTGCTGGTCGGCATGCGCATCCCGCCCAACTACGGCCCCGTCTACACGCGCCGGTTCGAGGCCATGTTCGCCGAGGTCGCCAGACAGCAGAATGCCGCGCTGGTTCCTTTCATGCTGGAAGGCTTCGCCGAGAAGCGCGAGATGTTTCAGGCCGATGGCATTCACCCGTCGGCGGAAGCGCAGCCGCGGGTGCTCGACAATATCTACAAGCGCCTGCGCGCGTTGCTGTTGCCCAGGCCCCGCTAGCGCGGGACCGCCTGGCGCGTGATTCATGTGGCCTTTACCGTAGCGCATGCGCGCGAGTTCGACGCGCTCGACCCGGGCGCCCTGGATGGAGCGCACTATAGCGCGGCGGGCCGGTGGAAAGTTTGTCAACAATGTAATCGCCCCGGCATCGCCGCGGGAGCCCTGCCGGCGTTTGTGTTCCGGCGCGCCTTTGCGTACCTTTGCACGATTGCAATGACAAGACTGGCTCCATGAAGCTGGCACTGAAAATAGACGTCAGGACCTGGCGCGGCACCCGGGAAGGCGTGCCCTGGCTGATGGATCTCCTGGCCACGTACGGCGCCCGTGCCACCTTCCTGTTTACGCTGGGACCGGACCATACCGGCCGCGCTCTTCCGGGCCTGTTCCGCCGGGGCGCCGTGTCGACGGCAAGGCGGCAACCCATCGTTTCCCAGCTCGGCTTCAAGACTCTTTTCTACGGCACGCTGCTGCCATCGCCCGACATCGGCGCGGAATGCGCCGATGTCATGCGCAGTACGCGCGACGCAGGCTTCGAGGTGGGCATTCACGCTTATGACCGGGTAGCCTGGCAGCGCCATGCCGCGGGCGCCGGCGCGGACTGGACGTTGCGTCAGATGCAGCAGGCCTGCGCGCGCTTCGAGGAGATTTTCGGGGAACCGGCGCGGGTACACGGCGCGTCCGGCTGGCAGATGAACCGGCACGCCTACCGCCTTACCCAGCGCCTGGGCTTCAGCTATTGCTCGGACACGCGGGGACGCGGACCTTTCATCCCGGTATACAAGGCCGAGATCGTGGCCTGCCCGCAGTTGCCCACCACCGTGCCGACACTGGACGAACTGCTCGGACTCGATGGCGTGACGGTCGACAACGTTGCCGAACGCACGCTCGGTCTCACCCGGGAACTGCCGCAATTGGGGCACGTATATACCCTGCGCGCGGAACTTGGCCGCCGGCTGGCGCCGGCCCTGGAGAAACTGCTCGAGGGCTGGCGGCTCCAGGGTTATGAACTGGTGTCGCTCAACCAGTACATGGAGTCGCTGGCGTTCAAGGACCTGCCGCGGCACGAAATCGCAGCCGGCGAAGTCCCGGGCAGGCCCGGCGCGCTGGCGCTGCAGGGCCGCGAGTTCCTCGCCGGCGTCTAGGGCGTTACCTCCCAACCGCAAAGGCGCAAAGGACGCGAAGGAAAACAAATAGTAGGGAGCTACCACTTTCGGTCGGCCGCAAGACGAAAACAACGTCTGGGACATTCGTATCCTGTTTTGCCTTCCTTGCGCTCCCTTTGCGCCTTCGCGCCTCTGCGGTTCAGGGCTAAGGATTCGACCCTATTGCATTCGGCGAAAGTTTCGGTAACCATAGCCTCAGGCAATGGAAACTTCGCTGGTTGGCCTCAAGGTTCCCGACTTCGAATCCGCTTCGACGGGTAACGCGACGTTCAAGCTCTCTTCAGCGCTCGGACGGCCCATCGTCCTCTACTTTTATCCCAAAGACAGCACGCCCGGCTGCACCGTCGAAGGCCAGCAGTTCCGCGACCTGCATGGGGAATTCGCCAAGGCTGGCTGCGCCGTCTACGGGGTCTCGCGCGACAGCCTCAAATCGCACGAAAGCTTCCGCTCGAAGATGGAATTCCCCTTCGACCTTCTTTCCGACCCGGACGAAAAGGTGTGCGCCCTGTTCGGCGTCATGAAAATGAAAAACCTGTATGGCAGGCAGGTGCGCGGCGTCGAGCGCAGCACCTTTGCCATCGGCCGCGACGGCGTCGTAATGCGGGAATGGCGGGGCGTCAGAGTGCCCGGTCACGCCCAGGAGGTGCTGGAATTCGTAAGGTCCCTTTAAACGCAACCCACAGGAGCGCGGATGATCCCCAGACGGACTAGGTCCTTCAGCCACCTTTGCCTTCGCTTTTCCTCCCGCCGCACCACCGGGGCAACATCATGACCCCGCGCAAAGCTTCCGCCCCCACCCTCGTCACCCGCATCCATCCCCTCAACAAGCTGTTCGTCCTCGACACCAACGTGCTGATGCACGACCCCACGAGCCTGTTCCGGTTCGAGGAGCACGACGTGTATCTGCCGATGGCCACGCTGGAAGAACTCGATTCGAACAAGAAGGGCATGTCGGAAGTGGCACGCAACGCGCGCCAGGCCAGCCGCTTCCTCGACGACATCGTTTCCAAGGCCGTCGAGGACATTTCGCAGGGCATACCGCTCGACAACTCCGGCGCCATGGAAGCGACCGGCCGCCTGTTCCTGCAGACCGAGTCGATCATGGGCGAACTGCCGGCGCGGCTTGCCGTCGGCAAGGCCGACAACCAGATCATCGGGGTGGTCAAGCACCTGCATGAAACCCACGACCAGCGGCAGGTCATCCTCGTCAGCAAGGACATCAACATGCGCATCAAGGCGCGTGCGCTGGGTCTCGCCGCCGAGGACTATTTCAACGACAAGGTGCTGGAGGACACCGACCTGCTGTACACCGGCGTCCGCGAACTCCCGGCGGATTTCTGGGAGCAGCATGGCAAGGAGATGGAATCCTGGCAGCAGGACGGCCGCACGTTCTATCGCGTGCGCGGCCCGCTGTGCGGCAGTTTCGTCGTCAACGAATTCCTCTACCTCGAGGCCGACAAGCCCTTCTACGCGCAGGTCAAGGAACAGAGCGGCAAGACCGCGATCCTGCAGACCGTCCGCGAATATACCCATCAGAAGCACAACATCTGGGGCATTACGGCGCGCAACCGGGAACAGAACTTCGCCCTCAACCTGCTGATGAATCCCGACGTCGATTTCATCACGCTGCTCGGCCAGGCCGGCACGGGCAAGACCCTGCTCACCCTGGCGGCTGGCCTGATGCAGACGCTGGAGGACAAGGTGTACTCGGAAATCATCATGACCCGCGTCACCGTGCCCATAGGGGAAGACATCGGCTTCCTGCCCGGCACCGAGGAGGAAAAGATGACGCCGTGGATGGGCGCACTGGAGGACAACCTCGACGTGCTCAACAAGACCGACGACGAGGCGGGCGAATGGGGCCGCGCCGCAACCCGGGACCTGATCCGCTCGCGTATCAAGGTGAAGTCGCTCAATTTCATGCGCGGCCGCACTTTCATCAACAAGTTCCTGATCATCGACGAGGCACAGAATCTCACGCCGAAGCAGATGAAGACCCTGATCACCCGCGCGGGTCCCGGCACCAAGGTCGTGTGCCTGGGCAACATCTCGCAGATCGATACGCCCTACCTGACGGAGGGCAGTTCCGGCCTGACCTACGTGGTCGACCGCTTCAAGGGCTGGGCGCATAGCGGGCACGTGACGCTCATGCGCGGCGAACGATCCCGGCTCGCCGACCATGCGGCGGAAGTGCTCTGAAGCGGGCCGGCATCGCAGCCTGTTGATTCGATTGCACCAAAGCGTTGCAACTTGGTAAACAAGGGCATACACTGCGGACCACAACATATGGTGCATATGCACTGAAATCGAACAACATATAGTTCACAAGCGAGTGCTCAGACCGATCTCACCGCCGACGGCATGGCAGGCGATAGCGGCCTTCGCCGGGTTTTTCACTCTGTTTTTCGCGCATGCCGATCCGGTCGATCTGTGGCGCATCACGGTGCTCTCGCACCAGGGCGAGCCGCTCAAGGCCGTCGCCACCCTCGAATCCCTTCCCGAAGAGCGCATTACCGAAGAGTGCCTGTCACTCGGGTCCGAGGCGGACGCCCCGGGCTCCGAGGTCCCGCTGCTGAAGCAGGCCCACCTGAAACTCAATGCCGCACGCAACGCTGTCGAAATCAGCACTGACGCGCCCGTTTCCTCCCCCTCCCTGGAACTGGTCCTTCGGGTCCAGTGTCCAGGGACCTTTTTGTACGCGCGCCATTTTTCCGCTCTGGTTCCGCCGGCGTCGGCCGCCATCACCGGGGCCGGAGTCCAAAACGGTTTCAGGCTCAAGGTCGGTTCCGGCGAAACGGTAAACAGCCTGGCGGCAGCGGTGGCGCCGGGTAACCGCAAGCTGCAGAAGCAGCTGGTGCGGGAAGTCATCGCCGCGAATCCCCGGGTGTTCCCAGGCGGAAAACCGGTCCCGATACCGGCCGGCACCGTGCTTTGGTTTCCTGATCTGCGCAGCGTGGCCAGGGCGGCAGCCTCGCCGGCGGTGGTGCCGCCGGCAGTGAAGCCTGGTCAGCCCCCCGCCGAGGCCGCCAGGACCGCACAGGCGGCCCCCGAACCGGCGGCAGTTCCGCCCCCCGCGCCGAAACCCAGGCGCCCGAAGCGCGCCGGGCCTTCAGGTACCGGCGAACCCATCAAGCTGCGCCAGGCGCTCGAACTTGGCGAAAGACCGGGGCCGCAGGAATGCCGGTTGCTGCTGCCGCTCTGCGGCGTCCTCGACCCGGGCGGTGCGGCGTCCGTGTCGCCGCAAGCGGAGTACCGGGCCAGCGGGCTCGAAACCGGCATGCAGGCCCTGAAGCTCAGGCAAGACAGCATCGACAGCCAGTTGTCCCGGCTGGAGCAGTCGCTGCAGGAACTGAGGCAAGTAGTGGAGTCCCGGCCGGCTGTCGCTGCGCCGGCGCCCACCCCCGCGCCAAAGCCGGAAATCCGCACGGTGGTCAAGACCGAATACAGGACGGCGCCGATCCCGTGGTACTTCTGGGCCGGCATTGCGGCGGCGGCCCTGGCCGCGGCCGCGGGTGGCTTCCTCTACGGCCGCCGCCGCGCCTATGGCGAATCCCTCGCCGACAGCGATGAACGGCTCGATGAAATGCTGGCGTCCGCTGCCGACGAGATGCGCGACCTGGACCGCGTGCCGGCACCGCCACCGAGGATGCCCCGGCTCACGCCCGCTCCGCCGCCGCCATCCGTGCGCAACATGGACGTCGAAGACGTCAACGGCGCCGCCGTGCGCCAGCCGGAGACGCCGGACATGGCATTCGACAAGACGCAGGTGATGGAAGCGGCGAACGTCGACCTGGAGCTCGAAAGCGGCCACGGGGAAGACACTGGCGGAGAATCGACGCCGGGCGTTTCCTCGGACCTCGCATTCGAAATGGACCAGGCGCTGGACAACACGCGCTCCATGTTCACCGACGTGGACCGCTTCATCGCGCTGGGCCGCACGCAGAACGCGCTCAGCCTTCTGCAGTTCCAGGTGGTCAAGGATCCCAAGGACCGCGACTCCTGGATCAAGCTGCTGGCGATCTACCGGCAGGAAAAGATGGAGGTCGAGCTGGAGAAGTCGCTGCGCGACTTCCGCCGCAACTTCCCGAACGACAAGGCCGCCATGTAAGGCTTGACCGCAAAGGCGCAAAGGAAAGCGGAAACCAGGCGAACCAACTCGCGGAATTTTGCGACATCCCAACCCGACACAGGTGAGATTTTCACCTCGTCTTTTTGATTTCCTTTGCGTTCCCTTCGCGCCCTTTGCGCCTTTGCGGTGAAGAGCTGGTTTAGAAACGCCCGGGGTCGGCGAAATTGGCAAAGCGCGTGTACTCGCCCTGGAACACCATGTTGACGGTGCCGATCGGGCCGTTACGTTGCTTGCCGATGATGACCTCGGCCTTGCCCTTGTCCGGCGAGTCCGGGTTGTAGACTTCGTCGCGGTAGATGAACAGGATGACGTCCGCGTCCTGCTCGATGGCGCCCGATTCGCGCAGGTCGGACATGACCGGGCGCTTGTTGGGCCGCTGTTCCAGGCTGCGGTTGAGCTGCGACAGCGCGATCACCGGCACGCTCAGTTCCTTCGCCAGCGCTTTCAGCGAGCGCGATATCTCCGAAATCTCGGTGGCCCGGTTCTCGCCCTGGCTGTTGGCAGACATGAGCTGGATATAGTCGACCACGATCAGGCCGAGCCTGCCGTACTGGCGATGCAGGCGCCGCGCCCGGGCGCGCAACTCCAGCGCATTCAGCGCCGCCGTCTCGTCGATGTGGATCGGTGCCTCGTTTAACCGGCCCACGGCATCGGTCAGCCGCCGCCAGTCCTCATCGGCGAGCCTGCCGGTGCGCACCTTGTGCTGGTCGAGACGGCCGACGCTGCCCAGCATGCGCATCACCAGCTGGGATGCGCCCATTTCCATGGAGAAGATGCCGACCGGCAGTCCGGCTTCGAGGGCGACGTGCTCGGCCATGTTGATGGCGAGCGAGGTCTTGCCCATGCTGGGGCGTCCGGCGATGATCACCAGGTCGCCCGGCTGCAGGCCGGAGGTCATTTTGTCGAGGTCCGTGAACCCGGTCGGCACGCCGGTGATGTCGGAAGGATTGTCGCGGTTGTAGAGCATGTCGATGCGCTCGACAACCTTGGTCAGCAGCGGCGGCATGTCCAGGAACCCCTGCTTGCCGCGTGCGCCCTCCTCCGAGATGGCGAATACCTTCGATTCGGCCTCGTCCAGCAGCTGGCCGGCCTCCTTGCCCATCGGATTGTAGGCCGCATCGGCGATGTCGGTGCCGACCTCGGCCAGCTTGCGCATTACGGCGCGCTCGCGGACGATTTCCCCATAGCGACGGATGTTGGCAGCGGTCGGCGTGTTCTGCGCCAGCGCGCCCAGATAGGCGAGTCCGCCGATACTGTCGAGCTCCTTGGTGCTCTCCAGGCTCTCGGAAACGGTGATGACGTCGGCCGGTCGTGAATGCTCGATGAGCTTGGAGATATGGCGCCAGATCAGGCGGTGGTCGCCGCGATAGAAATCGGATTCGCTGATCAGGTCCGCGATCTTGTCCCAGGCAGTATTGTCGAGCAGCAGTCCGCCGAGCACCGACTGCTCGGCCTCGACCGAGTGCGGCGGGAGCTTGATCAACTCGACCTGGGTGTCCTGGATTCGCTGCAGAGCGGATTGCGCCATGAATTCGGTGCCTGATTATTCGAACATTTTTCCGCCGCGCCGGAACGGCGCGTGCCTCCAATTTATAAGAGCGCAATGCCCGGTGCAAAGGAAAAATTGCGCCGTCTGAACTACTCGTCAGAAGCGGTTGAAACGAAAGCTTAAGGCGAAATCCCACCACAGAGGCCCGCCGGACAAGAAAAAAGGCCGCGACGAGTCGCGGCCTTCTTGTGAAACGCCTGCGGGCCTAGCCTACGGTTTCGCCCAGCACCGATACCGTGATCGTGGCGGTGATGTCGGCATGCAGGTCGAGCGTGATGTGCACGTCGCCCACCTGCTTGAGCGGCCCCTGCGGCAGCCGCACCATGGCCTTGGTCACTTCGTGGCCCTGGGCCTTGAGCGATTCGGCGATGTCGTAGTTGGTCACGGAACCGAACAGGCGTCCGTCCACGCCGGCCTTCTGCGTGATCTGGATCATCAGGCCTTCCAGCTTGGCGGCGCGCTCCTGCGCCTCGGAGAGCTGCTTGTTCTGCACCGCCTCCAGTTCGGCGCGGCGGCCCTGGAATTCGGCGATCGCCTTTTCGGTGGCGCGGCGGGCCTTGCCCTGCGGGATCAGGAAGTTGCGGGCAAAACCGTCCTTTACCTTGACGACATCGCCAAGCTGGCCGAGGTTGTGCACTTTCTCCATCAGGATGACTTGCATGGTCGCGCTCCTCAGTGCAGATCGGTGTAGGGCATCAGGGCCAGGAAGCGCGCACGCTTGATGGCGACCGACAACTGGCGCTGGAAACGCGTCTTGGTGCCGGTGATGCGGGCCGGGATGATGCGGCCGTTTTCGTTGATGAAGTCCTTGAGGATCTCGATGTCCTTGTAATCGACTTCCTTGATGCCTTCGGCCGTGAAGCGGCAGAACTTGCGGCGGCGGAACAACGGGCGGTTGCTGCGTTCCTTGCCCTTGTCCTTACCTTTTCCTTTACTTCCTCCAAATCGTGGCATGTCTCAGTCCTCGTTCAATTCAAATTTGTTCAGATGCAACACCGGTTGTCTCGAAAGCCTGCTTCGCAGTGCCAGGAAACCCTCGAAGCGGTATTCCCTGCCCATCGGCGCAATGCTCAGCTGTTCCGCCATCTGCCCCAGCGCGACGCCTTCCAGTTCCAGGCTCACGCTCCTCGGTTTGCCGGCTTCGACCTGTTCCGACGCATGGCCGATCCTGAAGTTGAGGGCCGGCAGGCCCGCTGGCGTATGGCGCAGTTCCTTGCGTTCGATCAGACTTCCCGTGAGCACAACCTCGTTGCGGTTCACTCGTCGCGATTCGCTCGATTCGGCGTCGCGGTTACTGCGCCGCCTGCGGCGCAGCTTGCGCAGGAGCGGCAGCCGGCTTTTCCGTCTCCGCCCTGGGGGCGGAATCGGAGCGGGCGCCGTCACCGACGACGGTGCGCGACTTCTCTTCCTTCATCATGGGGGACGGCTCGGTTACCGCGCGGGTCATGTTCACGATGAGGTGGCGCAGGACGGCATCGTTGAACTTGTAGGCGTGCTCGAGCTCGGTCAGGGTTTCCTGGTCGCACTCGATGTTCATGAGCACGTAGTGGGCCTTGTGCACTTTCTGTATCGGGAAAGCCAGTTGCCGGCGGCCCCAGTCTTCGAGGCGGTGGATGTGTCCGCTGCGCGTCGTGACCATCTGGCGGTAGCGCTCGATCATCCCCGGGACCTGTTCACTCTGGTCGGGATGGACGATGAAAACGATCTCGTAATGCCGCATTCAATGTTCTCCTTGTGGGTTGTGCCCTGGAGGAACCGGGCGAAAAGCCTCCCGGAATGCGGATCCGGTGAGGCAAGGAAGGGCGGGATTATACAGATTTATGCCCTGATATCAATCACCTTTTCCTCGCGTGCCCGCCTGGCGCCGGGGTCCGCAAACCCCTTTCGAGCGTGAAAAAGCAAAAGCCCGCCGAAGCGGGCCTTTGCCGATGCCTGCCGCGTGCGGGTCAGGTTCGCGCCTGCGCGACGGTTTTGCGCTCAGTCTTGGGCAGGAGCAGGATGATCACGATGCCGACCAGCGCCACCGCGGCAAGCGTATAGAACGCCGCCTGGCTCGATCCGCCGGTCGCCATGCGGATGCGGCCGATGAGGTCCGGGCCAAAATGGCCTCCCAGGTTGCCGACGGAGTTGATCCAGGCGATGCCCGCAGCCGCCGCGGTTCCGGAGAGAAAGCTGGTCGGCAGCGACCAGAACGTCGCCACCCAGGACAGGATGCCGACCGTCACCAGGCTTAGCGCGATGATGGAAGTGATGGGATCGTGACCGACCAGGGCGAGCATGATCAGCCCCAACATGCCCACCATCAGGCCGCCCGCGGCGTGCCACCTGCGTTCCTGCGTGCGATCGGAGTGCGCCGCCCAGACCACCATGGCCACGGCAGCGAGGCCCCACGGAATCATGCTGAGCAGCCCGACCTTGAGGAAGTCCCTCTTGTCGATGCCGAGTTCCTGGATGATGGTCGGCATCCAGAAATTCACCGCGTAGAAGCAAACGACGCCGCAAAAATACACCACCGCCAGCGCCCAGACGCGCCCGTCCTTGAACGCGTCGAGGAAGCTGTGACGCTTCACCAGCTCCTCCTTGCCCGCGTCGTCTTCCTGCATGCGCTGCACGATGAGTTCCTGCTGCTGCGGCGTCAGCCATTTTGCGCTCCTCGGGCCATTTGGCAGGAGCACGAACACCAGTGCGCCGATGATCACCGAGGGAATGCCCTCGAGCAGGAACAGCCACTGCCAGCCCCGCCATCCGTTGGCACCGTCCATGTATTGCATGATCGCCCCGGAAACCGGGGATCCGATCACGTTCGAGATCGCGATCGCGGTCATGAACAGCGCCACCATCTTGGCGCGGCGCGCGCCCGGGAACCAGTAGGTCAGGTAAAGGATGATGCCCGGGAAGAATCCCGCCTCGGCGACGCCGAGCAGGAAACGCAGGAAATAGAATGTGAACTCGGCATCGGTGCAATTGAACGTCGTCGCGACCACGCCCCAGTGGATGTCATTGGTGAACATGAACGCCGAGGAAATGATGCCCCAGGTGATCATGATGCGCGCGATCCAGACCCTGGCCCCGACCCTTTCGAGTATCACGTTGCTCGGCACTTCGAAAATGAAATAGCCGATGAAGAAAATTCCGGCGCCGAAGCCGTAGACGACGTCGGTGAACTGCAGGTCGGGCGCCATCTGTAGTTTGGCGAAGCCGACGTTCACGCGGTCCAGGAAGGCGACGATGTAGCACAGGAACAGGAACGGGATCAGTTTCCACGCGACCTTGTCGTAGGTCGCTTTTTCGAACTCCGGGGAAAGGGTCGTGGCCAAGTTATCTCCTCCTCTTTGGTTGTTCTTGCTCCGTTTTTCTGATTGTTCTTTTTATTCGCCCAGCCATGCGGCGCCTGATTGTTATCGATTTCGGCGCCTTCGTCCATACAAGCCGCCTGTGCACTGCAAACAAAAAACCCGCTGCTGCGGGCCCTTGTCTGCACTCAATGGAAGGATGGCCGGCAACCCGGCCGGACGAGGTCACGGCAGACACAGAACCCCTCGGCGCAGCTGGTCCCCGAGCCATGCAGCGTGAACGAGTCCGGCACCTCCGAATGCCATGACCATGGCACCCGCGACCCAGCCGCCCAGCCGGTTCCTTGACCATGGCCGGAAACGGCGCAGGAGCAGCCCCGCCGCCAGAACGTTGGGAAGCGTCCCGAGCCCGAACGCAGCCATCAGTCCGGCCCCGGTGAGGCCGCTCCCGCCAAGAAGCGAAATTGCCAGCACGCTGTAAGTCAAACCGCACGGCAGCCAGCCCCAAATGCCGCCAAGGGCAAAGGCACGGGGAACCGTAACGGCGGGAACGAAGCGGCGAGTCAGCGGACTTATCTTCTGCCACAACCACCGCCCCGGCAACTCCATGCGAACCAGGAGCGACTTCCAGCCGGCCAGGTAGAGGCCAATCATGACAAGAACGACATTGGCCAGAACATACAGGCCAATCTGCAATGGCAGGATGTGCTCGGCCAGCACCACGCTGCCAATCGCGCCGGCAACCGCTCCAGCCGCGCTGTAGCTGGCGATGCGACCACTGCTGTAAGCCAGTTGCAACCGAAGAGCGGATCGGTCCTGCGCGGACAGGGCACCGATTATTCCCCCGCACATGGCGGCGCAATGGCCTCCACCGAGCAATCCTGCGAGGAAGACAGCAACGAAAGTGGTCTCCGGCATCCGGGGCCTAGAGAACCCTTGAAAAACCGGCCGTGTGCCGCCCTTCGCGCAGGTAGCGGTCGAAGGCCATGCACACGATGCGTACCAGCAACCTGCCCTTGGACGTGATCACAATCCATTCCGGCTGCACTTCTACCAGGCCGTCCTCTTCCAGCCGCTTCAGTTCCTCCAGTTCACGCGAGAAGTAATCCCTGAAATCGATGAGGTAGGCCGATTCGAATGATTCGACGGAAAGGCGAAACTGGCAGATCAGCGCCTGGATGACTGCACGCCGCATGAGGTCGTCGCGCGTGAGGGCGAGGCCCGTCCCGACCGGCAGACGATCCGCGTCGAGCGCCGCGTAATAATCGTCCAGCACCTTGAGGTTCTGGCTGTAGGTCGCCCCCATGCGGCTGATCGCGGAAACGCCGAAGCCCAGCATGTCGCATTCCGGGTGGGTCGTATAACCCTGGAAGTTCCGGTGCAGACGACCCTGGCGCTGGGCGACTGCCAGGTCATCGTTCGGTTTGGCGAAATGGTCCATGCCTATGTAAAGGTAGCCGGCCCGTGTCAGGCGTCCGATGGCGAGCGTCAGGATCTGCAGGTTCGCTTCCGCCGACGGCAGCTGCGCTTCCACGACCTGCCGCGGCTTGAACTTCAGCGGCAAGTGCGCGTAGCTGTAGAGCGCGATGCGATCGGGATCGAGCTTCAGGACCTTGTCGAGGGTGGCGTTGAAGCTGTCGAGAGTCTGCCGCGGCAGGCCATAGATCAATTCGAGATTGATGGACCGGAAACCCGCCTCACGCGCTTCGCCCACGACCTGCCTGGCCATCTCCTCGGGCTGTATGCGATGCACCGCCTCCTGGACGGACGGATCGAAGTCCCGCACGCCGACCGACACCCTGTTGAAGCCGAGTCCGGCGAGAAAGCCCATGTCGCCCGCAGCTATGTCGCAGGGGTTCACTTCGATCGAGCACTCACAATCCGGTCCCCGCTCGAAATGCGAGTCGAGCATATCGAGCAGATTGCACAGGTCCTCCCGGCCCAGGAATATAGGGATGCCGCAGCCCCAATGCATCTGGACGATACGCCTGCCGCCGTCAGTCGCTTTCGCCGCCAGGCCGGCCTCGTGTCCGAGATATTCGACATATCGGCTTGCCGTGGCACGGTCGCGGGCGGCTTCCTTGTCGCAGGCGCAGTAACCTGTGTCGCTGCAGAACGGCACATGAACGTCAAGCGACAACGGCTGCGTCACGCCGCCGATATTGCGGGTGGCAAGCGCGTGCCTGAACGCCGCCTCGCCGAACGCCTCGACAAACCGATCTGCGGTAGGATATGACGTATACCTCGGTCCATTGACGTCATATTTGCGGATCAGCACCGGGTCGATCACCAATTCGGAAGACGGATAACTCATCTGATCTGAATTGCCGGGGCTGCCGTCGGCTCAATCATTATCGAGTGCTTACTATGCTTGATCCGTGTGCTGCTGCCTTGATCTGCATCAATCCGGCGCGTCCTGCTGATGCCCGTCAATGAGCAAGCCTGCCAGTGTCAGCCGCTTCTGGACCAAACCGTGGCTGGTCGTGGCCGCGGCCGTCGTAGTGGCGGGCATCGTGCTCAACCTGGTGGCGGCCCGTTCCGGGGACAGCGCGCCTTGGGTCCTTGGCGTCAACCTGGCCGTGGCGATGTTGGGACTGGGTGCAGGCATACTGGCGATCGCGCGCCTGGTGTCTGCCAATCAGGCCGAAACGTCCCGCATTCGCGATGCACTCGATGCGACACAGGCCCGCCTGGCCGCGATCGTCGACTCGGCAATGGACGCAATCGTGACGGTGGACGCGGAGCAACGCATCATCTTGTTCAACCGCGCCGCAGAGCAGGTTTTCCGGTGCAGTCGCCAGGAGGTGCTCGGCACGACCCTCGACCGCTTCCTGCCGATGCGGTTTCGCGCGGCCCATCACGGGCACATTGCGCATTTCGGACGGACAGGCGTCACCAGCCGGCGCATGGGGGATGTGACCACACTTTGGGCCGTGCGCGCGGACAACGGCGAGGAATTCCCGATCGAGGCTTCGATCTCCCAGGCCACGGAAGGCGAGCATCGCTACTACACGGTCATCCTGCGCGACATCACGGTCAGAAAGCAGTACGAAGACGAACTAAAGAAGCGGCAGATGGAGTTAAGCCACCTGTCGGCCCAGGTTCTGGAGGCACGCGAGGAGGAAAAGACGCGCATCGCACGGGAACTGCATGACGAGCTCGGCCAGTTGCTTACGGCCCTGAAAATGGACCTGGGATGGATCAGGGAGCGCATCGGCACTGGCGACCCGGACCTGGTGGCGAAGTCGCAGAAGATGCAATCCACCCTTGACGAAACCGTGTCCTCCGTCAGGCGCATCGCCGCTGACCTGCGGCCCTTGATGCTGGACGACCTCGGACTTCCTGACGCGGCCGCATGGCTGGTTGAGGATTTCGAAAAGCGGTCCGGAATCCAATGCCAATGGAGGCTGGCGAATGGCGCCGAAGTGGACGAGTTCGAAGGCAATATCGCCAATGCCGTCTACCGCGCCCTGCAGGAATCGCTGACCAACATAGCGCGCCACGCAGGCGCGAAGCACGCCTGGGTCATGCTGCAAATCGGCGCGGACGCGCTGAAACTGGAAATCGAGGACGATGGCCGCGGCGTTTCGGCGGACGATCTCGCCAAGACGCACTCGCTGGGACTCAAAGGAATGAGGGAACGCATCCACCACATAGGGGGCGTCCTGGACATCAGCAATCCGCCGCGTGGTGGCACCCGCGTCAGTCTGCGGGTGCCCTTGCGCCCACAGCCGACGTCATGATCCGGGTTTTGATTGCGGACGACCACCAGCTCGTCCGCGACGGACTCAAGCAGCTTCTCCTCGCCGCATCGGGCATCGGAATCGTTGCAGAAGCGGCAAACGGCGATGACGTGCTCGCTGCCGTGGCACGCGCCGGACCGGATGTGGCGCTGCTGGACATGTCAATGCCCGGATTGGCCGGAATTGCGCTCATCAAACGCCTCAAGCTTTCTTATCCGGGCCTTCGCATCCTCGTCCTGTCCATGCACGGCGAACGCCAGTATGCAGCGCGAGCCCTCAAGGCCGGCGCCTCGGGCTATCTCACCAAGGACAGCGCGAGCGAGCAATTGGTCAGCGCCATAAGAAAAGTGGCACGCGGCGGGATCTACATCACCGACGCGGCGGCGGCAAGCCTGATGCAGGGCAGCGCATCGCCGGATACGGCGCCTCATGAACGCCTGTCCGACCGGGAGTTCGAGGTCCTGCGCCTTCTGGCCGCCGGCCACGGTCCCACGGAAATCGCTGATCAGCTGCATCTTTCCGTCAAGACAGTCAGCACGCACAAGACGCGTATCCTGGAGAAAATGAACCTGGCCAACGCCGCGGACCTGGTGCGCTACGCGCTCCAGCACAATCTCCTCGACGCATCGCCGGAATCCTGACGGGTAGGATTTTTCCTAGCCGTGTTTGTCCGTTTTTCCGAGGCCACAATCAGCAGCCGCTGATATTGAGCCGTCTGCGCCACCGGCACACTGCCGGCATGGAAAACGCTGCAATCACGTCCTCCTCGCCGGATTCATCACTGCGGGTCTACGTCGTCGAAGATTCGGCTCCGGTGCGCGAGCGCCTGCAGGAAATGGTCGAGTCCATCGCCGGCGCCCGCTGCGCCGGCAGTGCGGAAACGGCCAGGGCCGCCATCGCCGGCATCCGGGAAACCTCCCCGGATGCCGTGATCCTTGACATCCGACTGCCGGACGGCACGGGATTCGACGTCATGCGAGCCCTCAAAAACCACCAGCCGAGCCCCGTCTTCTATGTTCTCAGCAGTTTCGCCCTCGAACCTTATCGCCGCCTCGCCATGAAGCTCGGTGCCACCGCCTTCCTGGACAAGGTGACGCAGCTCGAAACCATCCGCGAACTCATCGCGAACCACGCAAGCCGCAAGCCCATGCCAGCGCATTGATCCTAGGGAGATCCACATGCAAACCGCCACCGTCACTGCTTTCCCCGTACGCATCCTTTCCATGCTTGAGGAAACCGTGCCAGCACGCGTTGCCAGGAGCGCGAATTGTTCGACCTGCAACTTTCGCGAACTGTGCCTGCCCGCCGGGCTCTGCACAAATGACCTTGATCGTGTGGAAAAAGTGGTGCATGCCCGTCGTCGGATCCGCCGCGGCGAGGTCTTGTTCAACGCCGGCGATTCCTTCAATTCCCTATACGCAATCCGGACCGGATTCTTCAAGGCTAGCGTTCTCGACGACGAGGGACGCGAACAGGTAACCGGTTTCTCCATGGGCGGAGAACTCTTGGGCCTGGAGGGCATCGGCACCGGAAGCTACAACAGCACGGCCACGGCTCTGGAGGATAGCGACGTCTGCATCATGCCGTTCGCGATGCTCGAAGAGATTTCGCAGCAGGTCCGGCCACTGCAGCGTCACCTGCATGCCGTACTCGCAAGGGAAATCGTGCGCGACCACGGTGTAATGATGCTGCTGGGTTCGATGCGCGCCGAGGAACGCCTTGCGGTCTTCCTGCTCAACCTGTCGCAGAGGTTCACCGTCCGCGGGTACTCGCCCTCGGAGTTCTACCTGCGCATGACCAGGGAGGAAATCGGCAGCTACCTGGGATTGAAGCTGGAGACCGTGAGCCGTGTGTTTTCGCGCTTCCAGGAGGCCGGCCTGGTCTGCGTCCAGCAGAAGCACATCCGGATCACGGACATCGCCGGGCTGAAGCAGATCGTGAGACAGGCCGCCTGAGCCATGTCGGTACGCAATCTGCGGTCGCTGCTTGCGCCCTTATCCGTCGCGGTGATCGGCGCCACGGATCGCCCGAACAGCGTCGGGGCGACCGTCATGCGAAACATGCTGGCCGGAGGTTTCAAGGGTCCCGTTATCCCGGTAAACCGGGAACGCCGCGTCGTGGCCGGCATCGCCGCCTGCGCGGACATCTCAACGATGGGTATCGTTCCCGACCTCGCCGTCGTCTGCACGCCGGCGCGGACAGTGCCGGGAATCATCCGGGATCTCGGTCGTAAAGGCACCCGGGCGGCGATCGTGCTGTCCGCGGGACTGAACCGGGAGCGTGACGATACCGGCCGTACGCTCGCCCAGGCGATGCTCGACGAAGCGCGGCCACACCTGCTGCGCATTCTCGGCCCGAACTGCGTCGGGCTCCTGGTTCCCGGCATCGGCTTGAATGCGAGTTTTGCACACACCGATGCCCTGGCGGGGTCTCTCGCCTTCGTTTCGCAGTCCGGGGCCCTTACGACTGCGCTCCTCGACTGGTCCAAGTCGCGGCAGGTCGGCTTTTCGCATTTCGTGTCCCTCGGCGACTCGGCGGACGTTGATTTCGGCGACATGCTGGACTACCTGGGGAGCGATCCCGGGACCAGCGCGATTCTTCTTTACATCGAAGCCGTGACGTCCGCGCGCAAGTTCATGTCCGCCGCGCGAGCCGCGGCGCGCAACAAGCCGGTCATCGTCGTCAAAGCCGGGCGCGTGCCGGAAGGAGCGAGAGCGGCAGCCTCGCACACCGGCGCGATGGCCGGTGCCGACGACGTCTGCGACGCCGCGATCCGGCGCGCAGGCATGCTACGCGTCGATACCGTCCAGGAACTTTTTTCGGCCGCAGAAACGCTTGCCACGGCGCGCCCCATCGCCGGCGAAGAGCTGGTCGTCATGACCAATGGCGGCGGGGCGGGAGTCATGGCAACGGACGCGCTGGTCCGTTCCGGCGGGAAGCTGGCCCAGCTGCATGAAAGCACCCTCGCCCGCCTGAATGCCATCCTCCCCGCGACATGGTCCGGCGCAAATCCCGTTGATATCGTCGGCGATGCGCCCGCCGAGCGATACGCGGCGGCACTGGACATCCTGCTCGGCGATCCTGCCGCGGCGGCTGTTATGCTGATCCACGCCCCGACGGCGATTGTCGAGAGCAGGCGAATCGCCGAAGCCTGCATCCCGGTGGCCTGCGAATCGAACCGGCAGGTACTTTCCTGCTGGCTGGGTGGTGCCTCCGTGCAGACGGCCCGGGACGCGTTCGCGCATGCGCGGCTACCGGTGTACGACACGCCGGAAGAGGCCGTTCACGCATTTCTCACCCGGGTTGAATATCAGCGCAATCAGTCGCTGCTGAGCGAGATTCCACCCATTGCGCCGGCCGGAAACGCCATGGATGCCGACGCGGCGCGGAGCATCATCCGGCGCGCGCTTGCCGGCGGACGATCCGAACTGGACGAGGCCGAATCCAAGGCCGTGCTGCAGGCGTGCGGTATTCCGGTCGTACCCACGCGGACGGTTGATTCGGCGGACGCGGCGGTCGATGCCGCCCGCGAAATCGGGTTCCCCGTCGCGCTCAAGATTCTTTCGCCGCAGGTCAGCCACAAGTCCGACGTCGGCGGCGTCAGCCTCGATCTGATGTCCGCGCAGGCGGTCCGGGATGCGGCATGTGCCATGGAATCGCGGCTGCATGAGCGGCTGCCGGATGCGCAGCTCGCCGGTTTCACGGTGCAACCCATGGTGCGGCGCGCCGATGCGCGGGAGTTGATTGCTGGGATGGCAAGCGATCGGGTTTTCGGCCCGGTAATCCTGTTCGGCCAAGGCGGTACCGCCGTGGAAATCGTCGCAGATCGCGCCATCGCCCTTCCGCCGCTTAACCACACACTGGCTGCGGACCTCGTTTCCCGTACCCGCGTGTCCCGTCTTCTGAACGCTTATCGTGGCAAACCGGCAGCTGACCAGGAGGCGATTTGCAGAACCCTGATTCAGCTGTCCCGCATGGCCGCGGAACTCGACGAGATCACGGAACTCGATATTAATCCGCTGCTTGCGGATGCGGCAGGCGTGCTCGCGCTGGATGCCCGCATCCGGATCGCGAAACCGAAATCCCGCCCCGGCTCGCGCCTGGTGATCGCGCCCTATCCAGCGCACCTCGAGAAGACGATCGATATTCGCGGTTCCTGCTTGCGGATCCGACCCGTGCGGCCGGAAGACGCCCACGGCCTAAGCGACTTTATCGAGCAATGCCGTCGCCAAGATCTGTATCTGCGGTTCTTCGGCGCCATCCGCAACCTGCCCAAGACGCAACTCGCCCGACTCACCCAGATCGACTATGACCGCGAGATGGCGTTCCTGGCTTTGGACGCGGCAGGAAAGGTCGTCGCGGAAATCCGGGCAGTTTCGGAACCCGACAACGAGCGTGCCGAATTCGCCATCCTTGTAGCCTCCGACTGGCAGGGTCATGGACTCGGCATTGCCCTGCTAAGCCACCTGGTCGCTTACTGCCGCGAGCACGGCACCGGAGAACTGGTCGGCGAGGTAATGGCGTCCAATGGGCGAATGCTCGCTCTGGCA
>DASVNF010000119.1:0-10188 GCA_036384015.1 Burkholderiales bacterium
CCGGAATCTGCTGCCATTGGCTTTTTCGCCGCCTTTTCGATTGCCCCGATGCTGCTGGTGGTCATCGCGGTGGCGGGGTATTTCTTCGGTCCCGAGGCCGTGCAGGGGCGATTGATCACCGAAATTGACTCCATGATCGGCAAAGAGGGTGCGGTGGCCGTGCAGGCGATGGTCGCGAGCGCCTGGAAGACCAGGGATTCCGGGTGGATCGGCGTGATTTCGGCGTTTGCCGTCATAATCGGCGCGTCTGCTACCTTTGTGCAGCTTACCAATGCGCTGAACTGGATCTGGCGGGCGCCAGCGAAAAAAGGGGCTGTTGCGACGCTCATCAAAGTCCGTTTGCTTTCGTTCGGCCTGGTGCTGGGTACCGGATTTCTGCTGATCGTGATGCTGGTGCTCGATGCGATGCTCGCGTTCGCCGGCAATGCGCTGATGGCCAATCGCGAGATTGCGGAACCGGTAATCGACGCCGTCCAGCACACGCTGACTTTCGTGGTGCTGCTGGGTGCATTCACCGTCCTGCTCAAGGTGCTTCCCGAAGTGCACGTGCGCTGGCGGGATGCGGCACTGGGCGCACTGGTCGCCGCCGTGCTGTTCAGCATCGGCAAGCATTTGCTGGCGCTTTATCTGGCCCATGCGGGAACGGCCAGTGCCTTCGGGGCGGCCGGGTCCCTCGCGGTGCTGATGATGTGGCTGTTCTTTTCGGCGGGGGTGTTCCTCCTCGGTGCCGAAGTGGCCGCGCATGCGCTCCCGAAATCGCAAGATCCCGAGTCGCGCGGACGTCAGTGAAAATCCCGCGAACTGACGTCCAGGTTTCCGATCAGCGAGGAATAGTCGGCAAGATCCTCCGCTATGACATGGATGACCTCCCCCTCGCGTTCCAGCATGCCGTCGACGCGTAATAATCTTGAGGCAAGCAGCGGACGCCGCTGTTTGCGCGACAGGCTTTCCCATACGACGACATTGATCTGGCCGGTTTCGTCCTCGATCGTGACGAAAATCACGCCTTTGGCCGTGCCGGGGTGCTGGCGGCAGGTGACCAGGCCGGCGACGCGGACGGGTGTCTTTGTTTCCATGTCGCGCAATTGACCGGCAGTGGAAAAGGCGCGCCTGTCCAGCCTTGGACGCAACAGTGCCAGGGGGTGACGCCGCAGCGTCAATCCGGTGCTGGCATAGTCGGCAGTGATCTCCTGTCCTTCGGTGGGGGCCGCAAGCGTAATTTCGGATTCTTCGATCACCGCGCTGGCAAGCACTGGGGGCCGCTGCTCGATCCCGGAAACCAGCCATGCCGCAATCCGGCGATGGCCGGCGAGCGATTCAAGCGCACCCGAGGCGGCGAGGGTGTTCATGTCCTTGCGCGACAGGTTCGCGGCAAGCAAAAATTCTTCCGGCCGTTCATCCTGCCTCATTGAGCGTATTGCAATAAGCCGCCTTGCGCCGGCTTCCGAAAGGCCCTTGATCATGCGCAAGCCCAACCGGATCGCTGGCTGATCTCCCTGTGCGTCTTCGAGGGAGCAGTTCCAATCGCTTGCGAGCGCATCCGCCGGCCTGACCTCGACGCCATGGCGCTGCGCATCCTGCACCAGTTGCGCAGGCTGGTAGAACCCCATCGGCTGGCTGTTGAGCAGCGCGCAGGTGAAGGCGGCCGGCTCGTAATGCTTGAGCCATGCTGAGACATAAACCAGCAGGGCGAAGCTGGCGGAATGCGATTCAGGAAAACCGTATTCGCCGAAACCCTGGATCTGCTCGAAAATCTGCAGGGCGAATTTTTCGCTGTAATCCTTCTTCCGCATTCCGCTGACCAGCCGCTCCTTGAACGCCCCCAGGCCGCCCTTCCGCTTCCAGGCTGCCATCGCCCGGCGCAGCTGGTCCGCTTCGCCAGCCGAGAAATCGGCGGCGACCATGGCGATTTCCATGACTTGTTCCTGGAAGATCGGCACGCCCAGTGTTCGCTCCAGGACTTTCTTGAGTTCGAGGGATGGATACTTGACGTTATCCGGATCTTTCCGGTTGCGAAGGTAAGGGTGCACCATGCCGCCCTGGATCGGTCCCGGGCGCACGATGGCGACCTCCACGACAAGATCGTAGTAATTCCGCGGCCGGAGTCGCGGCAGCATTGACATCTGCGCCCGCGATTCGACCTGGAACACGCCGATGCTGTCGGCCTTGCAAAGCATCTGGTACACCGGCTTGCCTTCTTCGCTGTCCTCGAGGGCGAGAATGCCGGCCATGGTCAGTGAACGGTTGCGAAGGCGGTTGACCATGTCCAGCGCAAGCCGGATTGCCGTCAGCATGCCCAGCGCCAGGACATCCACCTTCAGCAGGCCGAGTTCCTCGAGATCGTCCTTGTCCCACTGGATGACCGTCCGGTCTTCCATGGCGGCATTCTCGGTGGGAACCAGTTGCGACAGCAGTCCGCGCGAAATGACGAAGCCACCCACATGCTGCGACAGGTGGCGCGGAAATCCCGATAACTCCGAGGTCAGCGTGATCAGCTTGTGGATCACCGGCGAATCAGGATCGAATCCGGCTTCGCCCAGTCGCGCAGCCCTTTCCCCGGGATGGTCCCACCAGACAAAGCTGCCGGCGATGCGATCCAGCTGAGCTGCATCCAGGCCCAGGGCTTTGCCCGCATCGCGGAAGGCGCTGCGGGTGCGATAACAGATCACGGTGGCGGCCAGGGCGGTGCGATGGCGGCCATACTTGCGATAGATGTACTGGATGACTTCTTCGCGGCGCTGATGCTCGAAATCCACGTCAATGTCCGGCGGCTCATTGCGCTCCTTCGAGAGGAAGCGCCCGAACAAAAGCCTGGTGCGGCGCGGATCAACCTCAGTGATGCGCAATGCATAGCAGACCACCGAGTTGGCGGCGGAGCCGCGGCCCTGGCAGAGGATGTTCTGGCCGCGCGCATACTCGACGATGTCGTGGACCGTGAGGAAAAAGGCTTCGTAGCCCAGCTCGGCAATCAGTGCGAGTTCCTTGTCGGCGTTGCCGCGCACGACCTCCGGAACGCCGCCGGGATAGCGCCATTCCAATCCCCTTTTAGTGAGTTCGGCCAGATATTGCGTTGGGGTCTTGCCCGGCGGGACGATTTCCTCCGGGTACTCATACTTCAGTTCGTCGAGGGAAAAACGGCACAGGCTCGCAATGCGGATGGTTTCTTCCATCAACCCCGTCTGGCGGTAGATTTTTTCCAGCCTCGCAATCGGGCGCAAATGGCGTTCGCCGCTGGCCTGCAGCGCAAGCCCGGCCTTTGCGACCGGTACGCCGAGCCGGATCGCGGTCAGCGTGTCCTGGAGGGCGCGGCGGCCACGGGCATGCATGTGGACATCGCCGCTGGCCACGCAGGGCAGCCCCGTTCGCCGGCCCAGTTCCTGCAGCAGGGCAAGTCGTTCGCGGTCGCCGCCGCGCGCCAGCAATTCGACTGCGATCCAGAGCCGCCCGGGAAAGCGTTGCGCAAGCCACCGCGCATCGTCGTCCTGCGGCTGTGCCGGCGGCAGCCAGAGCGCGAGGCAATGCGGGATGCCGGCTTCGATATGCCTTCGCGAGAGGCGGTATTCGCCCTTCGGCGCATTGCGCCGGCCCTGCGTGATCAGTTCGGATAAATTGCCGTAGCCTTCGCGGTTCGTTGCGAGCAGCACGAAGCGCAGGCCATCCTCGAGCCGGAATTCGGCACCGATGATCAGCTTGAAAATGTCTTTATGGTCTTTGGCTGCGCTGTGCGCGCGCACGACGCCTGCAAGCGAACATTCGTCGGTGATTGCCAGCGCCTTGTAACCGCGCCGGATCGCGGTTTCGACCAGTTCCTGCGCATGCGAAGCCCCGCGCAGGAAACTGAAGTTGGTCAGGCAATGAAGCTCGGCATACTCCACGGCGTATGGCCGGCCATCATGCAAAAACGCCGTGGACGAACCAGTCGCGGCCGTCGGGCCGCTCCCGGTAGAGCCAGACTTTCGCGCCAGCGCTGTCGCGTACTACGAAGTAATCGCGCTTCACGTCGAAGTCGTCCCACCAGCCGGACTCGAGGCGCTCCGGGCCGTCGAGCAGGACAAGCGGCGTGTCCATTGCCACCAGGCTGTCACCCGGATGCAGGCGGCGCGGTTGCGGCAGCAACCAAAGCGGCCGTTGCAGTTCGCATTTCCCATCGGCCGCCTGTCCCGGCAACGTCCTGCGATAAGCGCGCTCCGGGCGGTGGTCGGGAAAAGTTTCCAGCCCATGCACCGCGTGCACGCCCAGCCGCGCACGCAAACGCTCGACGATGTGCCAGCGCTCCTCGCGCGGCGGACGGCCATCGGCGAACAGCGCCTGGTTGTGCGAACCGAGCGGACGGGTTTCCCCGGCAACGAGGGTCAGCGTTTCCACGGCTTCCGGCAACCGGACCGGGGCAAGTTTCTCGCGCAACAGCGTGACGAGATGGCCGGCATCGCGGCTCGGCATGGATAAACCGAGCAGGACCGGCGTCGGGGCGTGATGCGCATGCTGCAATTCCAGTCTCAGGCGCGTGATGCCGGCCTGCCTCATCGCCAGATGGCCGGCGAGTTCCAGCACCAGGCGCTTGGCGGCGAACAGCAGCGGTTCGGTTTCCTGCACCGGCGCCGGAAGTTCCAGCGAAGCCGAATAGCGGGGGGGCGCAGAGAATGGCGGACGTGGATCCGGCAGCAGGCCCAATGCGCGGTCGATTTCGTCGAGCATGCCCTGGCCGAAGCGGCGGGCGAGCCCGTCACGTGGCAGGGAGAGCCAGTCACCGATGGTATGCACGCCAAGATTCGCGAGCAGGGCAATGGTTTGCGCGGGTTGGTCGAGCCGGGTGAGCCGCAGCCGCGCCAGCGTTCGCCGCAACGCATGGCGATCATCGATTGAAGTATCGACACCGTCGCGGGCCAGCAACAGCGCGGCAGTCGGATTGGGCGCCAGCACGACGGTGGCGCGATAACCCAGGTCCGCTAGTCCGGCACGGATGCGTCCGCTCAATGGCCGCAGCCCGCCGAACAGCCGCTGGCAACCGCTGATCTCGATCAGTATTTCGTTTGAAGAAGCGAGGCTGACGGTCGGCGTGAACTGGGTCGCCCATGCCGCGATGCCTGCGAGCGCTTTCGCTTCTTTCGCCGGATCGCGGGTACGGATCCGCAGTGTCGGCGTCAGCGCATGGGCCGCGGATACCGCCATGCCCGGCTTGATGCCGGTTTTCGCCGCTGCGTCGTTGCACGACAGCACCCGTGGCGGATTTCCTGTTTCCTGCACGATGGCGGGCGCGGGCGAATCGCCACCGCGTAAATAAAGCTGCAGCGAAAGGTCGGGAAAACGCAGGGCGGCCCACAGCATGCCCGGTGCCGGATGAAGATTCATGCGCTGGCGTAGATTGGTTGCCGGAACCGGACGGGGGGCGGCGTCATCACGGTTTTTTTCTTTTCCGTGTCCAGCCAGAGCGTCGGGGTAAGGCCGCTGCCGCGGCGCTTGAGGATTTTCACGGACAGCCTGTCCTGGTGCACGCCGAGCCGCAGGCGCAACGGCGCGGGGGAGGGCAGCGCGGCACGCATGGCTTCGCCGAATATCACGCCGAAGCTACCCCCTTCTTCCGCGGCCAGCTGCAAACGGCGCAGCACGTGCTCGTTGACGCCGGCCGGCCACGCCAGCACTGCCGGGCAATTGCCGGCACGCAGGCTTTGTTCCGCCGCCCACAGCGTGTCCTTGTCGGAAGCGGTATTCGCCACGATCACCCTCGACAACCGGATGCCGTGCGCGGCAAGTGCGGGCGCATAGGGAATCCAGGGCGGGGCGATCAGCATGAGCCAGCCGTCCTGCCTGGACAGTTCCGCCAACGCCGGCATCAGCAGCGACAGTTCGCCGATGCCTCTGCGTTCGGTAAGCAGCTCGCTGACCACGCCCCGCGGCCAGCCTCCGCCCGGCAGTTCGCTGTCGAGTTCCGGGAATCCGGTCGGAATGCTGGGCAGCGCGACGCGCGCCTGTTCGTTGCCGCGCCAGATGGCGGGGTTTTGCAGAATCGATTGAAGGGCTGACATGGGGCGTGGATACCAGGAAAATCCGTGACTGTCGTGAAAACGAACGCAGTGGAGTTTCAGGGGAGACTAATCTTCAGGTTATGTCGTAACTACTCCGTGACTATCGTGACTGCGTAAGGGCAGAAAACCGGTCGCCAGACTTTTGTATTTCGACGCAGTCACGACAGTCACGTTAATCACGGCCTTTTACGCCGCGGCGGTGTTTCCCGCGGCGTTGCGCGCGGGAAAGCGCGACGCCGGTTCGGGGATCCTGCCGAGCCGGGCCAGCCTCGATTCGATCGCCCATTTGCTTCTCTTGTGGATCGCCGCGAGTTCATCGATGGATTTGCCCGAGTCGTAGCCGCCGCCCAGGCGTGCATCCTCTTCCTGCGACCAGGGGCGTCCCGCGTTTTCCTGACCCGGCTTTGCCGGCGCCGCCGCTGCGTCTTTCGCCGGCGTGGATTTTTGCGCGGGCGAGGCGGGGGATTCCAGCATGCGGATCGCAGAGAAAAGGGCGCGCACGGTGTCGGGATGCTGGTAGCTGCTGCCGGCCGAAAACGGTTCACCGGTGGCCGGATCGATGCCGTCGGCCAGGGTCCTGAGGATTGCAAGGGTCTTTTGCGTTTCCATGAAGTTCTCCGTCAAGTGGTTGATGAGTTGATGTCCACCTGTGCGTGAAGGGGCCGTGAAGGGCGTGAAAACACCCGGTAGTTCGGGTGTTTCAGTGGAGACTAACGTCTGCGAAGCCGACGTTACGTCGAAACTGCAATTCCACTGAATCACGGCAGTCACGAACCGCGGGGCTTCACTCAACCCCTTATCCGAATTTCCCATTCCTGATGATGCCGACGCCGATGCCCTCGATGGCGAACAGGTCGTGCTTCAGGTCCACATATATAGGTGAGAAGTCCGGGTTCTCCGGCAGCAGCTGCACCTGGCTGCCCTGGCGCTTGAAGCGCTTGACCGTGACTTCGTCGTGCAGGCGCGCCACCACGATCTGGCCCGAGCGCGCTTCCTGCGCCTTGTGCACGGCCAGCAGGTCGCCCTCGAGGATGCCGGCGTCGCGCATGCTCAACCCGCGTACTTTCAGCAAATAATCGGCGCGCGGGCTGAACAGTCCGGGATCGACCTGGTAGCGCCCCTGCACATGTTCCTCGGCGAGGATCGGGCTGCCGGCGGCGACCCGCCCCACCAGCGGCAGGCCCTGCTGCGCCATCAGGCGGATGCCTCGCGAGGCGCCGGCGAGGAGTTCGATGAAGCCCTTGCGGGCCAGCGCCTTGAGGTGGTCTTCCGCGGCATTGGCAGAGCGAAAGCCCAGCACCCTGGCGATCTCCGCCCGGGTGGGCGGGAAGCCGGTGGACTGAGTGAAATCGGCGATCAGGCGCAGCACCTCGGCCTGGCGTGGGGTCAGTTCATCCATGGAAAACCTCCTTGGCTGTGATTATATACAGTATCCGGACAAAGGCAATCCATGCTGAAGCGGGCGATGTGCACGGAATCCGGGCACATGAGTGAGGTGCCGCAGAATCACCGCGAGATGTTTGTGCATTGCTTCATCACCACGCACAAAGCCGGTGCGGACACTCATCACGGGTTCTCCTCCCGTCCCGGGAAAAACTCTTCCCAACCCGGCGTCAACATCGCAAAGGCATGAAACACAAAGGCATTCACTATTCGTGCAGGCATCGGCATGGTTGTTGCAGAAGTGTGGCGCGCATTAATAAGCGTCACGTGCATTTACCAGGACAGCCCGCATCAACTGAGGTCAGGCGATGAAAGTCAGGCAGTCATTCCATCAACAACCGCTTAGGGGAGTTTTAT
Source organism: Burkholderiales bacterium (assembly GCA_036384015.1). Taxonomy (GTDB): domain Bacteria; phylum Pseudomonadota; class Gammaproteobacteria; order Burkholderiales; family JACQAP01; genus JACQAP01. The sequence continues at coordinate 7,824 of DASVNF010000119.1, forward strand.
GAAACGTCGTTTACTCAATTCACTGGTTGGCCTGGCTCTCGCCGTCACCGCGGCGACCGCCTCGGCCGCCGACACCATCAAGGTCGGCATCCTGCATTCACTGTCGGGCACCATGGCCATTTCCGAGACGTCGCTGAAGGACGTCGCGCTCATGACCATCGACGAGATCAACGCTTCCGGCGGCGTCCTGGGCAAGCAGCTGGAGGCCGTGGTCGTCGATCCCGCCTCCAACTGGCCGCTGTTCGCGGAAAAGGCGCGCGGCCTGCTCTCGCAGGACAAGGTTTCCGTCGTGTTCGGCTGCTGGACCTCGGTATCGCGCAAGTCGGTGCTGCCGGTGTTCAAGGAACTGAACGGCCTGCTGTTCTATCCCGTGCAGTACGAAGGCGAAGAACTCGAGAAGAATGTGTTCTACACCGGAGCCGCGCCCAACCAGCAGGCCATCCCGGCGGTGGAATACCTGATGTCCAAGGAAGGCGGCGGCGCCAAGCGCTGGGTCTTGCTCGGCACCGACTACGTCTACCCGCGCACGACCAACAAGATCCTGCGCGCGTTCCTGAAGTCCAAGGGCGTCGACGAGAAGGACATCGACGAGGTCTACACCCCGTTCGGCCACAGCGACTATCAAACCATCGTCGCGAACGTCAAGAAGTTCGCCGCCGGTGGCAAGACCGCCGTCGTGTCGACCATCAACGGCGACTCCAACGTGCCGTTCTACAAGGAACTCGGCAACGCCGGCCTGAAGGCGACCGATGTGCCGGTGGTCGCGTTCTCCGTGGGTGAAGAAGAACTGCGCGGCGTGGATACCAAGCCGCTCGTGGGCCACCTGGCCGCCTGGAACTACTTCCAGTCGATCAAGAATCCCGTGAACACCGAGTTCATCAAGAAGTGGAAGGCCTACGCCAAGGCGAAGGGCTTGCCGAACGCCGACACGGTCGTGACCAACGATCCGATGGAAGCCACCTACATCGGCATCCACATGTGGGCGCAGGCGGTCGAGAAGGCCAAGACCACCGACGTGGATCCGGTGATCGCTGCGGTCGGCGGCCAGAGCTTCAAGGCGCCGTCCGGCTTCACCATCAAGATGGACGAGAAGAACCACCACCTGCACAAGCCGGTGTTCATCGGCGAAATCAAGGCCGACGGCCAGTTCAACGTGGTGTGGAAGACCAAGGGCCCGGTTCGCGCCCAGCCCTGGAGCCCGTTCATCGCGGGTAACGACAAGAAGAAGGAAGTGCCGGAAGGCATGTAACGGCAGGCAGGGGAGGTCGCCGCAGCCGCGGCGGTCTCCTTGTTGTCCCGGAGTCCGCAGCCGTCTGGCGGCCCCCATTCTCGAGAATCCGACCCGTACCGGACGATGAGTCGCATCCTGATTTTGCTCGCGTGGGCCCTGTTCGTCGTCTGCGCCCCCGCATCCGCCGCGCTCGATTCCGCTTTGGTCCAGCCACTGGGCGGCGAAGACGCCGATGCCCGCGTCGATGCCATCGTCAAACTCGGGGCATTGGGAACGCCCGAGGCTTTCGAACTCCTCAATGCGCTGAACGAGGAGAAGCTCTACGCCACCCCCGAAGGCCGCGTCCTGATCGTGGAGGACGACCAGGCGAGGGATCCGCTGACCGGCGAGCAGCTCGGGTTCCCTGAAGGGGCCGATGCCATAACCGTCAACAACCGCCTGCGCCGCGAGCTCGAGAGCGCATTGGCGGGCCTGCGCCTGTTCGCCGTCGACACCAAAGTCCGCTTGAAAGCGGCCCACGAAGTCCTGCAGAACGCCGGCGCGTCTCAACTACCGATGCTGGAGCGCGCGCTCGCCAAGGAAACCGACCAGCGTGTACGCAGCGTCCTCGACATGGCCGTCGCCACGATCAACCTGAAGAGCGACGATGCCGCCAAGCGCAAGCTGGCGGTCGAACGCCTCGCCGATACGACCAACGCCTCGATCCGCCCGGTGCTTGCAGCCATGATCGAGCCGCGCGGAGACGGCAGCTTCGCGGAACCGGAGGCCGACGTGCGTGCCGCCGTCGTGCAGACCCTGAGCCGCATCGACCGCCACCTTGCGGTCATCGAATGGTCTGGCAACCTGTTTTACGGGCTGAGCCTCGCGAGCGTGCTGCTGCTTGCCGCACTCGGTCTCGCCATTACCTTCGGCCTGATGGGCATCATCAACATGGCCCATGGCGAGCTGCTCATGATCGGCGCCTATTCGACCTATCTCGTCCAGCTCACCTTCCGCAAATGGTTCCCCACGCACCTGGACTGGTACGTGGTGGCCGCGGTCCCGACCGCGTTCATCATCACCGCGGTCGTGGGCATGCTGCTCGAACGCACCGTCATCCGCTGGCTCTACGGGCGTCCGCTCGAAACCCTGCTC
>DASVNF010000120.1:0-6429 GCA_036384015.1 Burkholderiales bacterium
AAGGCTCAAACGAGCGATTCAAACAAACGTTTGAATCATGACCAGCCGCCGGAACCTGGTCAACGGCCACCTCCGCACAAACAAAAAGTGCGGCCCGCGGGCCGCACTTGATGGGGTCTCGCGGCATGTCATGCCGTCAGAACTGCGCTTCCTCGAGGGCCAGCACGCTGGCCGAACCCTCCACGACCTCATGCCGGTAGGCTTGCGCCAGCGGCAGAATGTGTTCGGCATAGAACCGGGCCGTGCCGAGCTTGGCGCGGTAGAAATCGAAGTCGTCCGATCCCGCGTCCAGCCGCTTCTTGGCGATCAATGCCGCACGCGCCATCTGCCAGCCGCCCGCCACCGTGCCGAACAATTTCAGGAACGGAACCGCGCCGGCCAACGCCGCCTTCATGTCGGAGGGATAGGTCGCCAGCAGCCAGTCCGTCGCCGCGGCGAGCGCATCGATGCCTTCAGCCAGCGATTTGTGGATCGCCGCCAGCCCCGGATGCGAAACGCCCTTCAATTCGTTGGCGAATGAGCGCATCTGGCCGATCACGACCTTGATGGTCGCGCCCTTCTCGTAGGCCACTTTGCGGCCGACCAGGTCGTTGGCCTGGATGCCTGTGGTGCCTTCATAGATGGTGGTGATGCGTGCGTCGCGCAGGTATTGCGCGGCGCCGGTCTCTTCGACGAATCCCATGCCGCCGTGCACCTGCACGCCGAGGGAGGCGATCTCGATGCTCTGCTCCGTGCACCACCCCTTGACCACGGGCGTGAGCAGGTCGAATAACGCCTGGCTGTTCGCCCGTACGCCCTTGTCCGGATGCAACAGGGCCTTGTCCAGATGCGCGGAAGCGAGTGTCGCGAGCGCACGCATCGCCTCGGTCTGCGCTTTCATGCTCATCAGCATGCGGCGCACGTCCGGATGGCGGATGATGCTGACGCGGTCGCCGGTTTTCACGCCGATCTCGCGGCCCTGCACACGGTTCTTCGCGTATTCCAGCGCATGCTGGTAGGCGCGTTCCGCGATTGCCACACCCTCGATGCCGACCTCCAGCCGGGCGAAATTCATCATGGTGAACATGAACTCGAGGCCACGATTTTCCTCGCCCACCAGGTAACCGACGGCGCCCTCGCCTTCGCCGTAGGCCATCACGCAGGTCGGGCTGCCATGGATGCCCAGCTTGTGTTCGATGGAAACGCAGTTGACGTCGTTGCGTTTGCCCAGCGACCCGTCCTTGTTCACCACGTACTTCGGCACCACGAACAGCGATATGCCTTTGACGCCCTCGGGCGCGTCCGGCGTGCGCGCGAGCACCATGTGGATGATGTTCTCCGCCATGTCGTGCTCGCCCCAGGTGATGAATATCTTGGTGCCATGCAGGCGAAAGTGATCGCCCTCGGGCACGGCGCGGGTGCGCACCGCGGAAAGGTCCGAGCCCGCCTGGGGCTCGGTCAGGTTCATGGTGCCCGTCCACTTGCCCGATACCAGGTTCGGCAGGTACAAGTCTTTCTGCTGGTCCGAGCCATGCCGCATGAGGGCGGCGACGACCCCCGCCGTGAGCATCGGGCACAGGCAGAACGACATATTGGCCGAATTCCACATCTCCGAAGTCTGCGCGGAAACGATGTGCGGCAGGCCCTGGCCGCCATACTGGGGATCGCAATTCAGGCCGGTCCAGCCGCCATCGGAAAATTTCCTGAATGCATCCTTGAAGCCGGGCGCCGCAGTGACGGCATTCTTGTCCAGTTTGGCGCCGATCCTGTCGCCCGGGATATTGAGCGGATCGAGGATTCCGCTGGCGAAGTTACCGGCCTCTTCCAGCACGGCATCGACCAGATCGGGCGTCACTTCCTCGCAGCCCGGCAATGCGGCGATGTCGTCGAGGCCAACCAGCTCCTTGACGACGAATTTCATGTCCCTGATCGGGGCGGCGTATGTGGACATTTTCTACTCCTGAATCATCGAATCCGGAAAATCTTGAACCACGGGGACACGGAAAGCTATGGAGGAAAGGCGAAAAAACAAGAAGCGGTTTGATGTCGGAACGGAAGAGGCTGTTCGACCCCCGTGTCGCCAATATTCACTGTGACGGTTCCCTTCCCACGAAGGATTCACCCGAACATCCTTTTCCCTTGTTTTCCTCCGTGCTCTCCGTGTCCTCCGTGGCTCAAGACTTTGTGGTGTTCGCGGCAAAACTTCAAAGCTGAGACGTCAGTTCCGGCACGGCCTGGAACAGGTCGGCCACCAGGCCGTAGTCGGCCACCTGGAAGATGGGCGCTTCGCCGTCCTTGTTGATGGCGACGATCACCTTGCTGTCCTTCATTCCCGCCAGGTGCTGGATCGCGCCCGAAATCCCGACGGCTATGTAGAGTTCCGGTGCCACGATCTTGCCGGTCTGCCCGACCTGGTAGTCGTTGGGCACGAATCCGGAATCGACCGCCGCGCGCGAAGCCCCGACGGCCGCGCCGAGTTTGTCGGCAAGGGCTTCGAGAATCTTGAAGTTCTCGCCATTGCCCATGCCGCGCCCGCCGGACACGATTATGCGCGCCGCCGTCAGTTCGGGGCGTTCCGACTTGGTGAGTTCCTGGCCGACCAGCGACGACAGGCCGGTGTCCGCCCCGGCACTGATGTTTTCCACCGCCGCCGCGCCGCCTTCCGCCGCGACCGCATCGACTCCCGTCGAACGCACCGTGATCACCTTGACGGTGTCACCCGACTGGACGGTCGCGAGTGCGTTGCCGGCATAAATCGGACGCACGAAGGTATCGGGGGATTCGACCTTGATGATGTCGGACACCTGCGCCACGTCCAGCAACGCCGCCACCCGCGGCAGCACGTTCTTGCCGAAGCTCGTGGCCGGCGCAAGGACATGCGTGTAGTTTTTCGCGATCGAGACGATCAGCGCGGCCAGGTTTTCCGCCAGCGAGTGCGCGTAGTACGGCGCATCGGCGACGAGGACCTTCTTCACGCCGGGGATTCTTGCCGCGGCCTGGGCGGCGGAGCCGCACTGGCTTCCGGCGACCAGCACGTCGATGTCGCCGCCGATCTTGGCGGCGGCGGCGACCGTATTGAAGACCGCGGGCTTGATCGCGGCATTGTCGTGTTCGGCTATTACCAGGGTGCGCATCGGATCGTCTCTGGCTCTATAGGATTTTGGCTTCGTTCTTCAGTTTCTCGACCAGTTCCGGAACGCTCTTGACGAGCTTGCCGGCGCTGCGCTTGGGCGGCTCCTGCACCTTCAGGGTTTTCAGCCTCGGCGCCGGATCCACGCCGAGCGCTTCGGGCTTCAACGTCTCGAGCGGCTTTTTCTTGGCCTTCATGATGTTCGGCAGGGTGACGTAACGCGGTTCGTTCAACCGCAGGTCGGTCGTTACCACCGCCGGCAGCTTGACCGAAATCGTTTCCAGCCCGCCATCCACTTCGCGCGTCACTTCGGCCGACCCGGCGCCGGCTTTCACTTTCGAGGCAAATGTCGCCTGGGGCCAGTTCAACAGCGCCGCCAGCATCTGCCCGGTCTGATTGGAGTCGTCGTCGATGGCCTGCTTGCCCATGATGACCAGTCCCGGTTGCTCCTTGTCGACGATGGCCTTGAGAATCTTGGCAACCGCGAGCGGCTGCGTCTCGACCGCCGTCTCCACCAGGATGGCGCGATCGGCGCCGATCGCCAGCGCGGTACGCAGCGTTTCCTGGCTCTGCGCGGAGCCGACGGACACAGCGATGATTTCGGTCGCGGTTCCCGCCTCCTTGAGGCGCACGGCCTCTTCGACCGCGATTTCGTCGAACGGATTCATCGACATCTTGACATTGGCGGTCTCCACGCCGGAACCGTCGGATTTGACGCGCACCTTGACGTTGAAATCCACCACCCGCTTGACCGGGACCAATACCTTCATTTCAGAAGCCTCTTGCCGGATTGAGGAAAGCGGATTCTACCGCAGTGCACCGGAAGGGCCGTGAAGGCCGGAAATGCCGTTGATATCGTGAATGCCATAATGTCTTGGAAGCTTTAAAGCTTCAGATCGATGTTCATGTATTCACGACATTCACGATTCACGGCGCTTCAGGCCTTCGCGCGCTCGCGCAGCACGTTCTTCTGGATCTTGCCGGTCGAGGTCTTCGGCAGCGGACCGAAGACGACCTGGCGCGGGCACTTGAAGCGCGCCAGGCGTTCGCGGCAGAAGGCGATGATCTCTTCCTCCGTCGCCGCCGGGGCGCCGGGCTTGAGAGTCACGAAAGCGCACGGCGTCTCGCCCCACTTTTCATCGGGCCTGGCGACCACCGCCGCCTCGAGCACGGACGGATGCCGGTACAGCACATCTTCCACTTCGATGGTGGAAATGTTCTCGCCGCCGGAAATAATGATGTCCTTGGAACGGTCCTTGATCCTGACGTAACCGTCCGGATGCATCACCGCAAGGTCCCCGGTATGGAACCAGCCGCCCTCGAACGCTTCCTTCGTTGCGGCGGCATTCTTGAGGTAGCCCTTCATGGTGATATTGCCGCGGAAGAAAATCTCCCCCATGGTCCGGCCGTCGCGCGGCACCGGCTGCATGGTTTCAGGATCGAAGACGTCCATTCCCTCCTGCATCTCGTAGCGGACCCCCTGCCGACCGTTCATCTCCGCCCGCTTGTCGACGGACAAAGCCTCCCACTCCGGATGCTTGGCGCACACCGAGGCCGGCCCATACACCTCGGTCAACCCATAGACATGGGTCAGGTCGATGCCGATGCGTTCCATGCCTTCGATCACCGCCTGGGGGGGAGCGGCGCCCGCAACCATTGCCGCCACCTTGTGGCCGATGCCGCCGCGCAGTTCGACCGGCGCATTGATCAGCATGTTATGCACTACCGGAGCGCCGCAGAAATGCGTCACCTTGTGACGGCGGATCAGATCGAAAATCGGCGCGGCCTCCACGCGGCGCAGGCAGACGCTGGTGCCGGCAACCGCCGCCAGGGTCCAGGGAAAGCACCAGCCGTTGCAGTGGAACATGGGCAAAGTCCAGAGGTATACCGGAAAGTGCGGCATCGCCCAGGTGACGATATTGCCGACCGCGTTCAGGTAGGCGCCCCGATGATGCGTGACCACGCCTTTGGGATTTCCGGTCGTGCCGGAGGTATAGGACAAGGCGATTGCATCCCACTCGTCGGCGGGAAGTCGCCATACGAAGTTTTCGTCGCCAGTCTCCAGGAAGGACTCGTAGTCCATTTCTCCCACCAGACCGCCCCCCGGACCCAGCGGATCGTCGATATCGATCACCAGCGGCGGATGCTCGACCATGGTCAGCGCCTTGCCAATGGTCTGGGCGAACTCGCGATCCGTTATCAGCACCTTCGCCTCGCCATGATTGAGCATGAAGCCGATGGCCTCCGGGTCGAGGCGGGTATTCAGCGTATTCAGCACGGCGCCAATCATCGGCACGCCGAAGTGGGCCTCGAACATGGCCGGGATATTGGGAGCCATGACGGCCACGGTATCGCCGGAGCCGATCCCCCGCCGGGCCAGCGCCGATGCCAGTTTCCGGCATCTTCGATAGGCCTCTCGCCATGTAATCCGGGTGTCGCCGTGGATCGCCGCGATCCGGTCCGGGTACACCTCGGCCGAACGTGCCAGAAAAGACAGGGGTGACAAAGGCGCGTAGTTGGCCGGATTTTTGTCCAGGCCGACGTTATAAGGCGTGCTGCGGGTCAAGGCTGCTCCAGGGATGCGGTTGAATTTCGAAATGAAGGATGGCTTGCGATCGGCCGTAGGAATGAATCATAAATGAAGGCCTTCGCGAGACGGTGCAGCGAACCGGGGAATAAACCTCGAAAGACTAGAAGGAATATTCGCAAAATACTTGACGCAAGGGGGATTTTTAACAAAAAGCGCTTGCGGGACAGGCAGCGGTTGATGTTAAGATTACCGTCCCCGGAAATTGCCCCGCCAAGGAACAGACTTTGATTTTGAAGCCACAGGTGATGCTCCATGATGCCTGAGCGCGCGAACCGCACGTTCATCTGCAGCGTGCTGTTCCTGGACATCACCGAATATTCGCGAAAACCGGTTTCCGAGCAAATCCAGCTCAAGGACCAGTTCAATTCCCTCATCGCGGAAGCCATCCGCGACATTGCGGCCAACGACCGCATCATTCTCGATACCGGCGACGGCGTGGCAATCAATTTCCTCGGGGACCCCGAAGACGCACTGTTCGTGGCCATGAGCCTGCGCGAGGCTTTCGCGCCCCGCCCCGGCGAACCGCCGAAAATACCCGCCCGGATCGGCATCAATCTCGGCCCGGTGCGCCTGGTCCGGGACCTCAACGGCCAGCCCAACATCATCGGCGACGGCATCAATGTCGCGCAGCGCGTGATGGGGTTCGCGAACCCCGGACAAGTGCTGGTTTCGCGGTCGTATTTCGAGGTCGTTTCGCACATCTCTGAAGGCTACGCCAAGCTGTTCCAAT
>DASVNF010000121.1:0-9918 GCA_036384015.1 Burkholderiales bacterium
GAGCCGGGGTTGGAGCATCTGCGCACCGACAATCCGTCCGCGCGATGCCTGCCCCTCTTCGCGGCGCTCGCCGCCGGGAAACCGGCGACAGTCGTCCTGGACTACGTGGGCGGCAAATCGATCGGCGTCACGATATCGCCATGCTGATCGGCCGCCGGCGCATCAGCGAACTGATTCCGCATTCCGGTTCCATGTGCCTGCTCGATGCCGCGACAAGCTGGGATGAAGAACGCATCCGATGCACCGCCAGCAGCCATCGCGATCCGGCAAACCCGCTGCGCCGCGCCAACGGCCTTGCGGCGGTCTGCGCGCTGGAATATGCCGCGCAGGCCATGGCGCTGCATGGCGCGCTGACGGTCAACCAGGGACGGCGTTCCGGCGGCGGGCTGCTGGCCAGCACCCGCGACCTGGTATTGCACCGGGGCAGCCTGCACGACTGCGCCGGAGACCTGACGATAGAGGCGCAACGCGTGCTCGGCGAAGCCTCGCGGGTGATTTACGAATTCCGGGTGAGGGATGCCGCGGCCGTGATCGCGGAAGGACGCGCCGCGGTGGTCCTCGACGCTGGCGCTTGAAGCGGACTAGACCTTCACGGCAGAGGCGCAGAGGACGCGCAGAGAAAACAAGAAATAGCGCGGTAGTGGCAATCCGGTGGAAATCGTGGAGCGTCGGCCACCAGAGCGCAGTCTGGTTCCGCTTCGCCTTCCTCTGCGTGTCTCTCCGCGCCTCTGCGGTCAGGGATTCAGCGTTCTGTACCGCCAGCGCGAAGAGCGGCGATGCGCTCGTCGAGCGGCGGATGCGACATGAACAGGCGCTTGATGCCCCAGCCCTGGCCGCCGCTGATGCCGAAAGCCTTGATCTGGTCCGGCAACTGCGAAGGCTGGTGGGCCTGCTTCAGCCGCTCCAGCGCGGCGATCATTTTCTGGCGGCCAGCAAGGCTGGCGCCGCCCGCATCGGCACGGAATTCCCGCCGGCGGCTGAACCACATCACCACCATGCTGGCGAGGATGCCCAGCACCAGTTCGGCGATGATCGAGGTGATCCAGAAGGCCGGACCGTGGCCGCGTTCCGTCTTGAACACGGTCTTGTCGACGATGTTGCCGATGATGCGCGACAGGAAAATGACGAACGTGTTGACCACGCCCTGGATCAGCGCAAGGGTCACCATGTCGCCGTTGGCCACGTGGCTGACTTCGTGGCCCAGCACGGCCTCGGCTTCGTCGCGCGTCATGCTGTTGAGCAGGCCGGTGCTGACCGCGACCAGCGCGCTGTTCTTGTTCATGCCGGTGGCAAAGGCGTTGACGTCCGGCGCGTTGTAGACCGCGACGTCGGGCATGCCGATGCCGGCCTTCTGCGCCTGGCGCCGCACGGTTTCCACCAGCCAGCGCTCCGCTTCGTTGGCCGGCGTTTCGATGACCTTCGCGCCGGTCATGAACTTGGCCGACCACTTGGACATCGCCAGCGAGATGAATGCGCCGCCGAAACCGATCACGCCCGCGAACACCAGCAGCGACGTCATGTCGAGCCCGCCCGCGGAATTCTGCAGGTGGCGGTCGACGCCCAGCAGCCTCATCGTGATGTTGAGCACGAAGAGCACCGCGAGGTTGGTGATCAGGAACAGGACAATGCGTTTGAACACGTAATACCCTTTCTGATAAAGACACGACGGCTTGGAGCGGCGGTCCGGCCGCCCGGTTCCACGACGCGCCTCTTCCGGGGTTTCAACCGCCCGGCGCCAGCGCCTCGAGTTCGGCGGAAAGCATAAGCCATTGCTCTTCCGCTTTTTGTAACTTTGCTGTTACATCGGCCTGCTCCAGCACGCAGCGCTTGAGGTCCTCCTTGCGCCCATCGCCGTACATATCGGGGGCCGCCATGAGCTTTTCAAGGCGCTGCCGCTCGGCGTTGAGTTTTTCGATTTCCCGCTCGGCGGTGCGAATCCGCGATTCCAGCGGCTTGCGCCGGGCGAAGCGGCGCTGGCGTTCCTCCGCCTCCTGCCGCTTCTGCTCCTTGCGGCTCACCGACGGCGCCGCGGCGACAATCTGCCCGGCGGGCGCGCCCGCGCGTAACCGCCGGGCATAGTCATCCAGGTCGCCGTCGAAGGCGGTGACCGTGCCGCCTTCCACCAGCCAGAGCTCGTCAGCAGTCGCGCGCAGCAGGCTGCGATCGTGGGAGACCAGGACCAGGGCGCCCTCGTAGTCCTGCAAGCCGAGCGTGAGCGCATGCCGCATTTCCAGGTCCAGGTGATTGGTCGGCTCGTCCAGCAGGAGCAGGTTCGGGCGCTGCCATACGATCAGCGCCAGCGCCAGCCGCGATTTCTCGCCGCCCGACATCGGCCCGACGGCTTCGGTCGCCTGGTCGCCATGGAAATTGAAGCCGCCGAGAAAATCGCGCATGTCCTGTTCGCGCGTCTTCGGCGACAGCCGCATCATGTGCCACAACGCGCTGTGCTCGGGTCGCAGGTGCTCGAGCTGGTGCTGCGCGAAATAGCCGATCTGCATGCCCCTGCCCTCGATCCGGTCGCCGCGCTGCGGCGGCAGGGCGCCGGCCAGCAGTTTCATCATGGTCGACTTGCCCGCCCCGTTGCGGCCAAGCAGGCCCAGGCGGGTGCCGGAGCGCAGCGTGAGCTTGACGTCACGCAGGATTTTGACTTCTCCATAACCGGCATCGACGCCGTCCAGGTCAAGGACCGGATCGGGCAGCACGGCGGGCTGGCGGAAGGTGAACTCGAACGGCGTGTCGACGTGGGCGGCGGTTATTTTCTCCATGCGCGCCAGCGCCTTCATGCGGCTCTGCGCCTGGCGCGCCTTGGTCGCCTTGGCCTTGAAGCGATCGATGAAGGACTGCAGGTGGGCGGCTTCGCGCTGCTGCTTGATGTAGGTCGCCTGCTGCTGCGCCAGCTGGGCCGCGCGCTGGGTCTCGAAGGCCGAGTAGTTGCCGGGATACAGGCGCAGGCGCTGGTTCTCGATGTGGCAGATCGCGTCCGCGACCGCGTCGAGGAAATCGCGGTCGTGCGAAATCATCAGCAGCGTGCCGGGATAGCCGGTGAGCCATTGTTCGAGCCAGACGATGGCGTCGAGGTCCAGGTGGTTGGTGGGCTCGTCGAGCAGGAGCACGTCGGAGCGGCACATCAGCGCGCGCGCGAGGTTCAGCCGCACGCGCCAGCCGCCGGAAAATTCCGCGACGGGCTTTTCTATCTCGGCATCGTCGAAACCGAGGCCGTGCATCAGCTGCGCGGCGCGCGCCCGCGCGGAATAGGCGCCAATGCGATGCATGTCTTCATGCAGCTCCGCGATCCGGGTTCCGTCATGGGCGCTTTCGGCCGCCTGCAGCGCGCCTTCGACCTGGCGCAATTCCGCATCGCCGTCGAGCACGTACTCGATCGCGGCCTGGCCCGTGGACGGGGATTCCTGCGCCACGTGGGCGACGATCAGCCCTGGCTGGATCTCGAACTCGCCCGCGTCCTGGTGCAGCTCGCCCAGCAGCAGCGCAAACAGGCTCGACTTGCCGCTGCCGTTGGCGCCGGTGACGCCGATCTTCTGCCCGCGATTGAAGGTGAGGCTGGCTTGCTCGAACAGGACTTTGACGCCGCGGCGGAGCTGCAAGTCGCGCAGCAGGATCATGGCTTACGCATGGATGAGGCGGGGACAGAAAATGGGGTGGCTGATGGGACTCGAACCCACGACAACTGGAATCACAATCCAGGACTCTACCGACTGAGCTACAGCCACCACGGAAAATCAACTGACCAGGAGCTCTGGCGTGCCCGACAGGACTCGAACCTGTAACCCCCAGCTTAGAAGGCTGGTGCTCTATCCGGTTGAGCTACGGGCACGAATCTTAACCGGGCACACTTCGCTTTGCTGGTCGGGGTGGAGAGATTCGAACTCCCGACATCCTGCTCCCAAAGCAGGCACGCTACCAGGCTGCGTTACACCCCGGAAGGGTCGGAACTATACCGATCAGGGGCTTAAACGTCAATTTGAAGACCCCCTCGAACGAACCCGGCAGCGTGTCGGCGGGCCCAGCTTGCACCCTCCCGCTATTTCTGCTATTAAAGCGGCTTTTTTCGGACCGGGAATACCTTAAATGGCCTCCGAATTTCACACGACCTTCAAGCCTTACGTCCCCAAAAAGGGCGAGGCTTACATGAGCCCGAAGCAGCTTGAGCATTTCAGGAAGATCCTCAATCAGCTGAAGACCGAACTGTCGCAGGACATCGACCGCACGGTGCACACCATGCAGGATGAAGCGACGGTGTTCGCCGATCCGAACGATCGCGCGAGCCAGGAATCCGACATGGCGCTCGAGTTGCGCAATCGGGACCGCGAACGCAAGCTGATCAAGAAATGCGAGGAGACCATCACCAAGATCGACGCGGGTGAATACGGTTATTGCGAGAGCTGCGGCGTCGAGATCGGCTTGAAGCGCCTGGAAGCCCGGCCCACCGCGACGCTCTGCATCGACTGCAAGACGCTCGACGAGCTGCGCGAGCGGCAAGTCGCCAAATAACAACACATACCACCATCCGAAACATGTCAACGCCCTGCGGCCGCGGGGCGTTTTCATTTTTACAATTTGTTCGAGCCGCCATCTAGGCGACTGTCATGCTGTCTCCGGACGGAACTTTGCAGCCGCGCTCAGGACAAATGAATGTAAGCGGCACAGGTCCGTCCCTTGATGAACAACGCGAAAGATCGAGATGAAAATGTTTGACAAAATCCAGAACCCCCGCGAAATCCGCATGCGCCTCGGCATGAACCAGCAGGAATTCTGGGGACGCATCGGCGTTACGCAGAGCGGCGGCTCCCGCTACGAAAGCGGCCGCAACATGCCCAAACCGGTGCGCGAACTGCTCAGGGTGGTCCACCTCGACCAGATCGACCTCAAGAAGCTCAACCGCAACGATGTCGCCGTCCTGTCATACCTGAAGGCGTCCGAACCGGCGCTTTACCGCCGCCTGCGGACCGAAGCCTCCAGCCACCGCCAGACGACCCGCCGCGGCCGCCGCTGACCGTTCGGGATTCCGGTGTGCGCCCCCTGGCCGGGGGCACCCGGATTCCTGGTGACGCCTAAGGTGTCACCCTGACTTCCAGCCCGAGTGCCCGAATGCGGCGCGCCAGGGCTTCCAGCCATCCGGCGGGCAGCGACTGCAGATGTCCTGCCTCAGGCTGGAATGACTGCCGCGCAAGGCTGTAGAGCAACACTCCTTCAAGCCGAACCCCCGCGGCAAGGCGCTCCCGAAGCAAATCCAGGTAGGCAAGCAGTTCGGACTCCTCCGGCGCCGCCCCGTCCCAGGCGAACATGCAGGTCTGGACCCATGTCGGGCAGAGGCCGGCCGCAGCCTGCAGATTGGCCCTGACCCGCTCCAGACCCGCGCGCGTGTTGTTGACCTTGCGCATCCCCGCGCCCGGGGCGCGGTCGATCTTGAACCAGACCTCGCCGCGCAACTGCCGCAACGTCGCCACGCCGCCCTGGACGGCTGGCTGATGCATCAGGCTGCCATTGGTGATGAGGACGGTCTTGACCGAATCCGGCACGCCCACATCGGCACGCACCTGCCCGATCAGGTCGATTACCTCTCCGAACTCCCCGGCACTGGTGGGCTCGCCATTTCCGGACAGCGCAATGTCATTGAGGCGCCGTGCCTCGGGCGCAACACGCCGGGTCAGGAAATCGCCATGCAGGACGTCGTCGAGGAAACCGGTCAACTCCGAACGGAGCCGGGGCAGGTCCACGGGCGGCGGAGCGCCGCGCTGGAGTTGCGGCACCTGGCAATAGACACAGCGCCAGTTGCAGGCGTTATTGACATTCAGGTTCACGCCGATGGAGACGCCCCCTGCCCGCCTCGAAACGACCGGATAGACGTAAAGCAATCCGGCGCCACGGCGATCGTGGTCGGCAACCGTCAGCCGCGAATGGCTGGCCGGCGGACGGGATTTTTTCTTTAAATCCTGCATTTAGGGAAGCGTCCTGGCCGTCTGGTAAGGGGAATATCGGGGCATCCACGGCATTATCGAGACCCGGGCCCGGCGCCAGCAAGCCGCAAGCCCCGCCCTCCCTGAGCATTGCAGGCAGGGGTTGCAAGGGGATCATGATATTCACTAGAGATAAACAAGCCTTTTCGTCTGGGGCCGATGACGCCTCTGTTCGACAATGCCCGAGGCTGGGGACAATACGAAGTACGGTAAGCCACCGAAAACTTCAAAAGGGAACTCATCATGAGGAAAGCATTGATCTCTTCGGCAATACTGGCTGGTTTGCTGGGCCTGGGCACCGCATCCGCTTGGGCAGCAGGCGAGGAAGTCCAGGGCATCAAGGTAAACAAGGGTACCGGCACCGCCGGCGACGGCAACAGCGTCGCGATGAAGGGCAATCCCCTTCCCCTGCGCGGCCAGGCCATCAAGGTTGGCGAACCTCTGCCTTCGGCGATGGTGACGGGCGGAAATCTCGGCCCCGTGGACATCGCCACGGGAACCGGCAAGGTCCGGATAATCAGCGTGGTCCCGTCGGTCGATACCCCGACCTGTGAAGCCCAGACCCACCAATTGAGCGAGAAGGATCGCAAGCTCGCCGAAAAAGTGGACATGGTGACCATCAGCATGGACCTGCCGTTCGCGCAGCAGCGTTTCGCCAAGGAAGCGAAGATCAAGAACGTGACCTTCTATTCCGACTACAAGACCGGAGAATTCGGCCTGAACAACGGCTTGCTGATCGATCCCCTGCACCTGCTGGCGCGCGCGGTGATCGTCACCGACAAGAACAACATTGTGCGCTACATTCAGGTGGTCCCTGAAGTCACCGAGCTGCCCGACATGGCGGCCGCGATGGAAGTGGCGAAGAGCCTGCTTTAAGGCACTTCCTGCTGGAAAACAGAAAGCCCCGCTTGGTGCGGGGCTTTTTGTTTGTGGCGGAAGGGGTGGGATTCGAACCCACGAGAGACTTGCATCTCTGCCGGTTTTCAAGACCGGTGCATTTAACCACTCTGCCACCCTTCCCAGTTCCGCCTGATTTGGCTCCGACATATTAGTTCCGACGTAACCTAAAGGTTAGTCTTCACTGAAACCTTCGGTTTTCTCTCAGTCTGCGCAAGCGCCGGCTGCGCAGGCGCCAGGTCAGGTGCATTCAACCACTCTGCCAACCCTCCGCTGCTGCTCTCTGCCGGTTTTAGCTTCGACGTAACCTGAAGGTGAGTCTGCGCAAGCGCCCTTGGCAGGCGCCAAGACCGGTGCATTCAACGCTCTGCCAACCCTCCGCTGCTGCTCTCGGCCGGTTTTAGCCTGTCTCCACCGAACTCGCGCGCAACGTTGTCTTCTTGTTGATCTTGAAACCGCTGAAATCGCGCATATTTTACATTGCGGGCCCGGGTGCCGTTCGAGGGCGTCGCGGAAGCTTCAAAATGTATCCGCGCGAGCCGGGGAAAATGATGAAAGCATGACAGTTCGCCAACCGGACGGTGATTGAAACTTTGCGCCCCGGCGCGTAGTCTTACGCATCGTAACTTTCCTACTCAGGAGGCTGTAACCATATGCAACCGGAAATCCAGTACGGCGCACCATCAGGACAGTTGGCGCTTGCGCAAAACAAGGTGCTGCGCAACACCTACCTGCTGCTTTCGCTGACGATGGTTCCGACGGTGATCGGCGCGATGGTCGGCATGGCCACGGGCGGAATCATCATGCAACATCCGATCATCAGTTCGCTGGTCATGATCGCAGCGATCATCGGCATCCAGTACGCCATCGCCGCGAACCGCAACAGCGGTCTCGGCGTGGTCCTGCTGCTGGCGATGACGTTCATCCTCGGCTGGTGGCTGGGTCCGCTGCTCAACGCTGCGCTGTCGCTCCGCAACGGGCCGCAGTTGATCGGCATTGCTGCTGTGGGCACCGGCGGCATCCTGGTCGCCATGAGCCTCGTCGCGACGACCACCAAGCGCGATTTTAGCTTCATGGGCAAGTTCCTGTTCGTCGGCATGATCGTGCTGTTGCTCGCCATGCTGGCCAACATGTTCTTCCAGATCCCGGCGCTGGCGCTGACGATCTCCGCCCTCGTGGTGGTGGTGTTTTCGCTGTTCCTGCTCCATGACGTCAGCCGCATCGTGACCGGCGGCGAGACCAACTACATCATGGCTGCGACGGGGGTCTACCTGAGCCTGTTCAACATCTTCGCGAACCTGCTGCAGCTGCTGATGGCTTTCAGCGGCGAACGCGACTGAGCAACGGCGGCATCGACGGAAAGGGCGGCTTCGGCCGCCCTTTTTATTTTCCGGCCCGTCTCAGCGGTCGAACACGGCGATGGATTCGACGTGCGAGGTATGCGGGAACATGTTGACCACCCCCGCCGCGCTCAGCCGGTAGCCACCGGCGTTCACCAGAACGTTCGCGTCGCGCGCCAGGGTCGCCGGATTGCAGGACACATAGACGATGCGCGCCGGCGGCGACTCGCACAAGGCCTTGACCAGCTCCATGGCGCCGTCGCGCGGCGGATCGATGAGCACGCGGTCGAACCGACCGAATTCCCTCCAGTCCGCCGCGGTGACCTCGAACAGGTTGCGGTCGGTGAATTCGCAGCGATCCCCCAGCCCGTTGAGCAGTGCATTCTCCTGCGCCCGCCGAACCAGCGCCGCATTGCCCTCGACGCCGAAAACGCCGGCCCCGCACGCCGCGATCGCCAGCGAAAAATTTCCCAGGCCGCAGAAGAAATCGCCGATCCGCTCGCCCGGCCGCGGATCGAGCAGCGTCATGGCCCGCCGCACCAGCACCCGGTTGATGTCATGGTTGACCTGGGTGAAATCCGTGGGCCTGAAGGGAAACACCAGGCCGTAGTCCGGAATCCGGTATTGCAATGCCGGCGCATCGACCGGATGAAAGGGTTGCGCCGTTTCCGGACCCTTTGTCTGCAGGAAAACCCTCACCCCATGGGCATCGGCGAAACGCCGCACGGCATCAGCATCGGTTTCGGTGAGGGGCTCCAGGATGCGGAACACGAGGACGTCGACGGCGTCGCCGATCGCCAGCTCCACCTGCGGCATGCGGTCGCGCATGGACAGCGAGGACACCAGCTCGCGCAGGGGCAGCAGCAGCGCGGAAATTCGCGCCGGCAACACCTCGCAGCTGCGCATGTCGGCGATGAAGCTGCTGCGCCGCTCGTGGAAGCCGACCAGCATCGTCCCTTTTTTCACGACATAGCGGGCGGACATCCGCGCCCGATACCGGTAGCCCCAGTTCGGCCCGCGTATCGGCGCAAGCATGGTCTCCGCACGCACCTTGCCGATGCGGGCCAGATTGTCCTCCAGCACACGCTGCTTGGCCGCCACCTGTGCCCGCGGCTCGAGGTGCTGCATGCTGCAGCCCCCACACGCGCCGAAATGCGGGCAGCGCGGCGTTACGCGCGAGGAAGACGCCCGCAAGATGCGGGTTGCGTCCGCCAGCTCGAAACTCGGCTTGCGGCGATACGACACGAACTCCACCCGCTCGCCCGGCAGCGCGCCCTCGATGAAAATCACCTTGCCATCGACGTGCGCAACCCCGCGTCCTTCCTGGTCGAGCGACTCGACCTCGGCCAGCCGGCCAACCGATTCGATTTTCACCCGGCAGTTCCAGGCTGGGAATGCCAGGCGGCGAGAAATTCGCGCCAGTGCGCATCGGTGGCTTTTGCCAGCGTGGCGCGCACCAGCTCGCATTCGCGCCGGTACTGGGTTTCGTCGAGCGCGCCGCGAACCAGCTGAAAGCGCTGATACAGCAAATAGGTGTTGGCGACGTCGGTCTCGCAATAGTTGCGGATCGCCGCGATCTGCCCGGCCTGGTACGCATCCCAGACCTGAGAACCATCCATGCCGAGCTTGCCCGGCAGGCCCGCAAGCTGGGCGAGCTGGTCCAGCGGCGCATTGCCGCGTCCCTGGTACATCGCCAGCAGGTCCAT
>DASVNF010000122.1:0-18833 GCA_036384015.1 Burkholderiales bacterium
GCGGGCCCTCGGGTGACCTGTACGTCGTAATCCACATCCGCGCGCATGAAGTCTTCAGCCGCGAAGGCAATGACCTGCACTGCGAAATGCCGGTCAGCATCACCAAGGCGGCGCTCGGCGGCGAGATCGAGATTCCGACCCTGGATGGCTACGCCAAGATCAAGATTCCGCCCGAAACCCAGTCAGGCAAGGTATTCCGCCTGCGCGGCAAGGGCATCAAGGGCGTGAGGAGCCAGACTTTCGGCGACCTGATGTGTCACGTGGTCGTCGAGACGCCGGTCAACCTGACCGGCCGGCAGAAGGAATTGCTGGAGGAACTCGAATCCATCATCGAGCGCGATTCGGGCCGCCACAATCCGCGGGCGAAGAGCTGGATGAACCGGGTGAAGGAGTTTTTCGCCGAATAGCCGGCTAGGCGTCAGTCGCGCGGGCTGCCGCCCGCCCCCGCATCCTGCCGGTCGGCGCCTTTTTCCGCGGTCTGTCCCTGCGCCGTCAGCGCCCGGCCGAGCGCTTCCCAGGACTGGGACTGGGCCGGCTCGTCCTCCGTCCACAGCCGCGCCGCCTCGGCCATCTCGACCCATTTGCCATCCGCCTCCAGCGTTGCGACCTGCAGGAAGTGCGGTTGCTCCGCGTGCGGCCGCATCCAGAACGGGCTGACCTCTGGCTGCCCGTCAGCGGGCATCAGCGGCAGCTGCTCGATCCATTCCACGGGAATGGCGAAGAACGAGAATTCGGTTCCGCCACGGCGATAAAACGTAGTGATGCCGACCAGGTTGCCATTGCGATCGAACAAGCCACCGCCCGAGGCCCCCTGCCGGAACGCCGCCGTGCTGCGAATGACCTGTCCGCCGCGATAGGGAAACAGCGCCGTGATCTTGCCTGACGAAATGCTGCGGGCCGAACCGCCGCCGAAACCGATGGCTATCACTTCGTCGCCCACGCGCAGGTTGCGGGCATCTCCCAATTGCACCGCAGGCGAGCTGAGCATGCCGGTGTGCAGTACGCACAGATCGGCACCAACATCGCCGGCCGTACTGTCAGCCTCGATGCGGGAACCTCCGTCAAGAACCGCAGCCTTGCGGGAGGCCGGGATGACATGGCAATTGGTGGCGACCCGCCCCCCCGGCAGCACCACGCCGGAGCCGTACGACATCCCCACGCCCGGAACATTCGCGACAACACGGATGACGCTGGCGGCGACCTTCTGATAGGCGCCGTAATCCGCGGCCGCCGCCGGCAGGGAACCCAGCACCGAACAGACCAACAGGAAAAACTTTCGCATTTCGGATACCGCCTCTTTTCGATGGCCAGATATCCTCCCGCCGCACCGCTTTATTGTTGTTCTGGCTGCCCGTTCCCGTCAGGCCCGTTCATCGCCGGATCAGGAACCGATGCTTCCCTAAGTGTAGCAAGCTGTGTACCAGCGGCGCTATGGGAAAGTATCCCGTCAACGCCGGCGCCAGGCGGTGCCGGAAGGGCCATCCTCGAGCACGAGGCCGGCGGCCAGCAGATCATCGCGGATGCGGTCGGATTCGGCAAAATTCCGGGCCTTCTTTGCCGCGGTCCGCGCGGCGATCATCTGCTCGATTCTGCCCACGGTCCAGCCGGACGGCAGGTCTCCGCGCAGAAACTCGTCCGGGGTCCGCTGCAAAAGACCCAGCAGTCCCGCCAGCGACCTGAGCAGCGCCGCCGTTCCGGCCGCTTTGCTGCGATTGAGCTCATTGGCCAGATCGAACAGAACGGCAACGGCTTCCGGCGTGTTGAAGTCGTCGTTCATCGCCTCGCGAAACCGCGCCGCGTACGGATCATTCCAGTCGATGTCCGCGGATTCGGCAGGCACGCCCTTGAGCGCGGTATAGAGCCGTGTCAGTGCGCTGCGCGCATCGTCGAGGTGCTGGTCCGAATAGTTGAGCTGGCTGCGGTAATGGGCGCGCACGATGAAAAAGCGCACCACTTCGGCGTCGTACTTCGCAAGGACTTCGCGCACGGTGAAGAAGTTGCCGAGCGACTTGGACATTTTCTCGTTGTCCACGCGCACGAAACCGTTGTGCATCCAGTAGTTCACGAACGCATGGCCGTGCGCGCCCTCGGACTGCGCGATCTCGTTTTCGTGGTGCGGGAATTGCAGGTCCTGGCCGCCGCCATGGATGTCGAAGTGCGCGCCGAGGTAACGCTCGCCCATTGCGGAGCATTCGATGTGCCAGCCCGGACGTCCCCTGCCCCAGGGCGAGTCCCAGGCCGGTTCACCCGGCTTGGCCGACTTCCAGAGAACGAAGTCGAGGGGATCGCGCTTGCTGGCGTCGATGTCGACCCGCTCGCCGGCGCGCAATTCGTCGAGGGACTTGCCGGACAATTTTCCGTAGCCGTCGAATTTGTGCACCGAGTAGTAAACGTCGCCGTTGGCGGCCTGGTAGGCAATGCCTTTTTTCACCAGATCCCCGATCAGCGCCAGCATCTGCGGAACGTTGGCGGTCGCGCGCGGCTCGATGTCGGGCTTCTGCACCCCGAGCGCCGCGGCATCCTCGTCCATGGCGCGGATGAAACGCGCCGTCAGGGCGTCGATCGGCTCATTGCTCTCCGCGGCGCGCCGGATGATCTTGTCGTCGATGTCGGTGATGTTGCGGACGTAGGTGACGTCAAAGCCGCTGGCGGACAGCCAGCGCTTGACCACGTCGAATACGACCATGACCCGGGCGTGCCCCAGGTGGCAGTAGTCGTAAACCGTCATGCCGCAGACGTACATCCCCACCTTTCCGGGGGAAATCGGGGTAAAACCCTGTTTGGTGCGGGACAGCGAATTATGAATTTTCAGCATCGGGGACCGGGGTCGGAACGGGATCGGCCCACCTCTTCGAGGCACGCCGCGCCCGCAGCCACATCCCGATTGTGGAATGGGGCGTGCTACTGGTAGAATCTGCTATTGTTTACAATAGCCTACCGTTTTTTATTGAGGCAAAGTTTAACACAATGATCCGACCCCTCCTTGCAGCGAGAAATCTGGTCGCATGCGGCCTCGCAACGCTGATGATGCTGGCGCTGCAATCCGGAGCTGTTGCGGCTGCCCCGTATGACGATGCCAGCCGGTTGTTCAAGCAGGGCAACCATGCCGCTGCGATGGAGAGGATCGACGCGGCCATTGCCGCGAACCCGCGCGATGCGCGCTCGCGCTTCCTCAAAGGCCTGATCCTTACCGAGCAGAACAAACCGGCGGATGCGATCGGCGTGTTCACTTCGCTTACCGAGGATTATCCGGAACTGCCGGAGCCCTACAACAACCTCGCCGTGCTCTATGCCTCGCAAGGCCAGTACGACAAGGCGCGCAAGGCGCTGGAGATGGCGATCCGTACGCATCCGAGTTATGCGGTGGCGCACGAGAACCTCGGCGACGTGTACGCGAAAATGGCAAGCGAGGCCTATGACAAGGCCCTGCAGCTGGATCGCGGCAACGCGGCGGCGCAGACCAAGCTGGCGATGATCAAGGACCTGTTCTCGAGCAGCGTCGTGCCGGGCAAGGCCGTGGCCCAGGCGGAATCCGCGGAGCCGGCGCCCGCCAGGCCCTCTTCCCAGGAAGCCAAGGGCCCGGTGACGAAACCCGCGGCCGCCGCTCCCGGCAAGGCCGACAGCGATGCAGTCCTCGCCGCCGTCGAGGGGTGGGCGAAAGCCTGGTCCAGCAAGGACGCGGGCGGTTATCTGTCCTACTACGCTCCGAACTTCCAGGTCCCGGGAGGCGAATCGCGTTCGGCATGGGAAACCACGCGCCGCGACCGCATCACCAAGCCGAAAAAAATCGAAGTGACGGTGGGGTCGCCCAAGGTTTCCTTCGACGCCAGCGGCAGGGCTATGGTGAAGTTCCGCCAGGCTTACAAGTCCGACACCCTCGATACCTCCGGTGCCAAGACGCTGATCCTGGTCAAGAACAATGAGCGCTGGCAGATCCTGCAGGAGAAAATGAACTAGTGGGTGCGCGAACACGCCGATTGCAGGCCGGGTCGAGACAGACGCTCGCCCAGGCGCTGGTCGCGATCTTGGCCGCGGGCGCTTCCTACGCCTGGGCAATGGGCCTCACCCCGCCGCCCCCGGCGCGCCACCTCGCCGCGCCGGAGGCAATGCTGGTGAGAGCGCTGCTGGACATCCGCGATCACAAGTTTTCCTCGGCCCTGGAACAGATCGACAGCGCGCTGGCCGCCAATCCGAATTTCCGCCTCGCGCAGCTGGTCAGGGGCGACCTGCTGCTGGCGCGCTCGCGTCCGATCAGCACCATCGGCAACGCTGCGGACGCTCCCGCGGAAAAAATGGACGGCCTGCGCCAGGAAGCCCGCGCCCGCCTCACCCGTTACCAGATCGAACCGCCCGGCGAACTGGCACCCCGCTACCTGCTGCAGCTGCCGGAAAAGCAGAAGTACGCGCTGGTGCTCGATTCCTCCAAGTCCACCCTGTTCGTGTTCGAGAATACCGGCGGCGCGCCACGCTATGTCGCCGACTATTACGTCACCATCGGCAAGAACGGTTTCGAGAAGCTGCGCGAGGGCGACAAGCGCACGCCGCTCGGCGTTTACCACGTCACCAGCAAGCTGCCGCAGGACAGGCTCACCGATTTTTACGGCAGCGGGGCCTTTCCGATCAACTATCCCAATGAGTGGGACATGATGCGCGGCCGCGACGGCTACGGCATCTGGCTGCACGGCACGCCGCGCGACACCTATAGCCGGCCGCCGCGCGCCAGCGATGGCTGCATCGTGCTCGCCAATGACGACCTGCGGACGCTCGAGCGCAGGCTGCAGCTCGGTTCGACGCCGGTTGTGATCACCGACTCGCTGCAATGGTCGACGCCCGATGAAATCGATGCCCTGAAAACCGAACTGGCTTCCGCCGTCGAACGCTGGCGCCGCGACTGGGAAAGCCGCAATACCGATGTCTACCTGCGGCATTACGCGAAATCGTTCTCGGCGGGCGGCAACAATCTGGCGCAATGGTCGGCGCAGAAACGCCAGGTGAACAGCGCCAAGACCTGGATCAAGGTGCAGTTGTCCGATGTTTCGCTGCTGCTCTACCCGGGCAAGCAGGAACTGGCTATCACCACTTTCGAACAGGACTATTCCAGCAGCAATCTGTCCAACCGCATGATGAAACGCCAGTACTGGATCAAGGAAGACGGCAACTGGCGCATCGTCTATGAAGGGGCGGCATAAAAGCAGGACCGGGGCCGCAGTTCGTGGGCCGAGTAGATTCCAACCCGTATCGTAAGGACAGGCCATGAAGAAGCTTTGGGGCGTCGCGTTCACCCTTTTGATGACTACCAGCGCGCTCGCCGCCAACCCGCAAGTGGAAATCAGGACCAATGCCGGCGCCGTGGTGATCGAGCTCTATCCGGAAAAAGCGCCGAAGACAGTGGAGAATTTCCTGGAGTACGTCAAAGCCGGCCACTACAAGAACACCATTTTCCACCGCGTCATCCCCGGCTTCATGATCCAGGGCGGCGGATTCACCCGCAGCTTCGAGCAGAAACCGGTGCGCCCGCCGATCGACATCGAATCGGCGAACGGCTTGCAGAACGGCAAAGGCACGGTCGCGATGGCGCGCACCAGCAATCCGAATTCGGCGACCGCCCAGTTCTTCA
Source organism: Burkholderiales bacterium (assembly GCA_036384015.1). Classification (GTDB taxonomy): domain Bacteria; phylum Pseudomonadota; class Gammaproteobacteria; order Burkholderiales; family JACQAP01; genus JACQAP01. The sequence continues at coordinate 5,618 of DASVNF010000122.1, forward strand.
TCAACGTCGCCCGCAATGATTTCCTGAACTACACCGCGCCCACCGTCCAGGGCTTCGGGTATACCGTATTCGGCAGGGTCGTGAAGGGAATGGAGGTGGTGGACAGCATCGCCGGCATGCCCACGGGCCCGGGCGGCCCGTTTCCCAAGGACGTTCCCAGGAAAGAAGTCGTGATCGAAGACGTCAGACTGCTGGAGGTCAAATGAGCCGCGTGAAAATGCAGACATCGCTCGGTGATTTCGTCATCGAACTCGACGACGGAAAAGCGCCCGAGACCGTGAAGAACTTTCTGCAGTATGCAGCCGAAGGCTTCTACGACAACACGGTATTTCACAGGGTAATCGACGGCTTCATGATCCAGGGCGGCGGCTTCGAGCCCGGCATGAAGCAGAAACCGACCCGCGAACCGGTCAAGAACGAAGCGGGAAACGGCCTGAAGAACGATACCTACACTGTCGCCATGGCGCGCACGTCCGACCCGCATTCGGCGACCGCCCAGTTCTTCGTCAACGTCGGCGACAACGATTTCCTGAATTTCCGTGCCGCCACACCGGAAGCCTTCGGATACTGCGTTTTCGGAAAAGTCGTCGAAGGCAGCGATGTGGTGGACAAGATCAGGAAAGTCAAAACCGGGAGCCGCGGCTTTCACCAGGACGTTCCCGCCGAGGACGTCGTGATCAAGAAGGCGGAAGTCGTCTAGCGGCAGGGCGGGGACTCGCGGGCCGCGCTCCGAGCAACCGCATTCGGGCAGGCCCCGCTCGCCGCCCTCGTTGCCTCCCCGATGCCGCACACGCTTTTCATTTCCGACCTGCACCTGTCGCCGGATACGGCGGCGGCGAACGAAACGCTGCTGAACTTCCTGGAACGGACCGCGCCGTCGGCCGACGCGCTCTACGTGCTCGGCGATCTGTTCGAATACTGGATCGGCGACGACGGCCTCGATCACCCGTTCGCCCGCAGGATCGCCGCCGCATTCCGCCAGCTTTCGGACCAGGGCGTGCCGGCCTACTTCATGCATGGCAACCGGGACTTTCTCGTTGGCGAGCGCTTTGCGCGCGAAAGCGGAATGAAGATCCTTCCCGATCCGAGCCTGGTGGATCTCTACGGCCGCCCCACGCTGCTGATGCATGGCGACACGCTGTGCAGCGGGGACGTGGAATACCAGAAATTCCGCGCCATGGTCCGCAATCCGGCATGGCAGCAGGCGTTCCTGGCAAAACCGCTGGCGGAGCGCATCAACATGGCGCAGGAAGTGCGCGGAAAAAGCGAGCAGGCCAAACAGGTGAAGGACACGTCCATCATGGACGTCACGCCGGCGACGGTCGATGAAACGTTGCGCCAGCATGGCCGTCCACGGCTGATTCACGGCCACACTCACCGGCCGGCCCGGCACGAACACACCGTCGACGGACAGAGCTGCGAACGCTGGGTGCTCGCGGACTGGTACGACCACGGGTCCTACCTGGTGTGCGATCCCGCAGGCTGCCGGCCACAGCCATTGAACTAGCTTTTGGTTACCGGATTTTTTCAAGACCCCGGGCCAGATCGGCCTTCAGGTCCGAAACCGCTTCCAGTCCCACCGCCACCCGCAGCAGCCCCTCCTTGATGCCCGCCGCCGCGCGCGCTTCCGGCGCAATGCGCCCATGTGTCGTACTGGCCGGGTGCGTGATCGTGGTTTTGGTGTCGCCGAGGTTCGCCGTTATCGATATCAGCTGCGTGGCGTCGACCACGCGCCAGGCTTCCTCGCGCGCGCCTTTCACATCGAAGGCGACGATGCCGCCGCCGGTCTTCTGCTGCCGCATCGCCAGCGCATGCTGCGGATGCGACGCCAGGCCCGGATAGTAGACACGCTCGACCTTCGGATGCCGCTCGAGCCACTGCGCCAGTTCGAGCGCAGACTTCGAATGTGCCTGCATGCGCAAGCCAAGCGTTTCCAGGCCCTTGAGGATGACCCAGGCATTGAATGGCGAGAGCGTGGGCCCGGCGCCGCGCAGGAAGCCGATCATCTTGTCGTGGATGACATCGCGCTTGCCCAGCACGGCGCCGCCAAGCACCCGGCCCTGCCCGTCCAGGTACTTGGTCGCCGAATGGATGATGATGTCGGCGCCGAACTCGAGCGGACGCTGTAACGCCGGGCTGCAGAAACAGTTGTCCACCACCAGGAGCGCGCCGTGGCGATGCGCCACTTCGGCAAGCGCGGCAAGGTCGGAAACCTCGGTCAGCGGATTGGAAGGCGTCTCCAGAAACAGGATGCGTGTTTCGGGACGTATGGCCTTTTCCCAGGCGCCGACATCGGTCGAGGGGACGAAAGTCGTCTCAATGCCGAATCGCGGCAGCAGGCCCCCGAACAGCTGCACGGTCGCGCCGAACACGCTGCGCGAAGCAACGACATGCGTGCCTGCCTTCATCAGCGCCATCACGCAACCGAGGATCGCGGACATGCCGGAGGCGGTCGCGATGCAGCACTCGGCGCCTTCCATGGCGGCGAGCCGTTCCTGCATGGCGCTTACCGTCGGGTTGGTATAGCGCGAGTAGACCATGCCCGGGTCTTCGCCGGAGAAACGCGCAGCAGCCTCGGCCGCGTTCTTGAATACGAAGCTCGATGTGAGATACATCGCTTCGGAATGCTCGTTGAACTGGCTGCGGTGCGTGCCGGCGCGCACCGCGAGGGTGTCCAGTTCGAGTTCGTCCCAACGCATGATGGTTCCCGCCCCCTTTTCGCCGACGCCGCGACCGCAGAGCCCGTGATCGTGGAATTTCCGGCCGCGAAATAAAAAACCCGCTTGAGCTGTCGCCAAGCGGGTTCGGATTTCCGACACGCTTTAGCAGCATTTATTACGCGCCCGCAAGCTGTTCTCAAATCGGCGCGAAGTGCATAAGCTACGCCCGGCGCATGCGGCTGTCAACCGCGCACCGGCGGATCCAGGCCCCGTCTATTCGGTGGTGGCCAGGTTCAGGTCCAGCTGGGTGGTATTCGACTCCTGATCGTACAGTTCGCCGTCGTTGCGTTGCGCCTCGACGCCGGCCAGGTACTCGGGCGTGATGTCTCCGGTTACGTAGACACCGTTGAAACAGGACGTCTCGAACGCGGGAATGGCCGGGTTGACCGATCTTACGTCCTCCACCAGCGCATCGAGGTCCTGGTAGATCAGCCGGTCGGCGCCGATTTCCCGCGCGATTTCCTCATCGCTGCGGCCCGTTGCGATCAGCTCGCGCGGACTCGGCATGTCGATGCCGTATACGTTCGGATACCGCACCGGCGGAGCGGCCGAAGCGAAGTAGACCTGGCGCGCCCCGGCATCCCGTGCCATCTGCACGATCTCTCGGCTGGTGGTGCCGCGCACGATCGAGTCGTCCACCAGCAGCACGTTCTTGTCCTTGAACTCCATGCCGATCGCGTTAAGCTTGTGGCGCACGGATTTCTTGCGCACTTCCTGTCCCGGCATGATGAAGGTGCGGCCGATGTAGCGGTTCTTGATGAATCCTTCGCGATACGGCTTGCCCAGTTTTTCCGCGAGCTCCATCGCCGAAGGCCGGCTCGAGTCGGGAATCGGGATCACCACGTCTATTTCAAGATCGCGGTAGTCGCGCTTGATTTTCTCGGCGAGGCTGGCGCCCATCCGCATCCGCGTTTCGTAAACGGAGACGCCGTCGATCACCGAATCCGGGCGCGCCAGGTAGACGAACTCGAAAATGCAGGGATTGAGCTGCGGATTCATCGCGCATTGCCGGCTGTAGAAATTGCCTTCGAAGTCGATGAATATCGCCTCGCCCGGCGCAACGTCGCGCACCAGTTCGAAACCCAGGGTGTCCAGGGTCACGCTCTCGGACGCCACCAGGTATTCCGGGCCGCTTTCGGTCTTCGCCATTCCGACCACCAGGGGCCGGATGCCGAAAGGATCGCGGAACGCCAGCAACCCGCAACCGGCGATCATGGCCACCACGGCATAAGCGCCGCGGCAGCGGCGATGCACGCCGGACACCGCCTGGAAAATCATCGGCGGATCGAGCTGATAACCGTTGGCCGCCTCCTGCAATTCGTGCGCAAGAACGTTGAGCAGGACTTCCGAATCGGAATTGGTGTTCACGTGGCGCAGGTCCTGGCGGAACATCTCGCGCTTGAGCTGCTCGGAATTCGTGAGGTTGCCGTTGTGGCCGAGGACGATGCCGAACGGCGAATTGACGTAGAGCGGCTGGGCTTCGGCGAAGGAACTGGCGGACCCGGCGGTGGGATACCGGCAGTGGGCAATGCCCATGTTGCCGCCGAGCTGGCGCATGTCGCGGGTGCGGAACACATCGCGCACCAGACCGCCGCCCTTGTGCATGTGGAACTTGCTACCGTCTGCCGTGACGATCCCCGCCGCATCCTGGCCCCTGTGCTGCAACATCAGCAGGCCGTCGTACAGCAGCTGGTTGACCGGGGTCTTGGCGACAACGCCGATGATTCCACACATGGCTCAGGGCTCCATGCCCGCGACGACCGTACCGGTCGCGTTGGGCGTTTTGCAATCGCAAGTATAGTCGAAAGCGCTCATTCAAAACGGACCCGGCGGCCGACTTCATCGGGGAACCAGGGCTTCACCCACAGCGCCACCGCTACGAGGGGCCGCGACAGCAGCGCATCGCGCCAGAACGGGTCGCGCGGCGCGGAGGTCATGCCGCCCACCAGAACCAGGATGACGATGATGACCACACCGCGCACCAGCCCGAAAAACGCCCCCAGCGTGCGGTCAGAGGTTTTCAGGCCGGCAACTTTTACCAGATGCACCATCAGCAGCGTGAGCAGGCTGAAGATCAGCAGGCTCACCACCATCAGGCCTACGAAACCGGTCACCAGCCGCAATCCCGGATTCGAGATCGAAGCGGGAAGCCAGCCGGCGACGGTCCCCGCGAATTCCTTGGAGATCCAGAAGGCGCCTAACCACGACACCAGCGAAAACAGCTCGCGCACCATGCCTCGCCACAGGGCGAGGCCGATCGAAATGGCCAGAATGGCAATGACGGCGATGTCGAAAATCGTCATCGGCTCGCGATGCGCGGGTGGAGACTAAAGCATTTGGAGGCGGGCGCCGGCAATTTCAAGGTCGATTGCCCTCCGCCGGCCCGGCTAATCGCCCTGTCGGACGACCGTTGCGTCGCCGATGATCAGCTTGCGCGCCCTGAGCTGGTCGCGCGCCTTGTCTGCTGCCTCGCGCGTTGCGTAGGGTCCGACCCGCACCCGTGTGCGGTCGCCGCCCGTGCTTTTCACCGGTTCGGTATACGCCTTGAATTTGTTTTCCTGCAGTTTTCTTTGCAAAGCCTTGGCATTTGCGGAATTGGAAAACGCCCCGAGCTGCACCACGTACCCATCCCCCGCAGTGGTCACCGGGGACGGCCTGGCCTCGGCTTTCTGCGCGGGTCTGGGCGCAGGCTTGGATTCCTGCGTGGCCTGTGGCTTGACGTCGGCTGCGGGCGGATCCGTGTTCGGTGCGGAAACCCCGGGCGATGCCGGCTGCCCCGGCTCCTCCGGCTTCGTGGCGGGCTCGGGGACGGCTTGCGGGAGCCCGGCAACGGCCGGAGGCCCGGAAGGCAATGCGGGCGTATCGGCGTTCGGGATCGGCGGGATGGTGATCGCGATGTCCTGGTTCAGCGGCTTGGGCTCGCTGTCGAGGAACATCGGCAGGAACACCACGACCAGCAGGACCAGGGCAATCGCCCCGACGAGCCGCCGGCGCGCACGCTTCTTGAGTTGCAGTTCTTCGTCGCTAATCGCTTTCGCCATGATTTGGGGGAATCGTGCCGGCCTCAACCGCGAGCCCGCAGCACCGCACCCACTGTATAGAAGGAGCCGAACACCAAAATTTTATCATTTTGTCCTGCCGACCTGACGGACTCCCTGTATGCCTGCACCGGCGTGTCGAATGCGGTGATGGGCGCATGCACCCCCGCCGCCTCGAGCGCGAGACGGATCCGGCCGGCGTCCGCGCCTCGGGGAACATCCAACCCGGCGATGGCCCACTCGTCGATGCAGGAATGAATGGCCGCGACCACGCCCTCTATGTCCTTGTCCTTGAGCATTGCAAACACCGCGACCGTGCGGCCTCCGCCGGGCAGCGCACGCAGGCTGGCCGCCAGACCCCGCGCAGCATGCGGATTGTGTCCGACGTCGAGAATGGTGAGGGGCCTGCCGGGCAGGACCTGGAATCGCCCGGGTAAGTCCACGTCCAGCAAACCGCGGCGGATTGCACCCATGTCGACCGGCAGCCTGGCCCTGAGATGGTCGAGCGCCTCCAGCGCGGTCGCCGCATTGCCCGGCTGGTAAGCTCCGCGCAGGGCGGGATGCGGCAGCGCCGATCGTTTCCCCGCATGCGACCAGAACTCCCACTGGCCGGGTTCGGCATTGAATCCGTAGTCACGGCCGATCAGATGAAGCGGCGCGCCGATCGCTTTCGCATGTTCGACCAGCGCGGGAGGCGCGTCCTCGTCGCCGCAGATCGCCGGCGTTCCGGCGCGGAAGATGCCGGCCTTCTCACGGCCGATGCTGTTGCGGTCGTTGCCCAGGTACTCCATGTGGTCCAGGTCAACGCCGGTGACCACCGCGCAGGCGGAATCGAATGCATTGACCGCATCCAGGCGACCGCCGAGGCCCACTTCCAGGATCGCGACATCCACGTTCTCGCGCGTGAAAATGTCGACAGCTGCGAGCGTGCCGAATTCGAAATAGGTGAGGAGCACGTCGCCGCGGGCGGCGTCGATGCGCCGGAAGGATTGCACCAGGACCTCGTCCGCGGCTTCCCGGCGCGCAACGCGGACCCGTTCGTTGTATCGCAACAGGTGGGGGGAAGTATAAAGGCCAACCTTGTATCCGGCGCTCGCGTAGATGCTTTCCAGCATCGCGCAGACCGAGCCCTTGCCGTTGGTGCCGGCGACGGCGATGACCGGACAGGTCGGTCTGAGCCCGAGCCTGTCGCGCACTTCCGCGACCCTCTCCAGGCCCAGGGCAATGGCCGACGGATGGATGCGCTCGAGGCGGCCCAGCCAGTCTTCGAGCGACTGCGGCGCGCCTGCGCTATCAACCTGCAACAAGGATTCTTTCAATTCACTTTAACCGCAGAGGCGCGGAGGCGCAGAGGATACGCTGAGGAAACAAGGAAATTGACACTCATTACATCAACAACACTGGCGCTCGTTCCAGCTTTCGTAGTTCTCCGCGCGATTTTCTCCGCGCCTCTGCGGTGAAGATCCGGCAAGAATCTCAGGCGGCGGGGGCGCGCATCAGCAAGGTGATGAGGCTGGCGAGCTTGTCGCGCATCTGGCGGCGGTCGACGATCATGTCGATCGCGCCCTTCTCCAGCAGGAACTCGGAGCGCTGGAAACCCTCGGGCAGCGTCTGGCGCACCGTCTGTTCGATCACCCGGGGACCCGCGAACCCGATCAGGGCGCCCGGCTCCGCAATCACGACGTCGCCGAGGAAGGCGAAACTGGCCGACACGCCGCCCATGGTGGGATCGGTCAGCACGGAAATGAAAGGCAGGCGCGCGCGCGCGAGCTGGGTCAGCGCGGCCGTGGTCTTGGACATCTGCATCAGCGACATCAGGCCTTCCTGCATGCGCGCGCCGCCGCTGGCCGAGAAGCACACGAAAGGCAGGTTCTGTTCGCAGCAGCTCTGCACGCCGCGCACGAAGCGCTCGCCGACCACGGAACCCATCGAACCGCCCAGAAACCGGAACTCGAAGACCGCGATGACCAGCGGCACGTTCTTGATCGAACCCTGCATCACCACCAGCGCGTCATCTTCCTCGGTTTCGGCCCTGGCCTGCTCGAGCCGCTCGGTGTAGCGCTTGCTGTCGACGAATTTGAGGAAGTCCATGGGCTCGACTTCGGCGCCGATCTCGAACTGGCCTTCCGGATCGAGCATGAGGTCGACGCGTTCGCGCGCGGTGAGGCGGTTGTGATGGCCGCACTTGGGGCAGACGTTCAGGTTCTTGTCGAGGTCCGCGCGGTAGAGCACCGTCTCGCAGACCTCGCACTTGCTCCACAGGCCTTCGGGCACCGCCTTCTTGACGGCGCCTGCATTGCGCTTGATCTTCGGCGGAAGCAGTTTCTGCAGCCAGCTCATCCACGTCCCCCTGTCATGCGGCGGGCCTGCGCCCGGAGTCCCTGCTCAACGCAAACAATCGGCGGCCGCAACGTCAGGCGCCGTCCATGGCCCGGCGGATGCCGCCGAGCAAAGTCGAAATGTTGCCGAGGACCTTGTCGGCCGCGGAACCCTCGATTTCCTGGACCAGGCGGCTGCCGATGACGACCGCATCGGACACCGCAGCAATGGCCTTTGCGGTTTCGGCGTCGCGGATGCCGAAGCCTACACCGATCGGGAGCTTGATGTGCGAGCGGATCTGCGGGATCTTGGCGGCGACTTCCTTCAGGTCGAGGGTGGCCGCGCCGGTCACGCCCTTGAGCGAAACGTAATAAATGTAGCCGGTCGCCATGTGGCCGATCTGCTCCATGCGGCTGTCCTGGGTGGTCGGCGACAGCAGGAATATCGAATCGATGCCATGCACTTTCAGCAGCTCGGCCATGGACCCGCCTTCTTCCGGCGGATAGTCCACGACCAGCACCCCATCGACCCCGGCTGCCTGCGCTGCCTTGGCGAACTCCCCGAGACCCATCGCCTCGATCGGATTGGCGTATCCCATCAGCACCACGGGCGTGGTGGCGTCCCTGGCGCGGAATTCCTTCACGATGCCGAGGACATGGGTGAGGCTGGTCCCGTGCTTCAGCGCGCGCTCGCTGGAGCGCTGGATGGTCGGACCATCCGCCATCGGGTCGGAGAACGGCACGCCCAGTTCCACGATGTCCGCGCCCGCGGAAACCAGCGCGTGCATGATCGGAACAGTCATCGCGCGGGTTGGATCGCCCGCGGTAACGAAGGGAATCAGCGCTTTTTTCTTCTGCGCCTGCAGCTTGCTGAATGTTGCCTGGATGCGGGACATGTTTTCGGGACGAGGGGAGTGGGGCGAGGGACGAGTGGCAACCATTCGCCGCTGCTTACAGTTTCATGCCGGAACGTTCCGCAACGGTGTTCATGTCCTTGTCGCCGCGGCCGGAGAGATTTACCAGCAGGACCTTGTCCTTGCCGAACGACGGTGCGATTTTCATCGCGTACGCCACGGCGTGGGATGATTCGAGCGCGGGCATGATGCCCTCCATGCGCGTCAGCGTGTGAAAGGCGTTCAGCGCTTCGTCGTCCGTAATGGGCACATATTCGGCGCGGCCGCTGTCCTTGAGCCAGGAATGTTCGGGGCCGACGCCGGGATAGTCGAGTCCGGCGGAAATCGAATGGGTCTCGATGATCTGGCCGTTCTCGTCCTGGATCAGATAGGTGCGGTTGCCATGCAAAACGCCCGGCGTGCCCGCGCAAAGTGTCGCGGCGTGCTTGCCGGAGGCGATGCCGTGGCCCGCCGCCTCGACCCCGATCAGCCGCACCTGTTTGTCCTCGATGTAGGGGTAGAACGCGCCGATGGCGTTGGAGCCGCCGCCGACGCAGGCGATGATGGCATCGGGCTGGCGTCCGATCACCTCGGGCATCTGCGTGCGGAGTTCCCGTCCCACCACCGAATTGAAGTCGCGCACCATCATCGGATAGGGATGCGGTCCCGCCACGGTGCCGATGATGTAGAACGTGTTCTCGACGTTGGTGACCCAGTCGCGCATCGCTTCGTTGAGCGCGTCCTTGAGCGTTTTCGATCCGCTTTCCACCGGCACCACCGTCGCGCCGAGCAGCTTCATGCGATACACGTTCATCGACTGGCGTTTGACGTCCTCCGACCCCATGTACACGACGCATTCCATGCCGAAGCGCGCGGCGACCGTGGCAGAGGCCACGCCATGCTGGCCCGCCCCCGTCTCGGCGATGATGCGCTTCTTGCCCATGCGCCTCGCCAGCAGGGCCTGGCCTATGGTGTTGTTGATCTTGTGCGCGCCGGTGTGGTTGAGGTCTTCGCGTTTCAACCAGATGCTCGCGCCGCCGCAGTGTTGCGACAGCCGTTTGGCGTGGTAGACGGGGCTGGGCCGGCCGACATAGTGCTTGAGTTCGGATTCGAACTCGGCGATGAACTCCGGATCCCGCCGCATTTCATCGTATTGCGTGCGCAATTCGTCGAGCGCGTGGATCAGGGTCTCGGCGACGAACACGCCCCCATACGGACCGAAGTGGCCCTTGGTATCGGGCAGGTTATAGGCGGTCACGCCCTCATACATCTGCATCTCTCACTCCTCGAATGAAGGCGGCGACCTTGGCCGCGTCCTTTATGCCCTTCGCCGCTTCGACCCCGCTGCTGACGTCCACCGCCCAGGGCCGCACGCGCCGTACCGCTTCGCCCACGTTGCCGGGATTCAGCCCGCCTGCCAATATCAGCGGCAGGGGAATTTCGCGAGGGATGAGCGCCCAGTCGAACGCGGAACCGGTACCGCCGTGATTGCCCTCGACGAATGCATCGAGCAGCAGGCCTTTCGCGGCGCGGTATTGCCGGGCGTATTGTAGCAAATCCACCCCCGGCCTCATTCGGACCACCTTGATGTACGGCACGCCGAAGCTTGCGCAGAAGTCCGCCGGCTCATCGCCATGGAACTGCAGCAACTGCGGCCGCACGTTCCCGATCACCCGTTCAACCTCCGCGGCCTGCGGGTCCACGAACAGCGCGACCGGCGTTACGAATGGCGGCAGCGACTTTACCGCCTCGGCCGCCACCGGATCGGGCACCAGGCGCGGGCTTTTCGCATAAAAGATCAGTCCGATCGCATGCGCGCCCGCGCGCGCCGCAACCAGTGCATCCTCGACGCGCGTAATGCCGCAGATCTTTACCGCAGTGGCCATGGGATTTGGAGGCGGGCTAGCAGGCCGCCACAACGATGTCTTCCATGCGGCTGACGTTGGGGCTCGGCGGTATCGCCCAGACCGCATCGTACTCCACTGCTGCCAGGTAAAGTCCGGCGGGAGAGAATGTCGGCGCAGCCCGGGTGCGATCGCGGCTTTCCATCAAGTCGCGGATCCAGCCGGCCGGCTGGCGCCCGCTGCCCACGTAGACGAGCGAGCCGACGATATTGCGCACCATGTGCTGCAGGAATGCATCGGCGACGAATTCGAACCGGATCAGGTCTCCGCGCCTGGCGACCACCACTTCGCGCATGGTCTTTACCGGTGTTTTGGCCTGGCATTCCGCGGCGCGAAAGGCGCTGAAATCGTGTTCGCCCAGCAGGCATTGCGCCGCCTCCCGCATCGCATTCTCATCCAGTGCCCGATGCGTCCAGCCGGCGCGGCCGCTCAGCAGCCCGGGCCGCTGGGGACGGCTGAGCAACCAGTAGGCATAACGCCGGCCTGTGGCGGAGAAGCGCGCGTGAAATTCAGGGTCCACCGCGCGGGCCCAGGTCACGGCAACGCTCTGCGGCAGCAGCGCATTGGTCCCGCGGGTCCAGGCGCTGAGGGGCCTGGCCACGGCGGTATCGAAGTGCGCCACCTGGGCAATGGCGTGCACTCCGGCATCCGTGCGGCCTGCACAGGCGGTTTCGATTTTTTCCCCGGCTACGCCGGACAGGGCCTGCTCGAGCGCGTCCTGCACCCCGCAGCCGCCCGGCTGCGTCTGCCAGCCGCAGAATGCAGCGCCGTCATATTCGAGTCCAAGGGCGATTCTCAACGCGACCCCGAAAGAAAAACCGGGGCATGAATGCCCCGGCATCGATATCACAAAGCCGGCTTTTCCCGCAGAGCGGGCCGCCGCCGGTCAGGCGTCCAGGCTGGACAATACCGCCTGGGCTGCCGCTTTCTGCTCGCCATCGCCTTCCTGCAGCACTTCCTTGAGGATTTCGCGGGCACCGTCCTTGTCGCCCATCTCCTGATAGGCCTTGGCAAGGTCGAATTTCGTTTGCACGTCGTACCAGTGATCGTCCTTGCCCGATGGAGAAATCCTCGGGGTGGTTTCGCCCAGGTCCAGGCTGATGCCGGAGAGGTCGAATTCCGGGGGCGCGGACGCGGTTTCGGCCTTCGGCTCGGATGCCGCAGGCGCATCGACCGACAGGCCGCTCATGTCGAAATCCAGGCCCCCGGCGCCCGACGGTTCTGCGGCGGCGGGTGATTCCCCGGCTGCCGGCGCATTGAAGGAGTTCAGGTCGATGTCGAAATCCAGGCCGCTGGACGATTTGGCGGGTTCCGGTTGCATGGAAGGCTCGGCGGCGGGCACATCGACGTTGAAGGCGATATCCGCCGCCGCGGGCGCTTCCATTACCGTAGTGTCGTCATGACCCGGGCTTTGGCTCAGATCGATGACCTGGGTTCTCTCGAGCCCGCTGCCGCCTTCGCCCAAGTCGTAATCCGTTGCGGTGCTCGACTGCGCGTCGTCGGAGCCGATATTGAAGTCGACGTTGTCCGCGGCCGCAGCTGCAGCACCCGCGGCGGCGGCGACCATTCCGCCACTGCCCTGCCCCGCCGCATAGCGGGGATTCGAGGGATCGACCTGATAGCCCAGCGCCACCACCTGGTCCCAATGCGGACCCGAGCTTCCTGTGGCCTGCTGCACTTCGCGAGCAACCGTTTCGAAGCTCTTGGCGTCCTTGCGCTTGGCGTAGATCTGCAACAGCAGCACGCGCACTTCCTGGCGGTTCGGATTGGCGGCGAGTGCCTCCTTCAGCAGCTCTTCGGCCTGCGCATCCCGGCCATAGGCCAGGAAGATCTCGGCTTCCTTTACCGGATCGACTTCGTCGCTGTCGCTCGACGCGGCGGCCGCCGGTGCGCTGCTTGCTGCGCCCCCGCCATAGGCTGCCGCTGCGGCCGGAGCCGCGATTACGATCGCAGGGCCAGAGTCGTCGGAGTCAGCCTTCGATTCGCGACGGCGCTTGACTGCGCGCACGGCCAGCGCACCGATCAGGATCAACGCGATCACACCCGCGCCCAGATAGGCGGGTTGTTCCATCACGCGATCCATCAGGCTCGGCTCCGGGGCCGGCGGTGCCGGCTTGGGCGGAGCGGGTTTGGGCTGCGGCGGGGGGGGCTGCACGGTGGGCGGCGCCGTCGCCGTGGTCGGAGCAGGCGTCGGGGGCGTCGGCGCAGCAGGCGTAGCCGGCTTGGCATCGGACGCCGTCGCAGCCGGTGGCGCGGGAGCCGGGGTCGGCGCCGGCGGGGCCGGTTGCGCGGAGGCCGGCGGCTGGCTGGTGGCGGGAACCGCGGGCTTCTGCAGGTCGGCCA
>DASVNF010000123.1:0-22162 GCA_036384015.1 Burkholderiales bacterium
CCACCGAATCGGGCGTGATGCCCTTGAGGAATATCTTCGAAAAGCCCCCGAAGAACGCGTTCCCCTCCGTGAATGCGACGCTGTAGCCGTAGATCGCCCAGAGAATCGCTAGCAGGCAGAAGGTCGCGAAGACCTGCATCAGCACCGAGAGCATGTTCTTGGTTCGGACCATGCCACCGTAGAACAGCGCCAGGCCCGGAATGGTCATCAGGATGACGAGGCAGGTCGCTGTCAGCATCCACGTCGTATCGCCCTTGTTCGGAACGGGCGCGGCAGCTGCCGGGGCAGCAGCCTCGGCGGTCGCCTCTGCGGCCGCAGGCGCGGCCGCATCGTCGGCGAAGCTCGGCAGGGAGAAGCCCAGGACCCCGCACAAGGCAATCAGCGCAAAAATCTTCTTGATCATGACATTCTCCCTATAACGCGTCCGCGCCGGTTTCGCCGGTGCGGATGCGGACAACTTGTTCGAGCTCGAACACGAAAATCTTGCCGTCGCCGATTTTGCCCGTGTTGGCTGATTTTTCGATTGCCTCGATCACCTGATCGAGCAGCTCGGTTTTGATCGCGGCCTCGATCTTCACCTTGGGCAGGAAGTCGACGACATACTCGGCGCCGCGGTAGAGCTCGGTGTGTCCTTTCTGCCGGCCGAATCCCTTGACTTCGGTCACGGTGATGCCTTGCACGCCGATCGCGGACAGGGCTTCACGGACCTCGTCAAGCTTGAACGGCTTGATGATTGCGGTCACTAGTTTCATGGTTTCTCCAATGGGCTTTGCGGGGCGGACCCGGCGTTGGCGCCGGGCCCTTTATCAAGCTTCGGTTAGAAAGTCTTGCCGACCGAGAAAATGACGCGGTCGTCATACGTATCGGGCTTCGTTGCATAGCCGGAACCCAGGCTGCCGGTGGCGACGTAGGCGAGGGCGAGATTGAAGCCCGCGAACGCCTTCGAAACACTGACCTTGTAATCGTCGTAGTCGAGATCGGAATTCGGCGTTCCGGGGGTGGCTTCGCCGTCCAGCATGGTCGTGCCGTAGTGGGCGCCGATAATGAAGTCCTGGGGCAGCGTGTAAGCGAAGTTCAGCTCTGCGTATCCCGATCCCTTGCCGTCGAGCACACCGAAGACGCGATCGGAAATAACGTGCGAATACTTGAGGGTGAACCACTTCCAGGTGCCGGCGGCGTAAACCTCATCGGTATTGAGCACGCTGTTGTTCGGGTAGTCGTAGTGGAGCACGCCCAGATTCACGCCCCAGTCGCCCCAGGTCTTGGCCCAGCCGCCGTAGTAGTCCAGTTCAATGGAACCCGGCGCGAAACTTACGTTGGAGCCCCAGATTCCCACGTACAGGCCGGTGGGCGTGTGCGAGTAGTCGAAACCACCCTGCACGGCCGCATCTTCGTTGGTCTGGGAGACGCCACGAAAGGCATAGTCGGTGGTTAGCGTAAAGTTGCCGGTAATCGCGTGGGGCGACGCGGCCTCTTGGGCCATTGCCGCTCCCGGTAGCGCGAGCGCGCCGGCAACTGCGGCAAACAGAATCTTGTTCTTGAGCATGGCGATCTTCCTTTTGATGATGGAAACGAAAAAACGTGGCTGAAACCGCGGCGAGAAGCGTCAGCATTTACCATGCCAAACCGATAATCATTACTAATTAATAAGTTATAGAGCTTTTCGACGATCCGGCCTACTGCGGGGCACCAAATTAATGCACCAAATAGGTGCCACGCACATTCGGGGTGCGCTCCGGTGTCGCGGACGTCGTGTAACGCTTTGACTACACTTTTTGTTTGTAGGAGGGATGAGCTTTGGACAGCAAACTTCTGGACGACCTGAATCGCAAGCTGAAGGAGCTGGTGGACGCCTCGCCTGCCAGGGACATCGAGAAAAATCTGCGGGCGCTCATGTCGAGCACTTTTTCCCGTCTGGACCTGGTCACCCGCGAGGAATTCGACGTCCAACAGGAAGTGCTCAGACGCACGCGCGAACAGCTTGAGCGGATGGAAGCGAAGGTCGCGGAACTGGAAAAGCTTCTGGGCGGCGGGAAAAGCTAGCCTGCCAGGCGGACATTCGTGTCTCTCGCCGTTCTCTACAGCAGATCGCTTGCCGGCATGGACGCGCCGCTGGTCACGGTCGAGGTGCATCTTGCCAACGGCCTGCCGAATTTCACCATCGTCGGCTTGCCTGAAGCGGAAGTGAAGGAAAGCAAGGACCGGGTGCGCTCGGCACTGCAAAATTGCCGCTTCGAATTTCCGGCCCGCCGCATTACCGTCAATCTCGCGCCCGCCGACCTGCCAAAGGAAAGCGGACGCTTCGACCTGCCGATTGCGGTGGGAATCCTTGCGGCATCGGGCCAGATTCCCGCAACCAGGCTGTCTGACCATGAATTCGCCGGTGAGCTGGCGCTGACCGGAGAGCTGCGGCCGATTCGCGGGGCGTTGGCGATGACCTACAACGCGCATCATGCCGGACGGGCTTTCGTCCTGCCCCTCGAAAGCGCAGCCGAGGCCGCATTGGTGCGTGATGCGCATGTTTATCCAGCGGGATCGCTGCTGCAAGTCTGTTCGCACCTGGCAGGCCGGGAATTACTGGCGCGCATGACGGACCCGCCCGCCAGCGGGGCGGCGGACTTTCCCGACATCGCCGATGTAAAAGGCCAGGCGCAGGCAAAACGCGCTCTTGAAGTTGCGGCGGCCGGCGGACATAGCGTGCTGATGGTCGGCCCGCCGGGCACGGGCAAGACCATGCTGGCCGAGCGATTTGGCGGCATCCTGCCGCCGATGTCGGAAGAGGACGCGCTGGCGTCCGCGGCGATGCAATCGCTCGGCAGTTCCGGCTTCGATGTGCGCAACTGGAAGCGCAGGCCGTATCGGGCGCCGCATCACACCGCGTCCGCGGTGGCGCTGGTCGGCGGCGGCAGCAATCCCCGGCCCGGCGAAATTTCGATGGCGATGAACGGCGTCCTGTTCCTCGATGAATTGCCGGAGTTCGACCGCGACGTGCTGGAAGTGCTTCGCGAACCGCTCGAGTCGGGGAAAATCAGCGTCTCGCGCGCGGCCCGGCAGGCGGAGTTCCCCGCGCGCTTTCAGCTGATCGCGGCAATGAATCCGTGCCCATGCGGCTTCCTGGGGCACTACTCGGGCAAGTGCCGCTGTACGCCGGACCAGGTGACGCGCTATCGCAACCGGATTTCGGGACCGCTGCTGGACCGGATCGACCTGCACATAGAAGTCCCCGCCGTGCCGGAAAAGGAACTGGCCTCGCGCCAGGCAGGGGAATCAAGCGCTACCGTGCGGGAACGTGTTGCCGGAGCGCGACAGCGGCAACTCGAAAGGCAAGGCAAACCGAACGTCATGTTGACGGTCAAAGAAGTCGAGGAATACTGCGCGGGCGACGCAAAAGCGACGGAATTCGCGCGGCAGGCGATCGGCAGGCTGGGACTTTCGGCGCGCGCCTATCATCGAATACTGAAAGTCTCGCGGACCATCGCCGATATGGCGGCGGCGGCGGCCGTTTCGACGGCGCATGTTGCCGAGGCCGTGCAATACCGCCGCTTCGAAAGAATTTGAGCGGTCGAGGCGAAGGATTCACGCGCAGCGCGATTGACAGACGGGGCATCAGGCTGTAACTTTCAGCCATCGCGCCGATTTGATCCCCAGCTTGCGGGCGCTCTATAAATACCGCTAAAGCGCGACCAACCCGTCCCGCTTCAGCCGACGGGTTTTTATTTTTCGCACATGACAGAAAAACGCATCAGGCTTCTGAACGAGCTGCTCGGGGAACGCATCCTGGTCCTCGACGGGGCGATGGGCACCATGATCCAGGGCCACGGACTGGACACGCACCACTATCACGGCGATCGCTTCCATGACCATGGCAGCGACCAGAAGGGCAACAACGACCTGCTGACGCTGACCCAGCCCGGCATCATCCGCGGCATTCACGCGTCCTACCTGGAAGCCGGCGCGGACATCGTCGAGACGAACACCTTCAATTCCAATTCTGTGTCCATGGCCGACTACGGCATGACGCAGACCGTGTTCGAATTGAACAGCGCGGGGGCCAAGCTTGCGCGCTCCGCGACCGACGAGTTCAGCGCGAAGACCCCGGGCAAGCCCCGCTTCGTTGCCGGCGTGCTGGGCCCGACCAATCGCACCGCTTCCTTGTCTCCCGAAGTCAATGACCCGGGCTTCCGCAATATCTCATTCGACGAACTGGTGGCGTGCTACACCGAGTGCGTGCGCGGACTGCTCGACGGCGGCGCCGACCTGCTCATGGTCGAGACGGTATTCGACACGCTCAACTGCAAGGCCGCGCTGTTTGCCGTGGACGACTATTTCTCCCGGCATGGCATACAGGTTCCCGTGATGGTCTCCGGAACCATCACCGATGCCAGCGGCCGCACGCTCTCCGGCCAGACCACGGAAGCCTTCTGGAATTCCATTTCGCACGCGCGGCCGTTCTCAGTTGGCCTCAATTGCGCGCTCGGCGCCAAGGATCTGCGCCCGTACATAGAAGAGCTTTCGAAAGTTGCCGACGTATTCACCAGCCTGCATCCGAACGCAGGCTTGCCGAATGCATTCGGCGAGTACGACGAGAGTCCGGAATACACCGCTTCGTTCCTGAAGGAATTCGCCGAGGCGGGATTCCTCAATATCGCCGGCGGCTGCTGCGGCACCACGCCCGCGCACATCAGGGCGGTGAGCGAAGCCCTGAAGGACATTCCCCCGCGCAAGCTGCCGGTGGTCGAAAAGAAGCTGCGCCTGTCCGGACTGGAACCGCTCAACATCGGCGACGACGCTTTGTTCGTCAACGTCGGCGAACGCACGAACGTGACCGGTTCCAAGGCTTTTGCCCGCCTTATCCTCGCCGGCAACTACGCGGAAGCGCTGTCTGTGGCGCGCCAGCAGGTGGAGAACGGCGCCCAGATCATCGACGTCAACATGGACGAGGCGATGCTGGATTCGAAGAAAGCGATGACCACTTTCCTCAATCTGGTCGGTTCGGAGCCGGACATCTCGCGAGTGCCGGTGATGATCGATTCTTCCAAATGGGAGGTCATAGAGGCCGGGCTGAAATGCGTGCAGGGCAAGTGCATCGTCAATTCGATCAGCATGAAGGAAGGCGAGGCGGAGTTCCTACGCCAGGCCCGGCTGGTCAGGCGCTACGGCGCCGCCGCGGTGGTGATGGCCTTCGACGAGAAAGGCCAGGCGGACACGCTGGCGCGCCGCATCGAGATCTGCACGCGCGCCTATCACCTGCTGTTGCAAGAGGCCGGCTTTCCGCCCGAGGACATCATCTTCGATCCGAATATTTTCGCCATTGCGACCGGGATCGAGGAACACAACGTCTATGCCATCGAGTTCATCGAGGCGGCGCGCATGATCAGGACATCGCTTCCGCACGTGAGGATCAGCGGCGGGGTGTCGAACATCTCGTTCTCGTTCCGCGGCAATGAACCGATCCGCGAAGCCATCCATACCGCGTTCCTCTACCACGCCGTAAGGGCCGGAATGACCATGGGCATCGTCAACGCCGGCCAGCTCGGCGTGTATGAGCAGATCCCCCGGGACCTGCTCGCGCTGGTCGAGGACGTGCTGTTCAATCGCAGGCCCGATGCGACGGAGCGCCTCGTGGAGTTCGCCGAAAGCTACAAAGGCGACGCGAAGGTGTCGAGGGAAGACCTGACGTGGCGCAACGGAACGGTCGGCGAACGCCTGACGCATGCGCTGGTGCGCGGCATCAACACCTACATCATCGAGGATACCGAGGCCGCCCGTCTCGAGGCCGAGCGTCCGATCCATGTGATCGAGGGTCCGCTGATGGATGGCATGAACGTGGTCGGCGACCTGTTCGGGGCGGGCAAGATGTTCCTGCCGCAGGTGGTCAAATCCGCGCGCGTGATGAAAGAGGCGGTGGCGCATCTGATTCCCTATATCGAAGCGGAGAAGGCGAAATCAGGGACAACCGGCCAGAGCAAGGGCAAGATCGTGATTGCGACCGTCAAGGGGGATGTGCACGACATCGGCAAGAACATCGTGTCCGTGGTGCTCCAGTGCAACAACTTCGACGTCGTCAACCTCGGGGTGATGGTGCCGGCCGAGAAAATCCTCAGGATCGCGCTCGAGGAAAAAGCCGACATCATCGGCCTGTCCGGCCTGATTACGCCTTCGCTCGAGGAAATGGCGCACGTCGCCAAGGAAATGGAGCGCCAGGGATTCACAATGCCCTTGCTTATCGGCGGCGCAACGACCTCGCGCGTCCACACTGCTGTGAAAATCGAACCGAACTACTCCGGGCCGACCGTCTGGGTGCCGGACGCGTCGCGAAGCGTCGGCGTCTGCACGAGCCTGATCTCGAAAGAAATCCGCGACGACTACGTGCGCAAGATCCGCGAGGACGCCGAGAAAACCCGCAGCCAGCACAAGGGCAAGAAGGGCCAGGGGCCGCACTATCCGATCGCCGAGGCGCGCAGGCACGGCCTGAAGACCGACTGGAGTGCCTACGCGCCGCCGGTACCGGAGCTCACCGGCCTGAAAGTATTCAATGACTACCCTCTCGACGACATTGCCCGATTCATCGACTGGACGCCATTTTTCCAGACGTGGGAACTGGCCGGCCGCTATCCGAAAATATTGCAGGACAAGCTCGTGGGCGAAGCGGCACGCAATCTGTTCGACGACGCGCAGAAAATGCTGGCGCAGATCATTTCCGAGAAGTGGCTCGGCGCGGCGGCAGTCATCGGCCTGTTTCCCGCCAACAGCGTCGGCGACGATGTGGAGGTCTATGCCGACGAGTCGCGCAGCAGGCCGGCGACGACTTTCCATTTCCTGCGCCAGCAGATGGTCAAGCCGCAGGACAAACCGAACCTGTGCCTTGCCGACATGGTGGCGCCGAAGGACTCGGGTGCCCGCGATTACATCGGCGCCTTCGCAGTGACCGCGGGAATCGGCATCGACGAGCGGGTCGCTGCTTTCGAGAAAAAGCACGACGACTACAATGCGATCATGCTCAAGGCGCTTGCCGACCGGCTGGCCGAAGCCTTCGCGGAACTGATGCACCAGCGCGTGCGACGCGAGTTCTGGGGCTACGCCGCCGGCGAGGCGCTGAATGTCGAAGAATTGATCGACGAGAAATACCAGGGCATCCGTCCGGCGCCGGGCTATCCGGCTTGCCCGGAGCACACGGAGAAGGGCCTGCTGTTTGACCTTTTGGGCCCGGCGAAATCCGTGGGCATCACCCTGACCGAGTCGTTCGCGATGTTGCCTACCGCCGCAGTCAGCGGTTTCTATTTTTCGCATCCGCAATCGCAGTACTTCGCAGTGGCAAAAATCGACCGCGACCAGGTCGAGGATTACGCACGCCGCAAGGGCATGAGCCTGCAGGAAGCCGAGCGCTGGCTGGCGCCGAACCTGTCGTACGAGCCCGGTGCGGCGCTGGCCGCGTGACCGCGCGTTTTTTGTGGCATGCTTTCCGCGCGCGCGGGGGGAGCTTATGCAGATGGGGCTTGAGTTGCGCCGAGTGACCCGGAAAATCCTCAGCGGTCTCGTTGCGGCATTGCTGGTCGCGCCGATGTTCAGCCTGGCGCAGACGGAATCGCCGCAACGCCTGCACAAGTACTCTGTAACGATCGATCCCGACCTGACGATCCTCAACGTGCGCGCCTGTTTTGACGGCAAGCCGCCCGCGGAGCTCGTCGCCGAGTCCCTCGATGCGCCGCTCGCGCTGATGGAAGCCCGGGTGGAGGGCAGCCGCAAGGTGATCGAGCCCAGCGGGGCGCTCAGCCTGCGCCACGTGCCCGAGAACGGTTGCCTGCTCTATTCGGCGAACGTATCGAAGCCGATCCGCCAGCATGACCGGACCGATGGCAAGATCCGCCGGCTCGGCAGGGACCTGCTGACGTCGGTGGGACTCTGGCTTTGGCGTCCCGCCCGACTGGCGAACAACGAGGACGTCGAAATCAGCTTCCTGCTGCAGGACGGCCTGGCGGTGTCGGCGCCGTGGAAGCCGCTGGCAGGTGTGCCGGGCCGCGCCGTCTTTCGTCTCGGACATGCACCCAACGATGAACCGGCCTACGTTGCGTTCGGCCGCTTCACCGAACGGGAAGTGGCGATAGGCAGCTCCATGCTGCGGCTCTCGGTCCTCGAGGGATCGCCGCCCGTCGCCGCCGAGGAAATGCAGGCGTGGATCGCGGATGCGGCGCAGATCGTATCCGGCCTTTACGGCCGCTTTCCGCTTCCGCAAGCCCAGGTGCTCGTAGTGCCGGATGCCCGCGGCGGGGAACCGACACCGTGGGCGCATGTGGTGCGGGGGGGATCCCCGGCGGTGCACTTTTTCGTCAACCAGCGCCGTCCCATCCACGAGTTCTACGACGACTGGACGGCGGTCCACGAGTTTTCCCACCTGCTTCTGCCGCTGGTGAACCGCGATGCCGCGTGGTTGTACGAAGGTGTGGCGACTTACTACCAGAACGTGTTGCGCGCCCGTGCCGGGCGGATATCCCCGCGCGATGCCTGGGTCATGATGCACGCCGGTTTTCTGCGCGGTCGCGACGACGCGACCGGCATGACGCTCGCGCAGGCCACGGAAAGCATGTACCGCAGCGGCGCTTACATGCGGGTCTATTGGGAAGGTACGGCCATCATGATGATGGCGGACGTGCGATTGCGGCAGATGACGGCAGGCAAGCAGTCCCTCGACACCGCGCTCGGGGCCCTGAACGAGTGCTGCAGTTCGCCGGATCGCTCCTGGAGCGCCGGGGAACTGATGGGCAAGCTCGACGAGATCACCGGCTCCGGCGTGTTCAGCGAACTCCACGACATGCACGTTGCCTCGAAGGAGTTTCCCGATCTGGCGGCAACCTATCGCGCGCTGGGCATCGCGCTGGAAGCGGGTGGAATCGAATTGTCCGCGGACGAGCGTGAACGCCGGCTGCGGGAGGCGATCATGGAAACCGGCGTCCTTACCATCGGCGAAGTCCCGGTTCAACAACCATGACCGACGCGCTCGTTGCCTATCTGCACTACACCGCGATGGTGTTGATCGCGGTATTCCTGGTGATCGAATACCAGACTTGCCGGCCCGGCCTGACGCCCCAGCGCATCCGCCACCTGGCCCGCATCGACATGTTCTACATGCTGGCCGCCATCCTGGCGCTGGCCACCGGGCTGGCGCGCCTCATCTGGTTCGGCAAGGGAGCGGCCTTCTACCTGCACAATCCGGTGCTCTACATCAAGCTCGCGCTGTTTGTCGCCGTCGGACTGATGTCGATTCCGCCGACGCTGCAGTATCTGCGCTGGATGCGCGCGCTGAACGCGGACGGCGGGACGCCCCAGCCGTACCAGGTTGCACGGGTGAGCCGCTACCTGCTGGCGGAACTGATCCTGTTCGCACTGATACCCCTGATGGCCGTGCTGATGGCGCGCGGCATCGGCGTGCAGCCGGCGCCACATTGACCTCGATGAGACTGTCGTGGCTGCCGGCCATCCTGTCGCTGGCTGCGGCCGGCATGCCGGCCGCACATGCCGAGCCGTTGCACCGCTATCAGGTCGAGGTATCCGATTCCCTCGACCGGATGCGGGTGCGCGCGTGCTTCGAGGGCGCTGCTCCATCCGCGCTGCAGGCGGAAACCAGCGGCGCCAGGGCTTTTCTCAAGCAGGTCGAATTGCCCGGTGGTGCGCCTGCACGCCTGCCCGACGGCGAGCGGATTCCACTTGAAGGCGTGGCCGACGACAGCTGCATCGAATACCGCGTCCAGCTCGATCCGGTGCGCGGGGGCGCGCAATCAGGCGGTCCGGAGTCGAGGTGGGTCGGTCGCGATCTGCTTACCTCGATCGGCGACTGGCTGTGGCGTCCGCCGGCGGACGCCGGGGAGCTCGAGCTTTCGTTCAAGCTGCCCGAAGGCGTGAATGTTTCCACTCCCTGGCGGCCAGTTCCCGGTGCGGGAGGCACGCGCGCCTATCGCCTGGGACCCACGCCGAACTGGGCGGGCATTGTGGCGTTCGGCCGATTCACCGAGCGGCACATAACCGTGGGCAATGCCAATTTGCATGTGGCGATGCTGGATGGGCCGCCTCCCCAGCAGCAGGCCTCGATCGAGCGCTGGATCGCGGAAGCGGCGCGCAATGTCGCCACGCTGCGCGGGCGCTTTCCCGTGGATTCGGTGCAGGTAATCGTCGCGCCGACGCCGCGCGGCACGGGACCGGTGCCCTGGGCTTACGTATCCAGGGGCGGCGGGCCGGCCGTGCACTTCTTCATCAACCCGACGCATCCGCCGAAGGCTTTCGAACGTGACTGGAGCGCCACCCACGAAATGTCGCACCTGTTCCTGCCCTACGTCGTGGCGCGGGATGTCTGGCTGACGGAAGGGCTGCCGACTTATCTGCAGAACACGCTGATGGCGCGGGGAGGTGCGATCGACGAACGCGAAGCCTGGAAGCGCATGATCGTGGGTTTCCAACGCGCGGCGAAAGTGGGCACCGGAATGAGCCTCGCCCGCGCTTCCGAGCGCGTCGGCGTCGGCGGCCTGTATCAAAGGGTTTACTGGGCCGGTGCGGCACTCATGCTCGAAGCGGACCTGAGGCTGCGCGAACAGTCCGGAGGCTCGCAATCCCTGGATACCGCGCTGGATGCGATAACGCAATGCTGCCTTGGCCAGGACCGCCGCTGGTCGGCGGCGGAGTTGACGGAGCAGCTGGACCGCGCCACCGGCAGCACGGTCTTCAGCGATATCGTCCGCGACCGTCTCGATGACGGCGAATTTCCCGACTTCCAGGCCGTCCTGGTGCGCGCCGGCGTCACCGTGGTCAATGGAGAGGTTGTGCTCGATCCCGCCGCGCCCTGGGCGGCCCAGAGGGAAAGCCTGATGCGCCGCAGCGAAGACTAGGATAAGCACGCACCACAGAGGACGCGGAGCAAAACGCTGAGAAGACGGATCGCCAAAGGGGGTGACAGAGCCACGTCGCGACGGGCCAACACTCCGGGGCAATCTATTTTCTGTCTCTCAGTCGCTTTCCTCTGCGTCCTCCGCGTCCTCTGCGGTGGGAGTTGATCCGGGGAGCGGGGTCATTGCCGTCGCTAAGGCAAGCGTGATTCGGCTACCATGTGCCCTTTTTGCGAATCCCGCAGACGCCGATGAGCACGACGGAAATCTGTTTCATGACCGCGGTCGAACTGGTCCGCCGAATTCGCGCGCGCGAATTGTCCGCTGTCGAAGTTCTCGAGGCGCACCTGGACCAGATCGACCGGATCAACCCGAGGGTCAATGCGATCGTGACTTTGCTGCCGGACCAGGCGAGAAATGCGGCGCAAGCGGTGGACGCAGCACTGGCGCGCGGCCACGATCCGGGGCTGCTGGCCGGACTGCCGGTCGGACACAAGGACCTTGCCGTCACAAAGGGCGTGCGAACGACCTTCGGCTCGCCGATGTTCAAGGATTTCGTGCCGGACGTGGATGCCATCATCGTCGAGCGCCTGAAAAGGGCGGGCGCGGTTTCTGTCGGCAAAACCAACACGCCGGAGCTCGGGGCCGGCTCGCAGACGTTCAATCCGGTATTCGGCGCGACTCGCAATCCTTACGATCTGTCGAAAACCTGCGGCGGCAGCAGCGGCGGGTCGGCCGTGGCGCTGGCCTGCGGCATGCTGCCGATCGCCGACGGTTCCGATCTTGGCGGCTCGCTGCGGAATCCCGCCAGCTTCTGCAACGTGGTCGGGCTGCGACCCTCGACGGGCCGGGTGCCGAACTGGCCGACCCCTTCCGCCTGGTTTCCCCTGTCCGTGGTCGGGCCCATGGCCCGTACCGTCCAGGACGTGGCGCTGATGCTTTCCGCGATCGCCGGCCCGGATCCACGGGCGCCGATTTCGCTCCAGGAACAGGGACTGGCGTTTGCGCGGCCGCTGGCGCGGGACTTCAAGGGTGCCCGCATCGCCTGGAGTTCCGATCTGGGCGGATTGCCGTTCGAACCCGAGGTAAGAAAAATCACCGGCGCGCAGCGCATGGTCTTCGAAGGGCTGGGCTGCAAGGTTGAGGATGCGACACCCGATTTGAGCGATGCCGATGAAATTTTCAGCGTGATGCGGGCATGGAGCATGGAGCTCAGCTTCGGACAATTGCTGAAAACCAAACGCAGCCAGATGAAGGACACCGTGATCTGGAATATCGAAGAGGGCGGGAAGCTTACGGGTCCGCAGGTTGGCGCCGCGGAGCTCAAGCGCAGCCGGTTGTTCCAGCGCATGCAGGAATTCATGGGCAGGTACGATTTTCTCATCGCCCCGGTGGTGCAGGTGCTGCCGTTCGACGTCGATGTGCCTTATCCGACCGAAATCAACGGAACGAAACTCGCCAACTATCTCGAATGGATGCGTTCGTGCTATTACATCACCGTCACCGGCGCGCCGGCGCTGTCCGTGCCCTGCGGTTTCAGTGCGCAAGGCCTGCCGGTGGGCCTGCAGATCGTGGGCCGTTACCAGGACGATATCGGCGTGCTGCAGATGGGACATGCATTCGAGCAGGCCACCGGCTTCTGGAAGCGCCGGCCCGCCATCGCCGGGGCCTGAGCCGTTTCACCGATTCACAACGATGAAGAACCTGCAAATGAAACTCCGCATCCGCAACCTCTGCATGATCGCCCTCGCTGCCCTGTGCAGCGCCTCCGTCCTGGCGCAGGCCCCGGCTCCCCGCAAGGACCGCGTCTACCTGCGCGACCTCGAAGGCACCTGGATCAACGAGCAGTACATGAAGGCGCTCGCCCAGTTGCGCAGCCCGCACGCCGCGGCCAGAAAAGCCGCGCCGGTGCTCATTGCCATCAAGCGCGAAGGCCGCGCCGTGCCGATCGTGGTCACCGATTTCAACAAGGCGTCGATCCAGGCCGTTCTGGATGTGGAGCCGGAAGGCAAGCCAGGCTCTTTCCGCCTGGTGGTGGCGCCGGATGACAAGCCGGTCAGCGGCAGCGAGGTCAAGTACATCCCGTTCCAGGGCGTGAAGAATGCGCAGGGAGGATTCGACAAATTGCGCATAGCCGAACCCACCTTCATGAAGGGGAAGTGGAGCGATTACCTGCCGATGCCGGGGGAGTTGAGCCCCTCCCTGAACCGCATTGTCATCGCCGGCACTTACAAGGACGAGAAGGGGCGGACCTGGGAGTTCACCGAGTCCGGCGAGGCGCGCTGGCCGGAGCAGAAATTCTTCTATGAATTGTCGTTGAACGACCCCACGGCCGGCTGCGAGTATCTGCAGACCGAGGACATCCGCGAAGGGGGGGAGAAAAAGCGCTTCGGCTATGCCTGGAAGGCCGGCAAGCTTTCCCTGTTCCCAGCCCGGCTGGCGGGCAAGAAAGTCGTCTGCGAACCCCGGCCGCTCGCGGTCCTGACGCCCCAGTAGACTGGGGCGGCGGCCGGATCGGTTGGTGTGTGCACCAATCCGCAGACGCCGCGTTAAGCGGCGGCGGCAATCCGTCGTCCATGGAGGGTGGCGGAATTTCAAACCACGAACTCATAATAACGGGAGGCAACATGAACACGCTTAAAGGGCTGTTGGCCGGTTGCGGCATTCTGGCGATGATGGCGAGTGGAGCGGTTTTCGCGGAAGAATGCGGCGGTCCGGTCACTGCCGACGAGGCGCAGGCGGCGGAAGACGCCCGCTATGCGGCGCAGATGGGCGACGATTTTGCCGCCATGGACAAGTTGTTCGGCAGGGACCTTGTATACATCCATTCGTCCGCGGTCGTGGACGACAAGGCAAGCTACATCGACTCCATGCGCTCGGGCAACGTCAAATACCGGGTCATGCGGCGCAGCGATGTCACCGTGCGGACCTATGGCTGCCTGGCCCTGATTACCGGTCTGGCGAACTTCGATGTTACGGTCAAGGGCCAGGATCTGTCCGTGGAAATCCGCTTCCACAGCATCTGGGCCAAACGCGACAACGGTTTGGAGTTCATTTCCTGGGAGGCAACCCGTACCCCGCCCAAGCAGTAGGGCGCGCCTGACATCGTCGCGCGCGGCGTCCTGCCGCGCGGCATCGCGGACAACGCCCGCCTCTCTTCCGGAACGCGACCGCGGCGTTAGGCGTTTGCAACGTCCGTTGCATACAATGAATTCTTTTACCGCCAGCGCGCCGGACTGATTCATCCCATGCCCCCAGCCGCGAAACGCAAACGCCAGGAAAGCGTGCAGGAGGCCCTCGATCAGGTCAGGGGGCTGCTGCAGAAGCATCGCATCGTCGAGAGCATGGTCCACAAGCAGGACATGCCGAAGCACGAGCTGGTCGAATCACTGGTGCACAAGCAAAACCTGGCCGAGCTGCAGAACAAGCTCGACCGCCTCCATCCGGCCGATGTGGCCTACATCCTGGAGGCGTTGCCGCTGGAAGAGCGCCTGGTGGTATGGGAACTCGTCAAGGCGGAACGCGACGGCGACATCCTGCTGGAAGTCTCCGATGCGGTGCGCGAAACCCTTATCGCGGACATGGACCGCCAGGAACTCGTGGCCGCGACGGAGCAGCTGGACACCGACGAAATTGCCGACCTGGTTCCCGACCTGCCGCAGGACGTGGTTGCGGACGTATTCCAGTCATTGTCGATCGAGGAGCGCGAACAGCTGCGCTCCGCGATGTCCTACCCTCAGGATTCGGTGGGCGCACTGATGGATTTCGACATGGTCACGGTGCGCGAGGATGTGACGCTCGAAGTCGTGCTGCGCTACCTGCGGCGCATGGATGAATTGCCGGGCCATACCGACCAGGCGTTCGTCGTGGATCGCGACGAAGTCATCCGGGGTGTCCTGCCGATCAACCGGCTCATCGTCACCGATCCGGAGGTCCTGGTCGGCGACGTCATGAGTACGGAATTCGTCACGCTGGCCCCGGACGACAAGGCGCAGAAGGCGGCGCAGGCATTCGAGCGCTACGACCTGGTGTCGGCCCCGGTCGGCGACGCGAAGGGCCGCCTGGTCGGACGGGTTACCGTCGACGTTGTCGTGGACTTCATCCGCAAGGAAAGCGAGAACGAACTGCTCAGCCAGGCCGGCCTGCTGGAGGAGGAGGATATCTTCGCTTCGGTCTGGAAAAGCGCGAAGAACCGCTGGATGTGGCTGGCGGTGAACCTGGTCACGGCGTTTTTCGCCTCCCGCGTGATCGGCATCTTCGAGGGCACGATCGAAAAACTGGTGGCGTTGGCGACCCTGATGCCCATCGTCGCGGGCATTGCCGGCAATTCCGGCAACCAGACCACCGCGCTGATCATCCGGTCGCTCGCGCTGGGACTGGTGAATCCCGACAATGCGCGCCGGCTGATCAAGAAGGAGCTTGCCATCAGCCTGCTCAATGGCCTGGTATGGGGCAGCATTACCGGCCTGTTCGCCTACCTGCTTTACAAAAGCGTGCCGCTGGGGCTGGTCATGATGAGCGCCATGCTGCTGAACCTCCTGGTTGGCGCCCTGGTCGGGATGCTGGTGCCCCTGGTAATGCAGAAAATGGGCCGCGACCCGGCAATCGGGTCGAGCGTTCTCCTGACATTCACCACGGACAGCATGGGATTTTTCATTTTCCTCGGCCTGGCTACGATATTCCTGCTTTAGGGCGAATCCGGGGGACGAAGTCCCGCGTATAAGGCTGGACCGCCCGGCGAATGCAGGTGTGGCGGGAGTAAGCTTCAGTTGTCGAACTGCAGACCGAGGACATCCCATGCTGATCAGGCGTCCGGACGACATCCGTCCATCCGAAATCACCAGCAAGGCGCTGTACCGTGGGCGGCGCGATTTCATCCGCGCCGCCGCGACCCTCGGCGCAGCGAGCGGGCTGGCGGCTGCCGGTCTGCTGTCGTTCCGCAACGCCCGGGCGGCGGCGCGGCTGGCCAACGTGCGCAAGAGCAGCTACACCGTCGAGGATGAGCGGACGCCTTATGAGGACGTCACGACGTACAACAATTTCTACGAGTTCGGCACGGACAAGGACGACCCGTCATCGCGCGCCGGCACGCTCAGGACGCGGCCCTGGACCGTCAAAGTCGAAGGCGAAGTGAAAAAACCGAAGACCTTCGACATCGACGAACTGATGAAACTTGCGCCATTGGAGGAACGCATCTACCGCATGCGCTGTGTCGAGGGCTGGTCGATGGTGATTCCCTGGATCGGCTACCCGTTGGCCGAACTGATCAAGCGCGTGGAACCGACCGGCAACGCCAGGTTCGTCGAATTTACCACCCTCAAGGACGTGGAGCAGATGCCGGGACAACGCATTCCGGTGCTGGCCTGGCCCTACGTGGAGGGTCTGCGCATGGACGAGGCCATGCATCCGCTCACCCTGCTCGGCCTGGGCCTGTATGGCGAAGCCCTGCCGAACCAGAACGGCGCGCCGGTGCGCACGGTGGTGCCATGGAAATACGGCTTCAAGAGCGCGAAATCCATCGTCCGCATCCGCTTCGTCGAACGGCAGCCCAGGAGTTCGTGGGAGCTGGCCGGACCGAACGAATACGGGTTCTATTCCAACGTCAATCCGCAGGTGGACCATCCGCGCTGGAGCCAGGCCAGGGAGCGGCGCATCGGCGAAATCCGCAAGCGCGAGACGCTGATGTTCAACGGCTACGGCGAGCAGGTCGCTTCGCTTTATGCCGGAATGGACCTTAAGAAAAACTTCTGACAAACCTTGAACCACTGAGGACACGGAGAGCACGGAGCAATCAAACTTCGGAGATATCGGTCACGGGACTCGCCACTGTCCTAAACCAAAGTTCCTTTTTCTTCGTCCCTGCTTTCCTCCGCACTCCGTGTCCATGTTTAGACTGTGAAACAGCCGAAGCCGGAACATATCTCCTGGATCAAGGCCGCGATATTTGCCGCCAGCCTGCTCCCGCTAATGCGACTGGCCTGGCTCGGCATGCACCGCGGGCTCGGCGCCAATCCGATCGAGTACATCACCCATTCGACCGGCTGGTGGGCCCTGGTTTTCCTGCTGATCACGCTGTCCGTTACGCCGCTGCGGCGTCTTGCGACCCTGCCATGGCTGTTGCGGCTGCGGCGCATGCTCGGGCTGTTCGCGTTCTTTTACGCCAGCCTGCATTTCGTCACGTACATATGGCTCGACCAGTTCTTCAATCTGAGGGACATCGTCAAGGATGTGGTGAAACGGCCCTTCATCACCGTCGGGTTCGCCGCATTCCTGTTGCTCGTCCCGCTCGCGGCGACTTCGACCAATGCGATGGTCCGCAGGCTGGGGGCGAAGCGCTGGCAGTACCTGCACCGGTTGATTTACCTGATCGGCGGACTCGGCGTGATCCATTTCTGGTGGCTGGTTAAAAAGGACATCACAGAACCGTTCATTTTCGCGATCCTGCTCGCGGCATTGCTGATCATCCGCCTGCTCCATCTGCTGCGGCAGCAGCGGGCCGCTGCCGCCGCCGGCGCAGCCGCGCGCTCCCGTACGGCGTGATTGCGGCAGCGCGGCGCCGTGGCTAAAGTTGCGCTTCCATCCAGGAGGCGGCGATGCAGGTCGGCATACCGAAGGAAACCAAGGATCAGGAGTTTCGGGTCGGACTGATTCCGGCCGGCGTCCAGGCGCTGGTGGCGCGCGGTCATCGTGTACTTGTGCAGGCGGGTGCGGGCTCGCGGGTCGGTTTTACCGACGCGGACTATGTTGCCGCGGGTGCGCGGATCGCCGCTTCGGCGGAGGAGATCTTTGCTTCGGACATGGTGGTGAAAGTCAAGGAACTGCAACCGCCGGAATTCAGGCTGCCGCGGCGGAACCAGATCCTGTTTGCCTATCTGCACCTCGCACCGGATCCCACGCTGCTTGATGCCGTGCTCCTTGCCGGCGTCAGCGGCATCGCGTTCGAAACCGTGAAGAATGCAAGCGGCAGGCTGCCGCTGCTGGAACCGATGTCGCGAATCGCGGGCCGCCTGGCGATTCAGGTTGGAGCATGGATGCTGACCACGATCAACGGCGGGAGCGGCGTGCTGCTGGGCGGGGTCGAGGGTGTGGCCCCCGGGCGCGTGGTGGTCATCGGCGCCGGCGTTTCGGGCGCGAACGCCGTGCATGCGGCGGTGGGCATCGGCGCCGAGGTTACGGTCCTCGACGTGAACCGGGAGCGGCTTGCCGGGATCGAGAACCTCTACCCCGGGCGCGTGCAAGCCCGCTATTCGGAACCGCTCGCGATAGCGGAACAAGTCGCGCAGGCGGACCTGCTGATCGGCGCGCTGCTGATTCCCGGCAAGCTGGCGCCCAAACTGATATCCAGATCGCTGCTGCGACGCATGCGCCCGGGATCGGCGCTGATCGACATCGCCATCGACCAGGGCGGCATCGCCGAGACGTCGCGGCCCACCTCGCATTCTCAACCGCTGTATGTCGAGGAAGGCGTCGTGCACTACTGCGTGCCGAACATGCCATCTGCCTGCGCGCGCACCGCGACGCTGGCCCTGGCCCAGGCGTGCCTGCCCTACGTCATGAAATTGGCGGAGCAGGGCCTGGATGCGCTGGCCGCCGATCCCGGGCTGGCTGACGGCCTGCAGGTTCACGCAGGGCAGGTCACGCACGCAGGCCTCGCTCAGGACACCGGCAGAACGCTTCAGGTTTGACGCACACGCTCTCCGCGGGCAGCGACGAATATTCCGACAAGCAGCACAAGGAACCCACCCAGCTGGAGTGTGCTGAAAGTTTCGCCGAACAGGAGGATCGCAAGCAGCGCCGATCCGATCGGTTCGCCCAGAATCGACACTGCCACGAATGTCGCCGTCAGCCTGCGCAACGCCCAGTTGAAAGCGGTGTGGCCGATCAGCTGCGGGCCGATCGCCAGCAGCGCCATGAAGCCCCACGCGGACGCCGTAAGGCCGTTAATGGAGGTCCCGCTGGCAACCAATCCGGCAATCAGCAGCGCGGCCGCGAACGCGTAAGCCAGCCAGACGTAGGCGATCAGGGAGATTCTTGCGCGCAGGGCGCGCCCGACCAGCAGATACCCCGATGCGGACAGGGCGCCGATCAGCGCCAGCGTGTTTCCCAGCAGCGGCGACTTGCCGAAACCGGTATCGGCGGCACCGGCGTCGGCGGCGAAAATCATCATACTGCCGGCCAGCGTGAGCACGATCCCGGCGATCGCAGCCACCCCGGGACGCTCGCGCAACAACAGGGTGGAAGCGAGGCCGACCCAGATCGGATTTGTCGTGACGAGCGCCGTACTGCTGGCTATGGATGTGTATTCGAGCGACGTGATCCAGGTCCAGAAATGGAGTGCCAGGAATGCGCCGGAAAGCAGGCAGAGCGCCAGGTCGCGCCGGCCAAGGGTCCGGATTTCGCGGCCATGGCGCAGCCAGGCTATGGGTGCAAGCAACACGGCAGCGATACCGAGGCGGACTGCGGCAATGGTGAGGGAAGAAGCGCCTTCGACATGCGCAAGGCGGATCAGGATCGCAGCGAAAGAAACGACCGCGACCCCGGCGCCAAGGACAAAAAACGGGAGGGAACGGTTCGGCATGCGGCGTTATATCACGCCGGCAGGCCGGGTCGGCGTGGACGCCCTAGTGCAACTTGTCGGGCATGCCGGGAAGGTCGGGCATCGCCAGCACATCGATGCCTTCTTCCTTGAGTTCGATGACCTCTTTGCCCGAAGCGGTGCCGCGGATGGCGCGCTCGGGCGCTTCCTTGTAGAAAATCCTGCGGGCTTCCTCGGGAAAACGGCGGCCGACATACTCGGTGTTGCTCATGACGTGCTCGACGAATTTCTGCCGGAGCATCTGTGCCGCGTTGGCGACCGCGACGGGCTGCGAATCATCCGCTGCCTGTGCGGCGGAGCGTGTTCTGACGTAGGGCGCCGAAAGCTGTTTCTCGATCTCCACCGAACCGCACACCGGGCAGACAATATCCCCCGCTTCCGCCTGCGACGTGAATTCGTCGGCGGAACCGAACCACCCTTCAAAGCGGTGGGACCTGTCGCAGGAAAGATTGAAAACAATCATGATGTCTTCTGCCGCCGCAACTCCATGCGGTCCGAAGTTTAACATTGCACGCCCGGCATAAGGATAGAGGGCGCGGCGCCGCAATGGTTCCGTTCCTCTGCGCCGAAGAAACAGGGCGAAACGGCATCCGCCGCCACTCGTTAAACGGTCCGGCAGCCCGCCCTCCGGGGCTCAGGGCAGCAGGTGTTCGCCCGCATACAGATCCTGAATGCGTTCCCGTTCCCGGATCAGATGCACGCGATCGCCGTCGACCATGACTTCGGCGGCGCGCGGCCTGCTGTTGTAGTTGGAACTCATGGCCATGCCATAGGCGCCGGCCGACATGATCGCCAGCAGGTCGCCTTCACGCAGCGCGAGTTCGCGGTCGCGCGCCAGGAAGTCGCCGCTTTCGCAGACGGGTCCGACGATTTCGTAACGACGAGCCGCGCCTGCTCCCGGCCTCACCGGGACCACTTCGTGCCAGGCATCGTAAAGGGCCGGCCGCATCAGATCGTTCATCGCGGCGTCGACGACGGCGAAATTGCGCGCCTCGCCGTGCTTGAGATATTCGACCCGCGTGAGCAGCAGCCCGGCATTACCGACGATCGAGCGCCCCGGTTCGAGCAGGATCTCCTGCTTGCGGTCACCGATGACATCGAACAGCGCTGAAACATACTGGTCCGGTGGCGGCGGGACTTCGTCGCGGTAGCGGATGCCCAGGCCTCCGCCGAGATCGAAGTGGGACACCGTGATGCCTTCGGCCGCCAGCGCGTCGACCAGGCCAAGCACCTTGCGGAATGCGTCGATGAACGAGGCGACCTCGGTGATCTGGGAACCGATATGGCAGTCGATGCCGACGAGATCAAGGTTCCGCAATTGCCGCGCGCCGCGGTAGATGCGCAGTGCTTCCTCGAAGGCCACGCCGAACTTGCTTTCCTTGAGCCCGGTGGAAATGTAGGGATGGGTTTTCGGGTCCACGTCGGGATTGACCCTAAGGCTTACCGGGGCCTTCTTGCCGGCTTCTCCGGCAACTTTATCCAGACGTTGCAACTCGCTTTCCGATTCGACATTGAAGCAGCGGATGCCTACCGCCAGCGCGCGGCGCATTTCCTCCTCCGACTTGCCGACGCCGGAGAACACGATTTTCGCCGGCTCCCCGCCGGCGGCCAAGACGCGTTCGAGCTCGCCGATGGAAACGATGTCGAAACCGCTGCCGAGGCGGGCGAGCAGGTTGAGGATGGCAAGGTTCGAGTTTGCCTTCGCCGCGTAGCAGATCAGATGGGGACGCGGGCCGAAGGCGCGGTCGTATCGTTGGTATGCGTCGGTCAGCGCGGCGCGCGAGTAGACGAAACAGGGCGTACCGAACTCGGCGGCTATGCGCGACAGCGCCACTTCCTCGGCGTGCAGTTCGCCGGTTCGATGGGAAAAGCAGCTCACTGTTTACCGTTCCGTTCCTTGACGGTCCCTTCCTCGGTCATTTCGGGTTTGTCCTTTTCCTTGGGAAGGTAAAGGGGACCCTTCTGGCCACAGGCAGAAACCATTAGGGCGAAGAGGATGAGGATGGCGAGCCGGCGCATGAAAATATTTTTGGAAGGAGATGCCGATCGAGTTTAGCACAGGGCGATTCTGTCCAAACCTTGAACCACAGCGGACCCGGAGAACACGGAGGAGGGCAATGGGCAATGAAAAGAAAAGGAATGCGGGGCACAATGCGGTGACATAGGCGCGTAAGCCAGTATCGTCAATTTCATCGTCGGGTCAGTACACTCCATTTTCGAATTCTGGTGTTCTTCCTCCCTGCTCTCCGTGTCCTTCGTGTTGAAGGTCTGGATCTCGAGCGATCGGGTTCAGATGCCCATGTAATAGATGCCCATGCGATCCAGATCGGCGCATGCCTCCTTGTACCAGGGACAGATCCCCGCGACGATTTTCCAGAACCGGCGGGAATGGTTCATCTCGATCAGGTGGGCGAGCTCATGGACCACGACGTAGTCCACAGTGGACTGCGCTGCCTGGATCAGGCGCCAGTTGAGGCGGATGTGCCCCTTGACGTTGCAGCTGCCCCAGCGGGTGCGCGCCGCCGAAAGGAACAGCCGCGGAACCGGGACTTCCAGGCCCGGTGCATATGCCGCGATGCGTTCGGAGAAATTCGATTGCGCATGGCGCCGGTACCATTTAACCACTGCCGCCTGAACCGCTGTTTTGTCGTGCGGGGCGGGCAGGGCGATTTTAAGGCGGTCCCCCTCCTCGAGG
>DASVNF010000124.1:0-6430 GCA_036384015.1 Burkholderiales bacterium
CGCCTCTGCGGTGAAGGGTTAGCGCCCTAGTGGATCTGACGGGGGAACAGGTCGAAGCGGCGGGGACGGAGGTAGACGAGCTCTCCGGTCACCAGCTGCAGTTCGCGGAACCGCTCCCGCGTGATTTCGGCCTGGATCGGCGCCGACTTCTCCTCGCCTTCGCGGACCAGCTCGAGGCGCACCACCGGGCCGACCGAGTTGACGTGCACCACCCTGGCGGCGAGGACCGTTTCCGCCGAGGAAGCGCGTTCGATCTCGATGTCGTGGGGCCGCACATAGGCGACCGCCGGCTGCTGTTCCGCCTCGGAATGCTCCGGCGCGTCAATGTCGATGTCGCCAATGCGCGCGCGGCCGCGATGCAGCCTGCCGTGGAACACGTTCACGTGACCGAGGAATTCATAGACGAAGGGGCTGGCCGGGCGCTCGTAGACCTCATCCGGCGTGCCGATCTGTTCGATGATGCCCTCATTCATGACGACGACGCGGTCCGCCACTTCGAGCGCCTCTTCCTGGTCGTGCGTCACGAAGACGCTGGTGATGTGCATGTCGTCGTGCAGGCGCCGCAGCCAGCTGCGCAATTCCTTGCGCACCTTGGCGTCCAGCGCGCCGAAAGGCTCGTCGAGCAACAACACCTTGGGTTCCACCGCCAGGGCGCGTGCCAGCGCGATGCGCTGCCGCTGGCCGCCCGAGAGCTGGTGCGGATAGCGATCCGCCAGCCAGTCGAGCTGAACCAGCTTGAGCAGTTCCATGACGCGCTCCCGGAGCTGCGCTTCCGGCGGGCGGGAGTGTTTCGGCCGCACGCGCAGTCCGAAGGCGACGTTCTCGAAAATGGTCATGTGCCGGAACAGCGCGTAATGCTGGAAAACGAAGCCGACACGGCGGTCGCGGACGTGCCGATCCGTGCTGTCCTCCCCGTGGAACAGCACCTGGCCGGTGTCGGGCACCTCGAGGCCCGCGATCACGCGCAACAGCGTGGTCTTGCCCGAACCCGAAGGACCGAGGAGCGCGAGGAGTTCGCCGGTCTGCACCTGCAGGCTCACATCGCGCAGGGCGTGAAAGTTGCCGAATTGCTTGGAAAGATTACGAACCTCGATGGTCATCGTCCCGCTCCCGATTTTCCGCCGTCCTGGCCTCGACCAGGCTTTTCAGCGCCAGGGTCACCAGCGCCAGCAATGCCAGCAGAGACGCCACTGCGAATGCGGCGGCAAAATTGTATTCGTTGTAGAGGATCTCGACGTGCAGCGGCATGGTATTGGTGCTGCCGCGAATGTGGCCCGACACCACCGACACCGCGCCGAACTCGCCCATCGCCCTGGCATTGCAGAGGATCGCGCCGTAGAGCAGGCCCCATTTGATGTTGGGCAGGGTCACGCGAAAGAACGTCTGCCAGCCGTTGGCGCCGAGCACGACGGCAGCCTCCTCTTCCTCCGTGCCCTGGGCCTGCATCAGCGGGATCAGCTCGCGGGCGACGAAGGGAAAGGTAATGAATATCGTCGCCAGGATGATCCCGGGCACCGCGAACAGGATCTTGATGTCGTGTTCGGCCAACCATGGTCCCAGCCATCCCTGCAGGCCGAAGATCAGGACATAAATCAGGCCCGCGATGACCGGCGATACCGAGAACGGCAGGTCGATCAGGGTGATCAGCAGGTTCTTGCCCCAGAATTCGAACTTGGCGATGGCCCAGGCCGCCGCAACGCCGAACACCAGGTTCAACGGGACGGCGATCGCCGCCGTGATCAGCGTGAGCTTGATGGCCGACACCGCGTCCGCCTCGACCAGCGAGGCAAAATAGACGTCGACGCCCTTCTTCAGCGCCTCGTAGAACACCGAGATCAGCGGGATGAACAGGAACAGGGTGAGAAACACCAGGGCAATGCCGATGAGGGTCCAGCGCACCCAGAACGGTTCCTGGGTTGCCCTCTCGCGGGACGGCTGCACGGGGCCTGCGATTGTCGCTGTGGCATCCATCTTCGGCCCCTAGAAGCTGCGCCGCCGGCTCCACCACTGGAGCAGGTTGATGATGAGGAGCATCACGAAGGAGATGACCAGCATCACCACGGCGAGCGCGGTCGCGCCCGTGTAGTCGTACTGTTCGAGCTTGGTGATGATCAGCAACGGCGTGATTTCGGAAATCATGGGCATGTTGCCGGCAATGAATATCACCGACCCGTACTCGCCGACAGCCCGCGCGAAGGCCAGTGCAAAGCCGGTCAGCAGCGCCGGAAATATGGTCGGCAGGATGACCTTGGCAAAAGTCTGCAGGCGCGATGCCCCCAGCGTTGCCGCCGCCTCCTCCAGCTCGGACTCGACGTCTTCCAGCACGGGCTGGACGGTGCGCACCACGAACGGCAGGCCGATGAAAGTGAGGGCAACGAATACCCCGAGCGGCGTAAACGCGATCTTGATGCCCAGAGGCTCGAAGAAGCGGCCGATCCAGCCGTTGCCCGCATACAACGCCGTGAGCGCGATGCCTGCGACCGCCGTGGGCAATGCGAACGGCAGGTC
Organism: Burkholderiales bacterium; assembly: GCA_036384015.1. Classification (GTDB taxonomy): domain Bacteria; phylum Pseudomonadota; class Gammaproteobacteria; order Burkholderiales; family JACQAP01; genus JACQAP01. The sequence continues at coordinate 2,509 of DASVNF010000124.1, forward strand.
GACCAGCGCGTCGATCAGTTTCTTGCCGGGGAACCGGTAGCGCACGAGCACCCACGCCACCAGCAACCCGAAGACGGCGTTGACCAGCGCCGCCGCAAGCGACGCGCCGAAAGTGAGCCGATACGATGCGAGCACGCGCGGGGTCGTCACCGTCGTCCAGAATTCCGGCCAGGACAGGGATGCCGTGCGGATGAACGCCGCCGACAGCGGAATCAGGACGATCAGGCTCAGGTAAAGCAGCGTAAAGCCGAGGGCGAGATTGAACCCCGGCAATACGCTGTGCTGCCTGAATGTGTGTGCCATGAGGTTACCAGGCGTATCCAGGATGCTGCAGGTCCGCGGCGGCGCGCTTGCTGACGGATTCGATGGAGCGCGTCGGCTCGCCCAGGTATCGCCCCTGCAGCAGGTCGGCCCCGGCGCGAACCGCAGCGGAAACGTCTTCGGACGTTTCGACTCCCTTGACCAGCAGGCTGGCACCGAAGCGGTGAATGGCTTCGATCAGCGACTTGCTGCCGCTGCGTTTCAATGCCTTCAATTCGAGACGCACCACGTCGGGATACAGGCTGCCCAGTTCCGCCATCCATTCTTCCGTCGCGCCACTGTGATTGCACGCGATGCGATAGCCGCGGGAACGGTAGTTCACGATTACGTGCTTGAGCAGGCGGCGGTCCTGGTTGACCTCCAGGGGTATCTCGATCACCACGCGCGAAGTTTCCACGCCGATCAGGTCCAGCACTTTTTCGAATGCGCGCCCATGCCCGTCCTTGACGCTTTCCAGCAGGCGCGACTGGACGCTCACGTGCAGGTCCTGGTGCGGCGGCACCCGGCTGAAATAATTGAGCGCGTGCAGGGTCCGGCACAGGCGGTCCAGGCGCACGAGCAGCGGATCTTCCGCAGCCAGGGCGAAAATGCCCCAGGGCGACAACGCGCCCTCGCCGGCGCCATCCGAACCGATCGGTGCCGAGCGGACATAGGCGCCATGGCCGATCACCTGGCGCTCGCTGACGTCGAACACCGGCTGGTATACGCTCGAAAGCCTGCAGTTGAAGAAATGGCCGACGATCCAGCCATCATTCTCCCGCTGCAGCGGGTAATCCGTGGCGGCCTGTATGCGGGCCAGCGCGTCCTTGTCGGTGAGTAATCCCACGACGGTCTCCTGTATTCAGGCATTCGGGTTCAGGTGTGGAGGTGGCTGTAATCGCCCAGCTCCATGTACTTCGTCCCGGCGGCTTCGCGCCGACACGACCCACCTTCGGATACCCCGATATCGCCAAGTTTCCTGCGCAAATCGTTGGTCGAGCGCCGGCAGAACACCAGCGGCACGTTGTTGCGGGTGGCCTGCCGCTTCAGCGCGCTCAGCAGGCTGTGGCCGATGTAATCGATCAGGATCACGATGAGGCGGGTGCCGCCCGGTATCGCCTTCTTCGTGAAACCCGCCTTGCGGCCATCCCAATGCTCGACATGCGCGTGGCCGTGCGCCCTGATTTCCCGCTTCAGGGGCTCGACGTAATCACCACCCACGATCAAAGCTGTCATGTCCTTGCTCCTTCAGGGAGCGCCGCAGCCGCCCGGCTGCGGCGTCCCCTGATGCCTATTTCTGGAAGATCTGGTCGAACACCCCGCCGTCGGCGAAATGCGTCTTCTGGGCCTTCTGCCAGCCGCCGAACACGTCGTCGATCTTGAACAGGTTCACCTTGGGAAACTGGCTTGCGTATTTCGCCGCCACCTTCGGATCATTCGGGCGGTAGAAGTTGCGGCCCGCAATGTCCTGGCCTTCCTCGCTGTACAGGTAATCGAGATAGGCTTGCGCCACCTTGCGCGTGCCCCGCTTGTCCACCACCTTGTCGACGAGCGTCACGGGCGGCTCGGCGAGAATGCTGATCGACGGTACGACGATGTCGAACTTGCCCGGTCCCAGTTCCTTGATGGCCAGGAACGCCTCATTCTCCCAGGAGATGAACACGTCGCCGATTCCGCGCTCGACGAAAGTCGTGGTCGATCCGCGGGCGCCCGAATCGAGTACCGGCACGTTCTTGTAGATCTGCGCCACGAAATCCCTGGCCTTTGCCTCGTCGTTTCCCGTTCGCTTCAGCGAGTAACCCCAGGCCGCGAGGTAATTCCAGCGGGCGCCCCCGGACGTCTTGGGATTGGGCGTGATCACCGATACGCCCGGCCTCGCCAGGTCATCCCAGTCCTTGATGCCCTTCGGATTGCCCTTGCGCACCAGGAACACGATCGTCGAGGTATAGGGAGCACTGTTGTAAGGCAGGCGCTTCTGCCAGTCCTTGGGGAAGAGCTTCGCCTTCGCCGCGATCTCATCGATATCGTACGCAAGCGCAAGGGTAACGACGTCCGCCGGCAGACCGTCGATCACCGACCGCGCCTGCTTGCCGGCGCCGCCATGGGACTGCTTGATGCTCACCTTTTCCTTGGCGGTACCCTCCCAGTGCTTCGCGAAAGCCGCGTTGTACTCCTGGTAGAGTTCACGCGTCGGATCGTAGGAAACGTTGAGCAGCTCCACCTCCGCCCCTGTCGCGGCGGCGGCTGCAAACAGCAGTGCCGCGGGCGCGAGACGGGCCATGAAGCGGGGAACATTCATTGAAAAATTCATGTCGGATCTCTCAGAAATTGGCCTGGAAGCGCGTGAAGATGGCCTTCTCGTCAGGGGCATCGCCGCCGTTCGGCGCGCCGCCCTCGAAGGAGGTCTGGTCGTAGTTCACCTGGATCTTGAAATTGCGGCTGAAATACCAGTTGACGCCGATGCCCGGGTTGCTCGCCTTGCGGGCGGAGACCGAAGGATTGGCCAGCCGCGTCGTCGCAGTTCCAATGAAGGCGTCATCGTCGATGGTCTGCTCGGCATAGCGGGCGACCAGCTCGACCGCTCCCCAGCCGCTGCCGCCGATGCTGTAAGGCCGGCGCGGATTCGGGTTGCGGAAGGACGCATCTTCGCCTGTCAGTACCCAGTAGGCTGAGAGCTGCCAGGCATCGCTGCCGATTTCGCGCTGCACATTGGTCGAGCGGGTCACCTTCTGCTTCGAAGAGACGTATTCGCCCAGCACGCCATAGGGACCATGGAAATAGTAGAACTGGGGAGACACGCGGGCGCGCTCGCCGTCGGCAAAGGCGCCGGTCTCATAGGCGAAGAAAGTCTGCTGGCCGACGGTGCGGTAGGTGGGCAGGTTGGCCGCGGTCGCGGTGCCCTGCTGCACGCCGTAACCGTACGCGATACCCACTCCCAGCCCCTTGAAGTAGCCGTCGCCATTGCGGAACGGTTCCGCGAACACCCGGGCGAGATAGTCCTTCTGGTCGTTGGTATCCGCATCAACCGTGCTGTTGTCGATGTTGCCGTTGAAAACGCCGACCTGGTAGGACAGCGTGTCGCTGAGAACACTGCCGCCCAGCTGGATGCCGAGGTCCCGGTTGGGCACGAGGTTGGTCGGCAGCGAACGTTCGACGAATTCCGTTTCCGCGTCGGCCTGCAGGCGTTCGAGGCCGATCGGCGGCTTGTACTTGCCCGCGCGGATGTTCACCGCCTTGCTGTGCCGGTACTCGATGTACGCGTCCTGCAGCACGGTCGAGCCCTGTCCGAAATCGGTCATGATGCGGAAGCCGATCTTGTCGTAGAACACGCCCTCGATGATCGGCCGGACCTTGCGCAGGATGAACTGGTCCGTGGTGCCGCCGATGGGCGTGGTCTTGTCCGGATACCAGCGGCTGTCGAGCTGGATGTTGCCGCCGATCCGGATGGAATAGGCGTTGTCGCCGGAGCGGATGATGAATCCCTCCTTGCCGGCGCTCACGGAAGCCGTCTCCTTGCTTTTGGCGGCGGCCGCTTCCTTGTCGATTTCCTGCAGTCTCTGTAACACGCGGATCTTCTGGTCCAGGTCGTCGAGCTGGTGTTTGATCTGGTCCACTTCGCCCG
>DASVNF010000125.1:0-33792 GCA_036384015.1 Burkholderiales bacterium
CCATCCGCTCGATTCCCGCGGTGATTCGCGAAGGCGCTTATGCGCTCGGCGCCACCAAGTGGCAAACCACGGCCGATCACATCCTGCCGTATTCCATTCCCGGCATTCTCACCGGCGTGATCATCGGTATGGCCCGCGCCATCGGCGAGACTGCGCCGATCATCACCATCGGCGCGCTGACGTTCATCGCCTTCCTGCCTCCGGCGCCGTTCAGCGGCGATCCGCCTGCGGGCCCGTTCGAATGGCTGTTCGCGCCCTTCACCGTGATGCCCATCCAGATGTTCAACTGGACCTCGCGGCCCGAGGCGGCATTTCACCAGAACGCGGCCGCTGCCGGCCTGGTGCTGGTGGTGATGACGCTGTCGATGAACGCGCTGGCAATTTACGTCCGCTATCGCCTCAGGAAAAACATCAAGTGGTAACCGCCCATGTCAAAAATCACTGACGGAACCCAGGCCAGCCTGGTGCTGAAAGCCGAGACCCGGAACCTGAGCTTCCACTACAGCACGTTCCATGCGTTGAAAGGCATCAACATGCCGATCTACGAAAAGAAGGTGACGGCGCTGATCGGCCCTTCCGGATGCGGCAAGTCGACTTACCTGCGCTGCTTCAACCGCATGCACGACCTGTATCCGGGCAACCGCTATGAAGGCGAGATCCGGCTGCATCCCGACAATACCAACCTGCTCAATCCGCAGGTCGACCCGATCGAAGTGCGCATGCGCATCAGCATGGTGTTCCAGAAGCCCAACCCGTTCCCGAAATCCATCTATGAAAACGTCGCCTACGGCTTGCGCGTGCGCGGGGTGCGCAGCGTTGCGACGCTGGACGAAAAGGTCGAGCAGGCCCTGCGCGGCGCGGCGCTCTGGGAAGAGGTGAAGGATCGCCTGCACGAACTGGCGTTCAACCTGTCCGGCGGCCAGCAGCAGCGGCTGTGCATCGCCCGGGCGCTGGCCACGGAACCGGAAATCCTGCTGTTCGACGAGCCCACTTCCGCCCTGGATCCCATCGCCACCGCCAGCATCGAGGAGCTCATCGCCGATCTGAAGGACAAGGTCACGATCCTGATCGTGACCCACAACATGCAGCAGGCGGCCCGGGTGTCGGACTTCACGGCTTACATGTATCTGGGCGAGATGATCGAGTTCGATGCCACGGATACCATTTTCATCAAGCCCAAGAACAAGGCCACCGAAGACTACATAACCGGACGATTCGGCTAGGCCGGGTCGCAGGTAGCAGTGCAGGCTAACTTCAGATTTTCGAAGTTAGGTTGCTCCCAGTGGTGGAGCAACGGCCGGAACTGCTACAGGGACGGTGTGGTTGAACCGGCCCCGGCTTCCGGCTAAGCGGTTGGTTTTAACCGGTTCCGCCGGCTTCGCGCCCTTATTTCCCGCTCCCCGCCGGGCCATCCGCATTGACCCTCCCTCTGCCTGACGGGTAAAATTCGCCAGTTTATTCGGTGGGATAGCGCATGCGGCAGCGTCTGGCGGTGGGCAACTGGAAGATGCATGGCAGTCTTCCGGAAAACCGCAGCCTTCTCGATGCGATTGTCGCAGGGGCGGCTGGGCTGGAGAAGGCTGCTTGCGCGGTTTGCGTTCCTTTTCCGTACCTTGCGCAGGCCCAGTCGGCTCTGGCGGGGTCCAGAGCAGGGTGGGGCGCCCAGAACGTCAGTCAGCATCCCAAGGGAGCGTTTACCGGCGAAGTCTCCGCCGCGATGCTTCGCGAATTCGGCTGCCGCTATGTGCTGGTGGGCCATTCGGAGCGTCGGCAGCTGTTCGGCGAGGACGATGCCACGGTCGCGGCGAAGGCAAAAGCGGCGCTGGCGGCGGGGCTGACTCCCATCGTGTGCGTGGGCGAGACGCTCGCGGAACGCGAAGGCAATGTCACCGAACAGGTGGTTGGACGGCAGGTGGCTGCGGCTGCGGATGCGCTCGGCAGCGAGGGACTGGCCGCGTCGGTTCTTGCTTATGAACCGGTGTGGGCGATAGGCACCGGCAAGACGGCAACCCCGGAGCAGGCGCAGGCGGTGCATGCGTTTATACGCGGCCTGATTGCGGGCCGGGACAGGAAAGTGGCGGCAGGGCTGCAGATCCTCTACGGAGGCAGCGTAAAAGCCGCCAATGCGGCGGAGTTGTTCGCGAAAGCGGACGTGGATGGCGGATTGATCGGCGGAGCAGCGCTGGTCGCCCAGGAATTCATTGCGATCTGCAAGGCGGCGGATTCGGCCCAGCCGGATTGACGCCAGGCGATTGCGGAAGATAGGACAGACATGGAAACCTTGATTCTCGTATTGCACGTGCTCGCAGCCTTGTGCGTGATCGGCCTGGTGCTGCTTCAGCACGGCAAGGGCGCGGACATGGGCGCGGCTTTCGGCAGCGGGTCGGCCGGCAGCCTGTTCGGCTCCAGTGGTTCGGCCAATTTTTTGAGCCGCACGACGGCCTTGCTGGCCGCGGTGTTTTTCCTGACCAGCCTCGGCCTCACCTACCTCTCCAGCCACAGAGGCCAGGAGCGCGGCGTGATGTCGACGCATGAGGCGCCGGCCGAGCCGGCCACGGCGATCCCGGCGCCGACCAATCCGGCGCCGCCGGCCGGGCAGGGCGATTCGAAAGCAAACGAAGTACCGAAGTAAAGGTATTAATGGTGCTGAGGACTGCGTGCTGGGTGCTGGGAAAAATCAGCGCCTGGCGGCAGATTGAGTGCGCCGACGTGGTGAAATTGGTAGACACGCCATCTTGAGGGGGTGGTGGGGAAACCCGTGGGAGTTCGAGTCTCCCCGTCGGCACCAGAAGTCTTACAGCGCGCCAGGCGGAATACGCCTTACTGCGAATCGGAGGCGCACGGATGAGCCGTGCAGCCTGACGCGCACGGAACGATTCTGATCCTGCCGGATGGCGGGACGAGAGCGGGCGATGCTTGAGCAGTACTTCCCGATCCTGCTGTTTATTTTCGTCGGCCTCGCCGTCGGGGTGGCGCTACCCCTGATCGGCGGGGGCCTGAGCCGGCTGCTCGGGGTGCATCGTCCCGACACCGAGAAACTGTCTCCGTACGAATGCGGTTTCGAGGCATTCGAGGACGCGCGCATGAAGTTCGACGTGCGCTACTACCTCGTCGCCATCCTGTTCATCCTGTTCGACCTCGAGATCGCCTTCCTTTTTCCCTGGGCCGTCGTGGTCCGCGAGATCGGACTGTTCGGCTTCCTGTCGATGATGGTCTTCCTTGCCATTCTGGTGGTCGGCTTCATCTATGAATGGAAGAAAGGTGCCCTGGAGTGGGACTGATATTGCCGGAGCCGAATCGATGAGCATCGAGGGCGTAACCGAAAAAGGCTTTGTCACCACGACGATCGATACCGTCATCAACTGGACCCGCACCGGGTCCATGTGGCCGATGACCTTTGGTCTGGCCTGTTGCGCGGTGGAAATGATGCACGCCGGCGCGGCGCGCTACGACCTCGACCGCTTCGGCGTGGTGTTCCGCCCGAGCCCGCGCCAGTCCGACGTGATGATCGTCGCCGGCACCCTGTGCAACAAGATGGCGCCGGCGCTGCGCAAGGTCTACGACCAGATGGCGGAACCGCGCTGGGTGATCTCGATGGGGTCTTGCGCCAACGGCGGCGGCTATTACCACTATTCCTATTCCGTCGTGCGGGGCTGTGACCGCATCGTGCCGGTGGATGTCTATGTCCCCGGCTGTCCGCCGACCGCCGAAGCGCTGCTCTACGGCGTCATCCAGCTGCAGAACAAGATCCGGCGCACCAACACCATCGCCCGCTGATTTCCCAATGCCCCTTTCCCCTGCCGCCCTTTCCGAGCATCTGCAGTCCTCCCTGGGGGACAAGGTGGTGCAGCTTGCTGAAACGCTGGGCCAGCTCACCCTCGTGATCAAGGCGGAGGATCTGCTCCAGGTGGCCCACGTCTTGCGTACCGATCCGCGGATGAAGTTCGAACAACTCATCGACTTGTGCGGAGTCGACTATCGCAACCACGGCGGTGCGACCGACGGCGAACGCACGCCGGGCACCCGGTATGCCGTGGTATACCACCTCCTGTCGGTATCGCTGAACGGACGGTTGCGGCTGCGCGTGTTTGCCGCGGACGACGAATTGCCTGTCGTGGATTCCGTAACCGGCATCTGGCCGGGGGCCAACTGGTTCGAGCGCGAGGCTTTCGACCTCTTCGGCATCGTTTTCCCCGGGCATCCCGACCTGCGGCGCATCCTCACCGACTATGGTTTCATCGGCCACCCGTTCCGCAAGGATTTCCCGGTCTCCGGATACGTGGAAATGCGCTACGACCCCGAGCAGCGGCGCGTGGTCTATCAGCCCGTCAGCATCGAACCGCGCGAGATCGTGCCGCGGGTGATCCGCGAGCAGCATTATGGGGATCTGGAATGAGGCCAAGCCCTTTGGCGTTCGCCGCAATGAATTTCAGTTCCGACATAACTTCGGCTTCGCAGAAGTTAGTCTGCACTGAAGTTCATCGTGTTCCGTGCGTCATTGGGGCACATTGGGGCGCGACCTGAGATCGATCAAGTGGCAGAGATCAGAAATTACACGATGAACTTTGGGCCCCAGCATCCCGCGGCGCACGGCGTGTTGCGCCTGGTGCTCGAGCTCGACGGCGAGGTCATCCAGCGGGCGGATCCGCACATCGGCCTGCTGCACCGGGCCACGGAGAAGCTGGCGGAGACCCGCACCTTCATCCAGTCGGTGCCGTACATGGACCGGCTCGACTACGTATCCATGATGTGCAACGAGCACGCCTATGTGATGGCGATCGAGAAACTGCTGGGCATCGGCGTTCCCGAACGGGCGCAGTACATCCGCGTGATGTTCGACGAAATCACCCGGGTCCTGAACCACCTGCTGTGGCTCGGGGCGCATGCGCTCGATGTCGGGGCCATGACCATGTTCCTCTACTGCTTCCGCGAGCGCGAAGACCTGATGGATTGCTACGAGGCGGTTTCGGGCGCGCGCCTGCATGCGGCCTACTACCGGCCGGGCGGCGTCTATCGCGACCTGCCGGAGACCATGCCGCGCTACCAGGCTTCCAAGATCCACAACGAGAAGTCGGTGCGGGAGCTGAACAGGAACCGGGAAGGTTCGCTGCTCGATTTCATCGAGGATTTCACCAACCGCTTCCCTGGCTATGTCGACGAGTACGAAACCCTGCTGACGGACAACCGCATCTGGAAGCAGCGCACCGTCGGCATCGGCGTCGTTACCCCGGAACGCGCGCTGGCGCTGGGATTCACGGGTCCGATGCTGCGCGGCTCCGGCATCGAATGGGACCTGCGCAGGAAACAGCCCTACGAGGCCTACGACCAACTGAAGTTCGACATCCCGGTCGGCGTGAACGGCGACTGCTATGACCGCTATCTGGTGCGCATGGAGGAAATGCGCCAGTCTAACGGCATCATCAAGCAATGCATCGAATGGCTGCGCAAGAATCCCGGACCGGTGATCATCGCCGACCACAAGGTCGCGCCGCCGTCGCGGGTCGACATGAAGATGAACATGGAAGAGCTGATCCATCACTTCAAGCTTTTCACCGAGGGCATGCATGTGCCGGCCGGCGAGACTTATGCCGCGGTGGAAGCGCCCAAGGGAGAGTTCGGCATCTACCTGATTTCCGACGGCGCCAACAAGCCCTATCGCGTCAAGATCCGAGCGCCCGGCTTCGCGCACCTGTCGGCGCTGGATGAAATGTCGCGCGGCCACATGATTTCCGACGTGGTCGCGATCATCGGCACCCAGGACATCGTATTCGGCGAGGTGGACCGATGAACGCGCCGATGGTGCTCTCGCCCGATTCGCTGGCGAAAATCGACAAGGCAATCGCCAAGTATCCCGCGAACCAGCGGCAGTCCGCGGTCATGGCCGCGTTGACCATTGCCCAGGACGAAAAGGGCTGGCTGTCGACGGAGACCATGGATTTCGTCGCCGGCTATCTCGGCATGCCGCCGGTCGCTGTCTATGAGGTGGCCAGCTTCTACGGCATGTACGACCTGCAGCCTGTGGGCCGCCACAAGTTCACCATCTGCACCAACCTGCCCTGTGCGCTGTCGGGGGCGGGGGAGGCGGCAGAGCACCTGAAGAGGAAGCTCGGCATCGGCTTCGGCGAAACCACGCCGGATGGCGCTTTCACGCTCAAGGAAGGCGAATGCCTGGGCGCCTGCGGCGATGCGCCGGTGTGCCTGCACAACGGCAAGACAATGCTGTCGTTCATGACGCCCGACAGGCTGGATGCGCTCATCGAGGAGTTGAACAAGTGAACGCGCCCCTGCCGCCGTTTGCCCCGGACATCTACGGCCCGGACTCCATCATCCTCAAGGGCCTCACCGGCCTCAACTGGCGCCTCAGGGATTACGAGGCCCGCGGCGGTTACCAGGCGCTGAAAAAGATCCTGAGCGAGAAGATTCCGCCCGAGCAGGTCATCGCCGAACTGAAGAAATCGGCATTGCGCGGGCGCGGCGGCGCAGGCTTCCCAACCGGCCTGAAATGGAGCTTCATGCCGCGCAATTTCCCGGGACAGAAGTACCTCATCTGCAATTCGGACGAGGGCGAACCGGGTACGTTCAAGGACCGCGACATCCTGCGTTACAACCCGCATATCGTAATCGAAGGGATGGCGATCGCCGCCTATTCCATGGGAATCACCGTGGGGTACAACTACATCCACGGCGAAATCTGGGACGTCTACGAGCGTTTCGAGGAGGCGCTCCAGGAAGCCCGTGATGCCGGCTATCTGGGGAACTCCATCCTCGGCTCCGATTTCAGTTTTGAACTGCATGCCCATCATGGCTGGGGCGCCTACATCTGCGGCGAAGAGACCGCACTGCTGGAGTCGCTCGAAGGCAAGAAAGGCCAGCCGCGTTTCAAGCCGCCGTTCCCCGCGAGCTACGGCCTGTACGGCAAGCCGACGACGATCAACAACACGGAAACTTTCGCGGCCGTGCCCTGGATCATCGTCAACGGCGGCGAGGCGTTCCTGGGCCTGGGCAAGCCGAACAACGGCGGCACCAAGGTGCTCTCGGTATCGGGGCATGTGGAGCGTCCCGGCAACTACGAAATCAAGCTGGGCACGCCGTTCGCCAAACTGCTGGAAATGGCCGGCGGCATGCGCGGCGGCCGCAAACTGAAGGCGGTGATCCCGGGCGGCTCGTCGATGCCGGTGCTGACCGCGGATGTCATGATGCAGACCGACATGGATTACGACTCCATCGCCAAGGCCGGATCGATGCTGGGATCGGGTGCGGTGATCGTGATGGACGATACGACCTGCATGGTGCGGGCGCTGGAGCGCCTGTCGTACTTCTATTTCGAGGAATCCTGCGGGCAATGCACGCCCTGCCGCGAGGGCACCGGCTGGCTGTATCGCATGGTGAACCGGATCGAGCACGGCCAGGGACTGGCGGAAGACCTCGACCGCCTGACTTCAGTGGCGGACAACATCGCCGGACGCACGATCTGCGCGCTGGGCGATGCCGCGGCACTGCCGGTCAAGAGCTTCATCAAGAATTTCCGCGACGAGTTCCAGTACCACATTGAACACAAGAAGTGCCTGGTTCACGGCCTGGACCACGGGCACGGAAGCAGATAAACATGGCGCATCTCGAAATCGACGGCCGCGCGGTTGAAGTTGCGGACAACAGCATGATCATGGATGCGGCGAACAAGCTCGGCATCTACGTGCCGCACTTCTGCTATCACCGCAAGCTGTCCATCGCCGCCAACTGCCGCATGTGCCTGGTGCAGGTCGAGAAGGCGCCGAAACCCCTGCCTGCCTGCGCGACACCCGTCACCGAGGGCATGAAGGTCTACACGCACTCCGACGCCGCGATCAAGGCGCAGAAGGGCGTGATGGAATTCCTGCTCATCAACCATCCGCTCGATTGCCCGATCTGCGACCAGGGCGGGGAGTGCCAGCTGCAGGATCTGGCGGTCGGCTATGGCGGCTCCAGTTCGCGGTACGCGGAGCCGAAGCGCGTCGTGGCCGAAAAGGATCTCGGCCCGCTGGTTTCCGCCGCGGAAATGACCCGCTGCATCCACTGCACCCGCTGCGTGCGATTCGGCCAGGAGATCGCCGGCGTGATGGAACTGGGCATGATCGGCCGGGGCGAGCACGCGGAGATCGTGTCCTTCGTCGGGCGCACCGTCGATTCGGAGCTGTCGGGAAACATGATCGACGTTTGCCCGGTCGGCGCCCTGACTTCGAAGCCGTTCCGCTACAGCGCACGCACCTGGGAACTGGCGCGGCGCAAGTCGATCAGCCCGCACGATTCCGTCGGTTCCAACCTCGTCGTCCAGGTAAAGGGCGAGCAGGTAATGCGGGTCCTGCCGCGCGACAACGAGGAAGTCAATGAATGCTGGCTGTCCGACCGCGACCGTTTTTCCTATGAAGGCCTGAACTCGCCGCAGCGCCTGACCGCGCCGATGGTCAAGCGCGACGGCAAGTGGGAGCAGGTCGAGTGGCAGGTTGCGCTGGAGGTGGTGGCGCTCGAACTGAAGCGTATCGCGGAAGCGAATGGCGCCGATGCGATCGGCGCGCTGGCGACGCCCCAGGCGACACTCGAGGAATTGCACCTGCTGCAGAAATTCGTGCGCGGCCTGGGCGGCGACAACATCGATTTCCGCCTGCGCCAGTCCGACTTTTCCGCGGACCGGGACCTCGGCGGCGCGCCCTGGCTGGGAATGAAGCTCACCGAGCTGAACGCGCTTGACCGCCTGCTGGTCGTCGGTTCGACGCTGCGCAAGGACCATCCGCTGCTTGCCAGCCGCCTGCGCATGGCGGTGAAAAAAGGCGCGCAGTTCAACCTGATCAATCCGGTCGATGACGATCTGCTGATGCGGGTTTCGAACAAGGCGATCGTTGCTCCCGCGGCACTGGTGGAGATTCTCGGCCAGGTGGTGAAGGCCGCCGCCGAAATGAAGAATGTCGCCGTCCCAGCGGCCGTGACAGGCCTGATCGCGGGCGATCCGGCGCGCAAGATAGCGGAGAGTCTGTCCTCGGGACAGAACGTCGCGGTGCTGCTGGGCAATCTTGCCGGCCACCATCCGCAGGCCGCGCAATTGCAGCGGCTCGCGGCGGAACTTGCACGCATCACCGGGGGGAGACTGGGCTTCCTCGGTGAAGGCGCCAACAGTGTCGGCGCTTATCTCGCAAACGCACGCCCCGCGCGCGGCGGGTTGAATGCGGGCGGGATGCTGGCCTCGCCACGCAAAGCCTATCTGGTGTTGCACGCCGAAATGGAACTCGACACCCAAAATGCACGTACCGCGATCGCGGCCATGCAGGGCGCGGAATTCATCGTCGCCATGTCTCCTTACCTGCACAAGGCGACCGAATATGCGCAGGTCCTGCTCCCGGTGGCGCCCTTCACCGAGACCGCTGGAACCTTCGTGAACATCGAGGGGCGGGTCCAGAGCTTCCCGGGCGTGGTGCGTCCGCTGGGCGAAACCAGGCCGGCGTGGAAAGTCCTGCGCGTCCTCGGCACGCTGATGGGCGTGGCGGGGTTCGGTTTCGATACCATCGAGCAGGTACGGACCGAATGCCTGGACGCGATCGGCGACATTCCCGCGCGTTTGAGCAACGAGGTCAAAGGCGCCGCGGCTGCCGTTGCCGCCGCGACATCCGGCGGCATCCAGCGCATCGGCGAAGTGCCGATCTACCATGTCGATGCCATCGTGCGCCGCGCGGAAGCGCTGCAGCAGACGCGGGATGCGCAGGTCGCGCTCGCCATGCTCCCTGGCGGCCTGGTAGAAAAGCTCGGCCTGCGCCCGGGCGACCTTGTCAGGATCAGCCAGCAGGGCGGAGAAGCGGTCGTGCCGTATGCGCGCGACGACCGCCTGCCGGCCGGTTGCGTGCGCTTCGGCGCGGGCTTTCCCGCCAGCGCGGGCCTGGGCGGCCTGTTCGGCGAGGTCGAACTGGAGCGCGTGGCCGCGCAGGAAAGGGCCACCGCGTGAACCTCGAGTTTCTCGAAGGCCTGATCGGGACCGGCGCCGTCACGGCGCTGTGGACGCTGGCGAAAATCCTCGCCATTACCGTGCCGATCATCCTTTGCGTCGCCTACCTGACGCTGGCGGAACGCAAGGTGATCGGCTACATGCAGGTTCGCATCGGACCGAACCGTGTGGGCTGGAAGGGCCTGCTCCAGCCGTTCGCGGATGTGCTCAAGCTGCTGGTCAAGGAAGTCATCGTGCCTTCCGGCGCCAACAAATTCCTGTTCCTGCTCGCACCCGTGCTGGCGATCATGCCCGCCCTCGCGGCCTGGGCGGTGGTGCCGTTTGCCCCGGAACTCGTGCTCGCCAATGTCGATGCCGGACTGCTGTATGTCATGGCCATCACGTCAATGGGCGTCTATGGGGTGATAGTCGCGGGCTGGGCGTCGAATTCGAAATACGCGTTCCTCGGCGGCCTGCGCTCCGCCGCGCAGATCGTGTCGTACGAGATCGCCATGGGCTTCGCCCTGGTCTGCGTCCTCATGATGTCCGGCAGCCTCAATCTTGCTGCCATCGTCACCGAGCAGCAGACGTCCTGGGGGCTGCTGGGCTGGAACCTGATCCCGCTGTTCCCGATGTTCGTGGTCTATTTCGTCGCGGCGGTCGCGGAAACCAACCGCGCGCCTTTTGACGTTGCCGAGGGCGAATCGGAAATCGTGGCCGGGTTCCACGTCGAGTATTCGGGCACCGCCTTCGCGGTGTTCTTCCTCGCCGAATACGCGAACATGATCCTGGTTTCCGCGCTGGCGGCGCTGATGTTCCTCGGCGGATGGCTGTCCCCGGTGCCGTTCCTCCCCGACGGCTTCCACTGGCTGGCGCTGAAAGTCGCGTTCCTGCTGTTCTGTTTCCTCTGGTTCCGCGCCACGTTCCCGCGCTATCGTTACGACCAGATCATGCGCCTGGGCTGGAAGGTGTTCATCCCCCTGACCATCGTCTGGCTGGTGGTGATCGGCGTGCTGATGCGCATGCCCTGGTGGCCATGGTAAGGGAACGGCGATGATCGAACGCATCCGCGACTTCTTCCGCACCTTCATGCTGATCGAGCTGGCCAAGGGCCTGATGCTGACCGGCCGCTACTTCTTCGCCCGCAAGATCACGGTGCAATTCCCCGAAGAGAAGACGCCGCAATCGGGCCGGTTCCGCGGCCTGCATGCCCTGCGCCGCTACCCCAACGGGGAGGAGCGCTGCATTGCCTGCAAGCTATGCGAGGCGGTCTGCCCGGCGCTGGCGATCACCATCGAATCGGAGCAGCGCGCCGACGGCACGCGGCGCACGACGCGCTACGACATCGACCTGACCAAGTGCATCTTCTGCGGATTCTGCGAGGAATCCTGCCCGGTGGATTCGATCGTCGAGACGCGCATCCTCGAATACCACGGCGAGAAGCGCGGCGACCTGCTGTACACCAAGGAAATGCTGCTGGCCATAGGCGACCGCTACGAGGACGAGATTGCCAAGGACCGCGCGGAGGATGCTGCGTATCGATGATGCACAACGGACGAACCGTGAGGCGTGAGGAGTGAGGGGCGGGCCCTTCAGTCCCTAATCCTTACCAATAACAACATGGATTTCGCGACCGGAACCTTCTATTTCTTCGCGGCGATTCTCGTATTCGCCGCGCTGCGCGTCATTACGGCGCGCAATCCGGTGCATGCCGCACTGTTCCTGGTGCTCGCCTTCTTTACCGCGGCGGGGCTGTGGCTGCTGCTGGAAGCCGAGTTCCTCGCCATCGCGCTGGTGCTGGTGTATGTCGGCGCGGTGATGGTGCTGTTCCTGTTCGTGGTGATGATGCTGGACATCAATCTCGACCGGCTGCGCGAAGGCTACTGGGACTACCTGGTGCCTGCGCTGATCGTGGCCGGCGTGATGGTCGCGGAAATGACGCTGATCCTGGTCGGGCGCTACTTCGGCCTCGAAGGCATGCCGACCCCGGAACCGCGGCCCGCCGATTACAGCAACACCCGCGAACTCGGCTTGCTGATCTATACCTATTACGTCTATCCGTTCGAGATCGCCGCGGTGATCCTGCTGGTGGCCATCGTTGCCGCCATTGCGCTGACCCTGCGCCATCGCAAGGACACCAAGTACGTCGATCCCGCGAAACAGATCAACGTGCGGAGCCGGGACCGGGTGCGGCTGGTTTCCATGCCGTCCGAACCCAGGGCCGGGGAGGACGCGAAATGATTTCCCTGTCCCACTACCTCGTCCTGGGGGCGATCCTGTTCGCGATCAGCGTCGTCGGCATTTTCCTGAACCGCAAGAACGTGATCATCCTGCTGATGGCCATCGAGCTGATGCTGCTGGCGGTGAACATGAACTTCATCGCCTTTTCCCATTACCTCGAGGACACGGCCGGGCAGGTTTTCGTGTTCTTCATCCTTACCGTCGCCGCCGCGGAATCGGCGATCGGCCTGGCGATCCTGGTAGTGCTGTTCCGGAACCTGAATACGATCAACGTGGACGACCTGGACAAACTCAAGGGATGACTACGGTGCTGCGTGCTGTGTACTGTGTACTGGGAGAAGCCCGCGCCGCTTTGCGGCGCCTTGATTCTTTCACAGCACCCGGCACCCGGCACTCAGCACCGGGCGAAGCCGCATGACCATGCAAACCCTCTACCTCATCGTCCCGCTCGCACCGCTTGCCGGCGCGCTGATCTCCGGCCTGCTCGGCTGGTGGATCGGCCGCCGCGCCGCGCACTGGGTCACGATCATCGGCATGGTGATCTCGGCGGTGGCCGCGCTGCTGGTATTCCGCGACGTGCTTGCCGGAAACACATTCAACGGCCCGCTCTACACCTGGATCACGACCGACGACGCCACGCTGCAGATCGGCTTCCTGATCGACCGCCTGTCGGCGCTGATGATGGTGGTGGTGACCTTCGTTTCGCTGATGGTTCACATCTATACCATCGGCTATATGGCCGACGATCCCGGCTACCAGCGCTTCTTCTCCTACATCTCGCTGTTCACCTTCTCGATGCTGATGCTGGTGATGAGCAACAACTTCCTGCAGCTGTTCTTCGGCTGGGAGGCGGTGGGCCTGGTTTCCTACCTGCTGATCGGTTTCTGGTATACCCGGCCGACGGCAATCTATGCCAACCTCAAGGCTTTTCTGGTCAATCGCATCGGCGATCTCGGTTTTTTGCTCGGCATCGCCCTGATCCTGGCCTACTTCGGCACGCTTGACTACAAGGAGGTGTTCGAGCACGCGCCCGCGGCCAAGGACCAGGTCCTGGCTGTCGCCTTTACCGGCTGGCCATTGCTGACGTCGATCTGCATCCTGCTGTTCATCGGCGCCATGGGTAAATCCGCCCAGTTCCCGCTGCATGTGTGGCTGCCCGACTCAATGGAAGGCCCGACGCCGATCTCGGCCCTGATCCACGCCGCAACCATGGTGACGGCCGGCATTTTCATGGTGGCGCGCATGTCGCCCCTGTTCGAGCTGTCGGAAACGGCGCTCTCGCTGGTTCTGGTCATCGGCGGGATCACCGCTCTGTTCATGGGCCTGGTGGCCATCGTCCAGAACGATATCAAGCGCGTGGTCGCCTATTCGACGCTGTCGCAACTGGGTTACATGACGGTGGCGCTCGGCGCTTCCGCCTACGCCTCCGGCATGTTCCATCTCATGACGCACGCCTTTTTCAAGGCGTTGCTGTTCCTCGGCGCGGGCTCGGTGATCATTGCCATGCACCACGAGCAGGACATGCGCAGGATGGGCGGCCTGCGCAAGTACATGCCGGTCACTTACGCGACGATGCTGGTCGGTGCGCTGGCGAGCGCGGGCATTCCCGGCCTGTCGGGCTTTTTCTCCAAGGATTCGATCATCGAGGCTGTCCACCTGTCGCAGCTGCCGGGCAGCGGATTCGCCTACTTCTGCGTGCTGTCCTGCGTGTTCGTGACGGCGTTCTACACCTTCCGCCTGATGTTCATGACATTCCACGGCAAGGAGCGCTTCGATGCGCATGGCCACGCTGACCAGGATCACGGCGAGGATCACGCGCGCACGACCGCGCACGACACCCAAGATGACCATCATGCGCATGGCGGTCCACCGCACGAATCGCCCTGGGTCGTGACGCTGCCGCTGGTCGTACTCGCCATTCCGTCGATCTGCGCCGGCTGGTTCATCGGGCCGATCCTGTTCGGCGGTTATTTCGGCGACGCCATCCATGTCGCCGGAGGGCACGACGTGCTGGCGGAAATGGCGCAGGAGTTCCATGGGGTGGTCGGCATGATGGTGCATGCCGTGGGCACCTGGCCGTTCTGGCTGTCGATCGCCGGCATCGCCGCGGCGGCTTTCCTCTACCTGAAGCGGACGGACCTGCCGGCGAAAATCGGCGCCGCGCTCTCGCCGCTGTACACCCTGCTCGACAACAAGTATTACTTCGACCGGTTCAACGACTGGTTTTTCGCGGGCGGCGCGCGGCTGCTGGGACGCGGCTTGTGGAAGGGCGGGGACGTCGCCGTGATCGACGGTTTCTTCGTGAACGGATCGGCGCGCGTGGTCGGCTGGTTCTCCGGCGTGCTGCGCAGGCTGCAATCCGGGCTGATCTACCACTATGCCTTCACCATGATCATCGGCGTGTTCGTCCTGCTGACCCTCTGGTTCGCGCGCACCTGATCTGGTAACCCACAATAAAAATGATCCTCGGATTCCCCATACTGAGCACGGTCGTCTGGCTGCCGATCCTGGCCGGAGTCGCCGTGTTGTGCACCGGTTCGGACCGCCATGCCGCCGTGGCACGCTGGCTGGCACTGGCCGGCGCGGTCGCCGGCTTCCTCGTCGCGCTGCCGCTCTGGTCCGGCTTTGACGCCGCGGCAAAGGGTCCGCAATTCGTCGAGCTCGTGCCCTGGATCGAGTCCTACAACGTCAACTATCACCTCGGCATCGACGGCATCTCGCTGCTGCTGATCCTGCTCAACTGCTTTACCACGATACTGGTGGTGCTCGCAGGATGGCAGGTCGTCGAAAGCCGCGTGGCCCAGTACATGGCCGCTCTGCTGGTGCTCTCCGGGATCATGAACGGCGTGTTCTGCGCGCAGGACGCGGCGCTGTTCTACGTGTTCTTCGAGGCGACGCTGATCCCGATGTTCATCATCATCGGGGTATGGGGCGGGCCCAACCGGGTGTATGCCGCGCTCAAGTTCTTCCTCTACACGCTGCTCGGTTCGCTGCTGACGCTGGTTGCCCTCATCTACCTGTATATCGCTTCCGAAGGCAGCTTCGCACTCGCCGACTACTACCGGCTGCCGATCCCGCTGGCGGTGCAGATTCCGCTGTTCATCGCCTTCTTCGCCGCCTTCGCGGTCAAGGTGCCGATGTTTCCGGTGCATACCTGGCTGCCCGACGCCCACGTCGAGGCGCCGACCGGCGGCTCGGTGGTGCTGGCTGCCATCATGCTGAAGCTGGGCGCCTACGGTTTCATACGCCTGTCGTTGCCGATCCTGCCCGATGCCAGCCATGTGCTTGCTCCGGGGATGATCGCGCTTTCGCTCATTGCGGTGATCTACATCGGGTTGGTCGCCCTGGTGCAGACGGACATGAAGAAGCTGATCGCCTACTCGTCGATCTCGCACATGGGCTTCGTGACCCTGGGGATTTTCATTTTCAACGCCCACGGCATGGAGGGCGCGGTGATCCAGATGGTGTCGCACGGTTTCGTGTCCGGCGCGCTGTTCCTTTGCGTGGGCGTGCTCTACGACCGCATGCACTCGCGCCTGATAGCGGACTACGGCGGCGTGGCCAACAGGATGCCGGTGTTCGCCGCGTTCTTCATGCTGTTCGCGATGGCCAACGCCGGCCTTCCGGGAACCAGCGGATTCGTCGGCGAGTTCCTGGTCATCCTCGGCACGATGGACGTGAATTTCTGGTATGCGGCCGCAGCCGCCACCACGCTGTTGTTCGGCGCGGCCTATACCTTGTGGATGTACAAGCGGGTGGTGTTCGGCGCCGTCGCCAACAGCCACGTCGCGAAACTGGACGACCTCAATCCGCGCGAGGGGCTGATCCTGGCGCTGCTGGCAATCGCCGTTCTGGCCATGGGCGTCTATCCGCAACCGTTCGCCCAGGCGTTGCACGCCTCGGTGAACGAGATCCTGACGCTGGCCAACCAGAGCAAACTATGATCGCGAGAGGAAAGATAAAGGAGGAAAGAGGAGTGGTTCAGAGGCGCGAGCGCGCACCTTCTTTTACCCGTCACGCGTCACCCGTCACGCCTCGCTGACTCTATGGAATCCCCCGATTTCCTGCTGGCCGCACCCGAAATCTTCCTGCTGGGAGCGGTTTCGCTCATCCTGCTCGTCGATCTTTTCCTGCCGGACTCGCGCCGCATCTGGACTTACGTGCTGAGCCAGGCCGCCCTGATCGCCGCCATCGTCATGATATTCGCGATGGGTGGCGAGGACATCGCCTATACCTTCAACGGCATGTTCGTGGACGATCCGATGTCGGACGTGCTGAAGGTCTCGGTCTGCGCGAGCGTGGCCGTGATGCTGGCTTATTCGCGCCAATACATCGCCCTGCGCGGCATGTTCCGCGGCGAGTTCTTCGTGCTCTCCCTGTTCGCAACGCTGGGCATGATGGTGATGATTTCCGCCAACCACTTCCTGGTGCTGTACCTCGGCCTGGAGCTGATGTCGCTGTCGCTCTATGCCATGGTGGCGCTGCCGCGCGATTCCGGCATGAGCACCGAGGCGGCCATGAAGTATTTCGTGCTGGGCGCGCTGTCCTCCGGCATGCTGCTCTACGGCATGTCCATGATCTACGGCGCCACCGGTTCGCTGGAGGTCACCGAGGTCGCGCAGCGCATATTCGAGGGCGAAGCGATTCCGACGATCCTGATTTTCGGTCTGGTGTTCGTGGTGGCGGGCATCGGCTTCAAGCTCGGCGCCGTGCCTTTCCACATGTGGGTGCCGGACGTCTACCACGGCGCGCCGACCGCGGTCACCCTGCTCATCAGCTCCGCCCCGAAACTGGCGGCATTCGCTTTTGTCATGCGCCTGCTGGTCGAAGCCCTGGGCATCGAGCAGCTGCTCGCGGAATGGCAGCAGATGCTGGTGCTCCTGGCGATCGCATCGCTGGCCATCGGCAACATCACGGCGATTGCGCAGACCAACATCAAGCGCATGCTGGCCTATTCCGCGATTTCGCACATGGGCTTCCTGCTGCTGGGCGTGCTCAGCGGAACGCTCGAAGGCTTCGGCGCGGCCATGTTTTACACGATGGTCTACGTGCTCATGAGCCTGGGCACCTTCGGCATGGTGCTGCTGCTTTCGCGCGAGGGCTTCGAGGCCGAGAACCTCGACGACTTCAAGGGCCTGAACCAGCGCAGCCCCTGGTACGCGTTCCTCATGCTGCTGCTCATGTTTTCCATGGCGGGCATTCCGCCCACGCTGGGTTTCTGGGCGAAACTGTTCGTGCTGCAGGCGGCGCTGTCGGTGGGCTACATCTGGCTCGCCCTCGCCGCGGTGCTGTTCTCCCTGATCGGCGCTTTCTATTACCTGCGCATCGTCAAGCTGATGTATTTCGACGCGCCGGCCGATACCGCGCCCATCTCCCCGCACGCCGATACCCGCGTGCTGATGACGCTGAACGGCATTGCCATGCTCGCACTCGGCATCGCACCGGCCCCGCTGCTCGCCATCTGCGAGCGCGCCATCCAGTTGTCCCTCTAGAAACAGACCAATGGGCAGCGATTTCACCGAGAAGAAGCTCTCTTCGAAGTCCGCGTACCGCGGCAGGATGCTGCAGGTCAACGAAGACCAGGTGGAGCTGCCCGATGGCAGCCAGGCCAGCAGGGAATATGTCGTACACCCCGGCGCGGCGTTGATCCTGCCCATGTTCGATGACGGATCCGTCCTGCTGGAACGCCAGTTCCGCTATCCCGCGGGCAGCCATTTCTACGAGCTGCCGGCCGGCAAGTTCGATCCCGGCGAATCGGGGCTGGAAACGGCGAAGCGCGAACTGCTGGAAGAGACCGGCTACGTTGCGGCCGAATGGCGGCCGCTGGGAAAGCTGTTTCCCTGCATCGGCTACTCCAACGAGCAGATCGAATTCTTCCTCGCGCGCAAGCTGGAGTTCAGGCGCGCGCAGCAACTGGACAAGGGGGAATTCCTGGAGACGTTGCGCCTGCCGCTGGCCGAGGCCCTCGACTGGGTGCATGGCGGGCGCATCAACGATGTGAAAACCATGCTCGGCCTGCTCCTGGCCGAGAAAATCCTCAACGACAACTGGTAGGCAGCCGCGCCGGCCGGACGGTCAGGCGGATTTCGCGGCCTCCTGCTCGTCTTCCTGCGGCAGGAAGGGCTGGGGCTGGGCGAACAGGAAACCCTGTCCGTACTGCACGCCCATCCCGGTCAGGATGTTCATGACCTCGCGGTTCTCCACCCATTCCGCGATCACCTGCTTGTTGAGCCCGCGCGCCACGTCGCACAACGCGCGCACGAACAGCCGGTTGGCCTCGTCGCCGGCGAGGTCGCGCACGAAGCTGCCGTCGATCTTCAGGTAATCCACTTCGAAACGTTTGAGGAAATAGAAGGAGCTGAAGCCGGCGCCGAAGTCGTCCAGGGCGAAGCGGCAACCCATCTCCTTCATCTGCGCGATGAAGCCCTGGGTGACGTCCACGTCGGACATGGCCGCCGTTTCCGTTATCTCGAACACCAGCTGGCTGTGGTCGACGGGCGCTTCCGCCAGCATGGACTGGAAGCGGCGCACCCATTGCGCGTCCGACAGGCTGGTGCGCGACAGGTTGACGAAGTAGCGCACCTTGCGTTTGCGCAGCTCGGGATTCCTGAGCACCTCGAGGACCTTGCCCACCACCCGCATGTCGATTTCCTGGGCCATGCCCAGCGACTCGGCGACCTCGATGAACTGCCCCGGCAGGATCAGCTTGCCGTTGCGGTCGACGATGCGGACCAGCACTTCGTGATGCACCGTCTTCTGGTCCGCGAGGCGCACCACCGGCTGGGAATAGAGCACCAGGCGGTCCTCGTCCAGCACTTCGCGCAGCTCGCGGGCCCAGTGGACCCGACGGTGCGTGCCGCGCAGGTCGTCGGGGTTGTGGTCGTGGACCACCATGCGGTTCCGGCCGTTGTCCTTGGCCTGGTACATGGCGATGTCGACGTTCGCGAGCAAGGTCGCGACTTCGCCGCCGTGGAACGGATACGACACCACGCCGATCGAGCCCGACAGCGTGGACAGGCATCCCTTGCCGCCGAGCGGGAACTTGTAGTGGCGCAGCGCCGCGAGCACGCGTTCGCCCAGCTGGGTCGACTCGGCGCGCAACGCATCGGGCATGTGCAGCGCGAATTCATCGCCGCCGAGGCGGAAGACCTGTGCGCGGGAATCCTTCACCAGGTCCTTGAGCAGGCCGCCGATGGCCACGATCAGCTGGTCGCCGGCGCGATGCCCGAAGTTGTCGTTGATGTATTTGAAGTGGTCCACGTCGAGCAGCAGCACTGATCCCTTTTCGCTGTTCGCGAGTGCGTTCTCCAGGGCTTTCTGCAGCGACACCCGGTTGGGCAGGCCCGTCAGCGAATCGTGGGTGGCGAGGCGCTCGATCTCGACGGCGGCGCTATGCTGCTCCGTGATGTTGCGCGCGGTGCCGCGCAGGCCGACGACGCGGCCGTCGTCGTCATAGGAGACGCGGGCGTTGATTCCCACCCAGCGGTCGCTGCCGTCGCGCGAGATCAGGTGCGTGAGGTAGTTTTTCACCTCGCCGTTCCTGCGCAGCGCCGACAGGAAACGCCGGTTGGAAACGTGCGAGGGCCGCGCCTCGAAATCGAAGAAGCAGCGGCCGATGAGGTCTTTCTGCTGCAGGTTGAAAATATCGACGCAGCCGTTGTTGAGGTAGGTAAAGCGGCCCAGCGAGTCCGTGGTCCATATCAGGTCGTGGGAGGTTTCCACCAGGTCGCGGTAGCGCGACTCGCTTTCGAGCAGCAACTGGATGATGCGGCGCTTTTCCTTGAGGGTGCGGCGCGCCGCGGCGAGCTGGTCTTCGTATTTTCCCGACCGGGGATGGTCGGGAACGGCCTTGTCCGCCGGGGGGCGGTCGGCAACGGCTTCGGGCGCCGTGCCGGTGAGTCCATCGATGATTTCGCGCGCATAGCGGCGGTGGCCGCCGGACGTCCGCCGCGCCACCAGCACGCCCTGGGCATCCCACCGGCGCAGTTTCTGCACCGGGATGCCGAGCTTAGCCGCGGCCTCCTGAATCGTGTATTCGGGCAGGTCCTGCGCCATGACTCGCTTGAGTCTCCGCTTAAGCCGGTTGGTCGGACCGGCGGAAACGCGCTGCCGGTTCATCAGTGCAATTGCATTGCCGCGCCGGACTCGCTGCGGGCCGGTTCGATGCGTACCGGTGCAGCGGCGGCGCCGTTCTGCCGGGGCAGTTCGTTCTGGCGGGAGACCAGGCGCTGCATCAGCTTGAGGTCGCGGCTGCGCAGATTCATCGCCGTATCGACCCAGATTTCGACGACGCCGATGAGCTCCTCGTAATCGAGCTTATGGACCCTGCGCCGTGCCGCCGCGATGCCGGCCATGCCATTGCGGTTGCGCGAGCGCGACCTGATGAACGCGGCCACTTCGGACTCGCCCCGACCCTCGTCCACGACCAGGTCAACCACTCCCATTGCCAGCATATCATCGGCGCCATAGAGCTTGCCACTGCTGATGAGCTCCTCGGCCGCCCGTTTGCCGATCTTGCGCTCCAGGAAGGAGTAGGCCCCCATCCCCGGGAACAGGTTGAAGAGGATCTCGGGGAAGCCGAACCGGGACTGGCGCTCAGCCACCAGCACGTCCGAGGACAGGGCCGCCTCGAACCCCCCGCCCAGGCATTCGCCCTGGATCAGGGAAATGGTGGTAATCGGCAGGCCGTGGCCGCTGTAATTTCGGTAGAGCACGTCCACGCACGCCCGCCCGTAAGCCAGCAGGCCGGCACGGTCATGGGCTTCGATCAGGCGGGTGAACAGGCTCAGGTCGCCCCCGAGGTTGAATACTCCCGGAACACGCGAAGCCAGGATCGCGTATTCCAGCGGCGCCTTGCCATCGGGATATTCGGCGGATTTGCAGTCGACTTCTCCGCGCGTATGCGCCAGAAACTGGCAGTAGCGGTCGAGGTCGGCGAGCAGCGTCGGATTGAAATTCGGCCGGGGACCCGGATTCCATCGCAGCCACATGGCATGCTGGTCCTTCTCGTAGAACGCGGACAATTGTTCGGAGAAAAAGTATTCGGTGGCTTGATCTTGCGACTGACGACCGGAAATGGCGGGCGCGAGAAGCTCGCGTGGGACATTCATGTCCATTGTGATTCTCCCCTGTGCTGGTGGTTGACCTGACTTGAACTGCCGCTCGCAACCTTCCCCCGAAGGCGGCTTGCACTTTGACTCTAGACGATGGGAGTGAGGAAAAGCAAATCTAACACTTTGATAGATTTAGACTAAGGGCTTTCGACTCAATGTGTTGGATGAACTTGTCTCCCTAAAGAGACAAAAACTTCAGGAAATCTTCATCAGGCCGGGCGCGTATGACGTGCGGGTAATTCCTCAAGAACATGTTGCAAATTGTGGATTTTGTTGACGTTGTCACCGGCTCGGGTTAGAAAGCGGGTTCATAACGAAAACAGTGCCCCGCCATTTCCATGCAAGTCCTGCTGCGTCTGTCGCTCCGGCTGCTGTTACGCATAAGGGTCCTCGGCGACCTGGGCGTCTTTGGCACGGCCGACCGCCTGCTGGTCGTTTCCAACCACCAATCCGGCCTGGATGCCCTGCTGCTGGGGTTGTTCCTCCCCCGCAATCCGGTTGTTATCGTCCCCCCCGAGGAGAAACCCGGCCGCGTGATGCGCTGGCTCCTCCGCCATGTCCGGTACGAGGTGCAGGACCTGAACACTCCGCTGAGCATGAAAAGGATCCTGCGCCTGCTGCGGGCGGGACGCCCGGTCGTGCTGTTCCCGGAAGGCCGCATGGCGCAGAACGGCGCGGTGATGAAGGTCTATCCCGTGCCCGCCCTGATCGCGCTGCGCAGCGGCGCCGCGGTGCTGCCCGTGCATGTGGAGGGCGCCAGCCAGTGGTTCAGCCGCTCGGGTTCCAGCTCGCCGTTGCGGCGCCTGTTCCCCAGGGCGGTTATCCGCGTATTCTGCCCCACCCGCATCGACGGCGGCGCCGCCGGGAGCGCACGGCGCCGGCGTGCCTTCGCGACGCGCCGGCTGGCTTCGATCATGCAGGGGATGGCGCTGGAGTCCCACGCCTGCAAGCCGCTGTTCGAGTGTTTCCTCGATGCCGTCGCGGCGCATGGCCGCGGCACCTCCCTGATGGAGGACCAGAACGAGCAGCCGCAGACCTATGGCCAGATCCTGCGCATGAGCCTGGCGCTGGCCCGGCTGCTGAAAGCCGAGACCGCCGACCGCGAAAATGTCGGCGTGCTGCTGCCCAATGTGATCACGTCCGTCGGGGTGATCATGGCCCTGTCGGCCATCCGCCGCGTGCCCGCGATTTTCAACTACACCTCCGGTCCGCTGGGCGTGCAGAGTTCGGCGGCGGCGGCCGGCGTGAAAACAGTCGTGACGTCGCGAAAGTTCATCGAGCAGGCAAAGCTGGAAGCCCTGATCGAGGCCCTGCCCGGCTGCCGTGTCGTTTATCTCGAGGACCTGCGCGGCCGTTTCGGCTTGCGCGACAAGCTGTGGCTGGTCGGCTTCGCCATGCGCTTCCCCAGGCTGGTCGCGGAGCGCCAGTCGACGCTCGATCCCGCCGTGGTGTTGTTCACTTCCGGCTCCGAGGACCGCCCGAAAGGCGTGGTGCTGTCCCATCACGCGATCATCGCCAACGTCGCGCAGATTCGCGTGGTATTCGATTTCTCCCCGGCGGACAAGATCCTCAATCCGCTGCCGATCTACCACGCCTACAGCTTTACCGCCGGCGTGATGCTGCCGCTGATGACCGGCACCAAGGTCTATCTGTACATCTCGCCGCTGCGCTACCGCGCCATACCCGAGATCGCCTACCGGCGCGACTGCACGTTCCTGTTCGGCACCAGCACCTTCCTGTCGTTTTACGCGCGGTACGCGAACCCGATGGACTTCGCAGGGCTGCGCCACGTGATTTCCGGCGGCGAGAAACTGTCGCCCGAGGTCGCCAGGGTGTGGATGGAAAAATTCGGCGTGCGCATCATGGAAGGCTATGGCGCCACCGAGTGCGCGCCGGTGATCTCTCTGGCCACGCCCGCGGCTTACCGCCGCGGCGCCGTCGGCCGCTTCCTGCCGGGCGTGGAATACCGGATCGAGCCCGTCGAAGGCATCGACAAGGGCGGCCTCCTGCACATCCGCGGACCCAACCTGATGCTCGGCTATTACCGCTATTCCGCTCCGGGCGTCATCGAGCCGCCGAAGTCCGCGGTCGGCGAAGGCTGGTACGACACGGGGGACGTGGTGGAAGTCGACCAGGACGGCATGGTCATGATCTCCGGCCGGGTGAAGCGCTTCGCCAAGATCGCGGGCGAGATGGTGTCGCTGGACATGATCGAACATGTCGCCCGCGAGGCATCGCCGGAGTTTCATCATGCGGCGGTGCTGACCATGCAGGAATTCGGCGGCGAGACCACGGTGCTGTTCACCACCGACCCGCACCTGAACCGCGCGCACCTGCTCGACGCGGCCAAGGAACTGGGCACGCACGATCTTTCAGTGGCGCGGCGCATTGTGCAACTGAAGGAAATCCCGCTGCTGGCGTCGGGCAAGGTCGATTACGTCGAGCTCAAGAGCCAGATCGAGGGCGACGCCGTGAAACGGCTCCTCGCCGCCGCCATGAAGCTGCCCCAGGACTCCGAATCGCGTTCCGCTTGATAGCCTTTCGCCTTTGCGGTTCCGGGCTGGCTATTTCGAGTAAGTCACGCGATACACCGCGTTCGCGGCATCGTCGGAAATCAAAAGCGATCCGTCCGGCAGTTGCAGCAGGTCCACCGGCCGGCCCCAGGCGCGCTCGTTGTCCAGCCAGCCTTCGGCGAAGATCTCCGATTTTTCCACCGTCCTGTTGTCATTTTTCAGGGTCACCATGATCACCCTGTAGCCGCTCTTGGCGCTGCGGTTCCAGGAGCCGTGCTGGGCGATGAAGATCCGGTTTTTGTATTCGGCGGGGAACATCTTTCCGGTATAGAAACGCAAACCGTTGGGCGCCACGTGCCCGCCCTGTTTCAGCGCCGGCGGGGTGAACTCCGTGCACGCGCGCTTCCTGCCGAACTCCGGATCCGGCGTGTCGCCCTGGTGACAATAGGGAAAGCCGAAATGCATGCCGGGCTTCGGGGCATTGTTCAGTTCGCAGGACGGCATGTCGTCGCCCATCATGTCGCGGCCATGCTCGTTGAACCACAGTTCCTTCGTCTCCGGATGCCAGTCGAAGCCGACTGTGTTGCGGATGCCGCGCGCGAATGTTTCCAGCCCGGTGCCGTCCGGCTTCATGCGGTGGATGGTGGCGTAGACGTCCGGATTCCCCTCGCAGACGTTGCAGGGCGCGCCTACCGGGACGTATAGCAGGCCATCCGGACCGAAAGCGATGAATTTCCAGCCATGATGGCCATCGCGCGGGAATTTGTCGCTCACCACCACGGGTTTCGGCGGGTTCTTCAGGCTGGATTCGATGTTGTCGAAGCGCAGGATCCGGCTGATCTCGGCCACGTACAGCGAGCCGTTGCGAAAAGCGACCCCGTTCGGAGAGTTCAGGCCCTCGGCGATGACGATCACGTCGTCCGCCCTGCCGTCCCGATCGGCATCGGGCAGGGCATACACCGAACCGTCGGAGCGGGTGCCCACGAATACCGTGCCCTTGTCCCCGAGCGCGAGCGAACGGGCGTTGTCGACGCCGTCGGCGTAGACGGAAATCCTGAATCCCGCCGGCAGCTTGATGCGATCGAGGGGCGGTGCGGCCTGGGCCGGCGCCGCAAGGCAGGCTGCCAGGATCAGCAGCGCGGAAAGGGCGGGTAATTTCATGGGTGGCTCCTGGGTGATGCGCAGAGGGAAGACAACGGGAATCCGGCCGGGTTCCAGCCGGGCCCTTGAACGCCTAAGATAGCGTCCCCAAATGCGATTGCTGTTACAAGTTCAGAGGAGAGCATGCCATGGCCGAAGCCGCCACCCGGGAAACCGCCAAAGAGACACTGGGCTTCCAGACCGAAGTCAAACAGCTGCTGCAGCTGATGATCCATTCCTTGTACAGCAACAAGGAGATCTTCCTGCGCGAGCTCGTTTCAAACGCCTCCGACGCCTGCGACAAGCTGCGTTTCGAGGCTCTGACCGATTCCAGCCTGTTCGAAAACGATTCCGAGCTGCGCATCCGCGTCGCTTTCGACAAGGCGGCGCGCACCCTCACCATTTCCGACAACGGCGTCGGCATGTCGCGCCAGGAGGTGATCGACAACATCGGCACCATCGCCAAGTCCGGAACCCGGGAATTCTTCGGCAGCCTCACCGGCGACCAGGCGAAGGACGCCCACCTCATCGGCCAGTTCGGCGTGGGCTTCTATTCCTCCTTCATCGTGGCCGACAAGGTGACCCTGGTCACGCGACGCGCCGGGACGGGCGCCTCTCAGGCGGTGCGCTGGGAATCGAAGGGCGAGGGCGACTACACCATCGAAACGGCGGAAAAAGCCGGCCGCGGCACCGACGTGATCCTGCACTTGCGGGAGGGCGAGGACGATCTGCTGGACGGCTATCGCCTGCGCGCCATCCTGCGCAAGTATTCCGACCACATCACGCTGCCCATCCTGATGCAGAAGGAGGAATGGGACAAGGACAAGGGCGAGAACGTCCTCCGGGATGAAGACGAGAAGATCAACCAGGCCTCGGCGTTATGGGCGCGGCCGAAGTCGGAAATCACCGAGGAGCAGTACCAGGAGTTCTACAAGCACGTGGCCCATGCGTTCGAGCCGCCGCTGGCCTGGACCCATTCGAAGGTCGAGGGAAAGTCCGAATATACCCAGCTGCTCTACCTGCCGGCGCGCGCGCCCTTCGACCTGTGGGACCGCGAGCATCGCCATGGCGTGAAGCTGTACGTGCGCCGGGTATTCATCATGGACGATGCGGAGCAGCTGCTGCCCGGCTACCTGCGCTTCGTGCGCGGCATCGTGGATTCGAACGACCTGCCGCTCAACGTCTCGCGCGAAATCCTGCAGGAATCGAAGGACGTCGAGACCATCCGCAAGGGCTGCATCAACAAGGTGCTGGGCCTGCTCGAGGACCTCGCGGAAAACAGCAAGGACAAGTACGCCGCCTTCTGGAATGAATTCGGCCGCGTCTTCAAGGAAGGCAGCGGCGAGGACTTCGCCAACAAGGAGCGCATCGCGAAACTGCTGCGCTTCGCCTCGACAAACGCCGATACGGCGGAACAGAACGTATCGCTTGCCGACTATGTGTCGCGCATGAAGGATGGCCAGGACAAGATCTACTACATCACCGCCGAGACATTCGCCGCCGCGAAGAACAGCCCCCACCTGGAGATTTTCCGCAAGAAGGGCCTGGAAGTGCTGCTACTGTCCGACCGGGTGGACGAATGGGTTGCGTCCAACCTGCACGAATTCGACGGCAAGCCGTTCGCGTCGGTGGCCAAGGGGGACCTCGACCTGGGCAAGCTCGCCGACGAGGAAAAGCAGGAACAGGAAAAAGAGGCCAGCGACTACAAGGAGCTGGTCGAGCGCATCGGCAAGGAGCTTGGCGACAAGGCGAAAGAGGTGCGGGTGACATTCCGCCTGACGTCGTCGCCGGCCTGCATCGTGTCCGAGCAGCACGGCATGAGCCAGAACCTCGAGCGCATGCTCAAGGCGGCCGGGCAGAACGTGCCGGGCAGCAAGCCCATCCTGGAAATCAATCCGCACCACCCGCTGGTGCAACGCCTCAAGGATGAAGGCGAGGGCAGGCGCTTCGGCGACTGGAGCCACATCCTGTTCGACCAGGCGCTGCTCGCCGAAGGCGGCCAGCTTGAAGACCCGGGGACGTTCGTGAAGCGGCTGAACGAACTGATGCTTGAAATGGCTGGAAATAAATCCTGAGGAAAACCTCACCCGAAACAAAACGGGCGACCGCCTGGTCGCCCGTTTGATTTTCCGCCTCAAGCATTCCTTATTTGTTCTTCCACTCCGGCTTTCTCTTCTGCGCAAACGCATCGATGCCTTCGCCCACATCCTCGGCCATCATGTTGCAGGCCATGACTCCGGCGGCGTATTCGTAGGCCGCTTCCATGCCCATTTCCATCTGCTTGTAGAACATTTTCTTGCCGGTGGTCACCGCGACCTGGGACTTGGCGATAATGGCATCGGCCAGCGACTTGACCTCGGCATCGAGCCCGTCGAGCGGCACGACGCGGTTCACCAGCCCGCGCGTCTTTGCCGTCGCCGCATCGATGAAGTCGCCGGTCAGCAGCATTTCCATCGCTTCCTTGCGGGAAACGTTGCGGCCCAGGGAAACGCTGGGCGTCGAGCAGAACAGGCCGACGTTGATGCCGGAGACGGCGAATTTCGCATTGTCCGAAGCAACGGCGAGATCGCACTGGGCGACCAGCTGGCAGCCGGCCGCGGTGGCGATGCCATGCACCCGTGCGATCACCGGCTGCGGCAGGCGGGTAATGCCCAGCATCACATCGGTGCACTGGGCGAACAGCTTGTCGTAATACGCCTTCTTCGGCGTGGCGCGCATCTGCTTCAGGTCGTGGCCGGCACAGAACGCCGCACCCGACCCGGCGATGACGACGACGCGCACCGACGGATCGTCGCCGATCGCGCTGATCGTGGCCTGCAGCTCGGTGAGAAGCTCTTCGGAAAGCGCGTTGTACTGCTTCGGCCGGTTGAGCGTGAGGGTGGCAATGCCGCCTTGGTCGTTGCGCAACAGGATCGGGGATTCGCTGGATTGCAATACGGCCGACATGGGAATTCTCCGGGCCTTCTGGAGCATGAATTATAGGCGCGCCGCGCCCGCCTTTCCAGCCGCGTCCGCCAGGCTCAGGCCCGCATGGCGCCGGCGGCGGCCTGCTCCGTGGCGCCTTGCCCCAGATAGCGCGCCATGGCATCCGCCGGCAGCGGCTTGCTGAACAGGAAGCCCTGGATCTCGTCGCAGCCGTAAGTCTGCAGAAACTCGAGCTGCTGCACGGTCTCGACGCCTTCGGCCACGATCTCGAGCTGCATGTTGTGGGCCATGGCGATGATGCTCCGGGTGATCGCGACATCGTCGCTGTTGTCCGGCAGGTCGCGAATGAAGGAGCGGTCGATCTTCACGCAATCGATCGGGAATCGCTTGAGATAGGCAAGCGACGAGTAGCCGGTGCCGAAGTCGTCGATGGCGATGCGCACCCCGGTTCCGTGAAGGCCGGTAAGCAGGTTTATCGCCTGCTCGGCGTCCTGCATCACCATGCTCTCGGTGATCTCCAGCTCCAGGTTCTGCGCGGGGAAGCCGGTATGGTCGAGGATGTCGGCGACCCGCCGCGCGAGCTCGTCGTCGAACAGCTGCCGTGCCGACAGGTTCACCGCCACTCTCAGGTCCCGGTGCCCGGCCGCGCGCATCGCCTGGGCGTACCGGCATGCTTCCTCCAGCACCCAGTCGCCGATCGACACGATCAATCCGGTTTCCTCCGCAATGGCGATGAAGTCGCCGGGCCCGAGCAGGCCGCGTTCCGGATGGTGCCAGCGGATCAGCGCTTCCATGCCGGCGATGGCGCGCGTGGACAGCCGGATCTTGGGCTGGAAGTGCAGCGCGAATTCCTTGCGATCGAGCGCGCCGCGCAGCGCCGATTCGATTTCCATGCGGCGCCGCGAATGCACGTTCATTTCCTGCGCGAAGTACTGGTAGCCGTTCTTGCCGGCCTCCTTGGCGCGATACATCGCCAGGTCGCTGCTTTTCAGCAGCGTCTGCAGGTCGGCGCCGTCCTGGGGATAGGTGCTGATCCCGATGCTGGCGGTGACCAGGAATTCCTGGTCTTCGATGATCAGCGGCCGCGACGCGACTTCCAGGATCTTGTCGGCAACGGCGGTCACCGCCTCCATGTTCGCGGCATCCTGCATCAGGATCACGAATTCGTCGCCGCCGAGGCGGGCGATGATATCGCTGTCGCGCAGGCAGGCGCGCAGCCGCGCCGCCATCTGCTTCAGCAGCTGATCCCCCGCCTGGTGGCCGATCGTGTCGTTGATGTACTTGAAGCGGTCGAGGTCCACCAGCATCAGCGCGCAGCTCAACCCGTAGCGCTGGCTGATCGCGACGGCGTGGTCGAATTCGCGCTGGAAGTGCGCGCGGTTGGGAATGCCTGTCAGTTCGTCGTGATAGGCCAGGTATTCGATGTGTTCTTCCGCGCGCCGCCGCTCGGTGATGTCGCGGATGATCATGCTGGCGCACAGCTGGTCGGCGCGGTCCTTGAAGGTTGCGGCCGACAGTTCCACCGGCACTTCGCTGCCGTCCTTGCGCCGCAGGCGGAATTCGCCCCGCGCCGAGCCGTTGCGCGCAAGTTCCTCCATCAGCGCCGGCACCCGGGTGTCGGCGGCGTCGAATATCCGCTCGCGCCCCACCCTGCGCAATTCGTTTTCGCTGTACTCGAGCATGCGGCAGGCTTCCCCATTGGCGGCGAGGATGGCCCCGTCCGGTCGCATCAGCAGGATGGCGTCGATGCTGTTGCGGAACAGGGAATGGTAGCGCGCTTCGCTTTCGCGCAGCGTTCTTGCCAGCGCCGCATCGGATCCCGCCTCCCCGCGGCGGCGCAGTTCGCGCAGCAGCAGCCATGCCAGCAGGACTGTTGCGAGGACCAGGACGGTCAGCGTCGCGGAGGCGGCCGACCGCTTTCCCCGCCAGGCGGCAAGCGCCTCGTCCTCGCTGATGCCCGCCTGCACCATCAGGGGCAGGCCGGTAACCGGCCGCAGGTTGTAGATGCGCGCCACCCCGTCCACCGGGCTGGCCGCGCGCAGCGTGCGGCTCGGCGCGCCCGCCTTCAGGTCCTTGAGGGTGATGCTGTTGCCGGTGGGCATGCCAAGCCATTTGGGGGCGTCCGGCACGCGCGCGATCAGTTCGCCGTTGGCGTGCAGCAAATCCACGGCACCATCGCGGCCGGCGTCCAGATCGCGAAACAGGCTTTGCAGCGCCCGCGCATCCAGGGCCGCGACGATGACCCCGGAGAAGCTGCCGTCGGCGGTCGACAGCCGGCGGCTCGCGGCCAGGAACCAGTCGCCGCTGTCGGCGTTGACGCCGGGACGGCCGATGTACAGGCTGCCGCTGCGATTGCGATGCCAGTTGAAATACTCGCGATCGGAAAAGTCGCCCGACATGACCGCGGAGGATTCGGCGTCATGGGTCTTGCTCCCGCGGGCGTCGACGATGAACAGGCCGCGCGTGAAGGGCAGGGAAGCCAGCTTGCCGCGCAGCACGGACTGCATCTGCGGATTGCGGCTGTCGCGCAACGCGGGGTCCCGGGTCCAGAGATCGCCGATGCCCGCCAATATGAGATCGACGGCCTGCAGGCTGCGCGCGGTGCGTTCCTCCGCCAGTTCCGCCAGGTTTTGCGCATTGTCCGCCGCTTCCCGCAACGCCGTTTCGCGTGCGCCGGCGAGGGAAAACCAGGTCACCGTGGAGAAGGCAGCGATCAGCAGGACGGCAAGGCCCGAAACCACGAGGGACAGCAGGCGTTGCCGGTCCTGCGGAAGGTCTTCGGTGGAACGTAGCGGCGGTGTCACGGCATTCCCGGAAGTTTCAGGCTGGAGTGTACCGCGCCGGGGAGGCTCCTGTTGGCCCGTCAGGCAGGGGCTGACTAGAACATCGGTTTCCTGCCAGCCTTCTCGTAACGGGCCACGCCGGCCATGATCTCGGTGCGCGCGTGCTCGGGCCCGAACCAGCCGGCGACTTTTACCCATTTGCCGGGCTCGAGATCCTTGTAGTGCTCGAAGAAATGCTGGATCTGCATCAGCCGTTCGGGCTGCAGGTCCTCGGGTTTGCTCCAGTGCTTGTAGATGGGCAGCACCTTGTCCACCGGCACCGCCAGCAGCTTGGCGTCGCCGCCGGCCTCGTCGTCCATTTTCAGCACGCCCAGCGGGCGGCAACGGATCACGGCGCCGACCGTCACCGGCACCGGCGTGATCACCAGCACGTCCACGGGATCGCCATCCTCGGAAATGGTGTGGGGGATGTAGCCGTAGTTACACGGATAGTGCATCGCCGTCATCATGAAACGGTCCACGAACAGCGCGCCGGTCTCCTTGTCGACTTCGTACTTGATCGGGTCGGCGTTCATCGGGATTTCGATGATGACGTTGAAATTGTCGGGCAGGTCGCGACCGGAGGTCACGCGGTCCAGGTTCATGGCGGGCAGGCGCAGCGGTGGCTGACGTTGCGTACTTTACACGGGCGCGATACCCGGGGCGACCGCCCCGGGGTAAACTCGCCGCACCCGGCGCCCCCGGGTACGCGGCCCCGAGGAACGGTGCCGGAGGGACCAGGCGGACCGGGAATATCGGGAGGCACGCTTGCGGCGGCGCCCCGGTAAAACGTTTTGCGACACAAGGGACGGGGCAGATGGACGAAAACCAGACCAATACGGCATTCGCGAACGAACAACTGCGGCGGCGCTCGCTGGTCACCGCCGTCAAACAGCGGGATGCGCGCGAGGCGGCCAAGCTGCTGATGGGCGAGATGCCCAATGTTTCCGGACAGATCCTGCTGGAGCTCAACCCGGGACAGACCACGGACATCCTCGAACGCCTGTCCGAAGACTACGCCGGCCGGGTCCTGTCGGCCGTGCCGACCGAATATGCCCGCCAGTGGGCGCGCAACCAGGTCTATGCCGAAGGCTGCGTCGGCCGGATGATGGATCCGGCGGTGGCGGTATTCCCGCCCCACATCACGGTGGGGCAGACCATCGAGCGCCTGCGCGGACTGATCAAGACCGCATTCGTCACCTATGGCTTCGTCACGGACGAGACCGGCAGGTTGCTGGGCCTGATCACCATGCGCGACCTGTTGTTCGCGAGCCATGAGCGCGCGCTGGGCGACGTCATGCTGAAGGATCCGTTCTGCCTCGGCGCGGAAAGCAAACTCTCCGAGGCGATGAAGTCGGTGCTGAACCGGCACTATCCGGTCTACCCGGTGTGCGACGGGCATGGGCGCCTGGTGGGAATGGTGCGGGGACAGGTCATGTTCGAGGAGCAGAACCTCGAGATCAGTGCCCAGGCCGGAACCATGGTCGGGGTCGAAGAAGAGCGCCTGACCACGCCGTGGCCGCGCAGCCTGAAGCTGCGCCATCCCTGGCTGCAGATCAATCTGCTGACGGCTTTCCTGGCCGCGGCCGTGGTGGGTGTCTTCCAGGAAACGCTCGACAAGCTTGTCATTCTCGCCCTGTTCCTTCCCGTGCTCGCCGGGCAGAGCGGCAACACCGGCTGCCAGGCGCTTGCCGTCACGTTGCGCGGCCTGACCCTCGGCGAGGTCCGGCCCGGCCGCGAGCGCATCCTCGTGATCAAGGAAGCGTCGCTCGGCCTGCTCAACGGCGCCCTGGTTGGGCTGGTTGCCGCCGGCGGCATGTATTACGTCGCATCGGCGCAGCAGAACCCGGCCGCCATGATGCTCAGCATCGCGGTACTGCTGGCGATGATCGGCAGTTGCGTGGTGAGCGGAATTTCCGGGGCCATGATTCCGTTGACCCTCAAGCGCCTCGGCGCCGATCCGGCCACCGCTTCGAGCATCTTCCTGACCACCGCGACGGACGTGGCCAGCATGGGCCTGTTCCTCGGCCTTGCCACCCTCCTGGTCCTGACATGAGCGAGTGCTTCACCTGCGGCCACGCGTCGTCGCCGAACTGGCGCGATGCGGCCGCGCAATGCCTGCAGCAGGCCGGCCGCGGCCCGGCCGGCGCCAACCTGGGCTTCCTCTACCTCACCGATAATTTCGCCGGCGACGTCGCCGAGATCCTCGCCCACTTCCGCACCAACACCGGGATCCTGCACTGGACCGGCACCCTGGGCATGGGCGTGTTCGCAACCGGCCGCGAATATTATGACGAGCCGGCGATCGCGATCATGTTGTGTGCGTTCGAGGAGGGCAGCTTTCGCGTGTTCTCGGGCGTGCGCGCGCCGCAGGACCTCGAACGCCAGCCCCTGCACTTCGACGGCGTGCCCGCCAATTTCGCCATCGTGCACGGCGATCCGCGCAATACCCAGCTTGCGCGCCTGATCGGAGATCTTGCCGATATCATGGAAAGCGGATTCCTTGCAGGCGGACTGACCAGTTCCCGCCGCGAGGTGCTGCAGATTGCCGACGGCGTTGCCAAGGGCGGCCTGTCCGGCGTGCTGTTCTCGGATGAGGTGGTGATCTCGACGCGGCTCACGCAGGGGTGCTCGCCCATCGGCCCGCGCCATACCATCACGGGCAGCCAGCAGAACGTGCTGATCTCCCTCGACGGCCGTGCCGCGCTCGACGTGTTCAAGGAGGACATCGGCGAGCCGCTGTCGCGCGACATCGCCCAGCTCGGCGGCAGCATTTTCGCCGGCCTGCCGGTGTCCGGTTCGGACACCGGCGATTACATCGTGCGCAATCTCATCGGCATCGATCCCGTGCACAAGCTGGTGGCGATCGGCGATATTCCGCGGACCGGCGCCCAGATCATGTTCTGCCGGCGCGACGAAACCAGTGCTACCGAGGACATGGCGCGCATGCTCGAGAGCATGGGGGGCAGCTTGTACGGCCGGCCGCGCGGCGGCGTCTACTATTCCTGCGTCGGCCGCGGCCCCAACCTGTTCGGCGACGAATCCGAGGAAGTCAGCATGATCCGCCAGGCGCTCGGCGATTTCCCGCTGGT
>DASVNF010000126.1:0-11944 GCA_036384015.1 Burkholderiales bacterium
CTGGGCGACTACCGTGCGCGCCCTGAAGCTGCTGGGTGACGAACGCGGGGCCGACGAGGCGACGAGAAGGTCCGCGAATCTGCAACGCAATACCTCCGCAGGAATCCAGTTCGCATCCGCGGCCTGAATCGATGCAACCGAACTTACTTGGGAATCGAAAAATGAAACAGGCAAGACAGCTACCGGCCCTCATCCTGTGCGCGGGATTCGTCGCCGCAACCCTGCAGGGCAGCCGGCTGCCGGAAGAACCGGTCAGCAGCGGCCAGCAGACTGTACAAGTTCCCGATACGGCGGGAAACCGACCGGGCTCGGGTTCCGACAAGGAAGAGTATCCACCGCGTTCCGAGGGCGTGTTGGCCTGAGGGGCCGCGACGCAACTCCGGCCAGGACCGGTAACCGGAATCATCACGGAGACGACATGCACGCCCAACTTCCAACCCCTTTGCCGCTGAACCGTGGCCCGCTGCGGACTGCAAAGTCCGGTGCCGTGGACTTTTCCTCGGTGCGGCCGGAAAGCGTACAACTCAGCAGCCGCTCGCTGGGCTGGAAGCTGCTCAACTTCGAGCGCCGCGAAGTCGGCCCGTCGTTCCGGGATCTGCCGGAAGGGGCGACCGAACATCTGGTTTTCGTCAGCCTCGGCGGCGGCGTGCTGGAGCGCCAGTCGGCCGAGGGCAAGGCGAAGCATCAGTTGGCGCCCGGCTTCGTTGCGGTAGTGCCCGCCGGGCATGCGGTGCGCTGGGCCTGGAACTCCCGGATCAGCTTTTCGCTCCTGGCGCTGAAACCGGAATTCCTGCAGCAGGTCGCCCAACAGCACCTCGGCCTGGAATGGGATCAGGTGCAACTGCGGTTTGCCGAGCGGGAGCAGGATCCCGCCATCGCCACCATAGCCGCGGCGCTGGCCCGTGAAGCGGTACGGGGGGATGCCGGCAGCCGTGTGTACGCCGAATCCCTGGCCAACATCCTTGCGGTGCACCTGCTGCGAAACTATGCCGCCTCGGCCGGACTCGACCAGCAGGCATTACCGGCGTCCGTTCCCCGGGCGGTGAGCCGGGCGCTTTCCTTCATCCAGCAGAATCACGCGAGCGACATCAGCCTTGCCGATATCGCAGCGGCGGCGCACATGAGCCCGTTTCATTTCACCCGGCTGTTCAAGCGCGCCATCGGCGTGGCCCCGTACCAGTACCTGATCCAGATGCGGGTCAACAGCGCGCGGGCACTCATCACGGCAGGCGGCGGGGGCTATTCACTGGCGGAGATCGCGACTTCGGTGGGATTCGCCGACCAGAGCCACCTGACCCGTCATTTCAAGAAGGTGCTGGGCGTCACGCCGAAACAGATGGCGCATTGATCGTTGCTACTGCCCCGGTTCGCGCAACAGAGGCAATACGTTTTCGGCAAAGTAGTTCGGCGTCTTGCCGCCCCAGGTCTTGTTTCTGAGTACGCCATTGCGGTCGATCAGGAATGCGGTCGGGGTGCGATAGCTGCGGTCGAATCCGCTTTCCTGCAGGTCGCCGGCCATGATGCCCTGCAGTCCGTACAACCCCACCATGCGTTCCACCCGGTGACGGTCTTCGGGCCGGTCAACGCCGACCACGATGACCTCGAAGCCCTCCCCGCGATGGTTTTCGTAGAACGTTTCGAGGTTGCCGATCTCGTAGGCGCAGTGTTTGCAATAGCTGGAGAAGAAATTCACCAGTACCACCTTGCCGCGCATGGCCTGGAGATCCAAAGGCTGGCCGGAAAACAGGGTCCCCTTCAGGACCGGCGCCGGCTGATCGAGTTCCGGTGCCGCCAGGGCAGGCACGGCCAACAGCAACAACGCGAGAAAGCAGATTTTATGTATTGCGAATGCGTTCATGGGGAATCCTCAAATTGAGGTTGGTCACGAGCCAGTATACTTGCCTGCAGGCCGGTCAAGAACGGGAGGGCAGCCAATGGCTCAGACCAACACGGAAATAACCGCGGATTCACAGGTTGCGCGCATATTCGAAT
The DNA here is from genome assembly GCA_036384015.1 of Burkholderiales bacterium. Classification (GTDB taxonomy): domain Bacteria; phylum Pseudomonadota; class Gammaproteobacteria; order Burkholderiales; family JACQAP01; genus JACQAP01. Next base: position 1,993 of record DASVNF010000126.1, read on the forward strand.
GGCGCCGCGGCTTCAATACGATTCACTTGATCGACCTCGGCGTGCACCTCGGCCTGTTCCGGGCCCTGGCGGAAGCGCCGGGGCAGGGCGGAGCCGAGCTGGCAAAGCGCCTGGCCCTGCACGCACCCTACGTCGAGGTCTGGTGCAAGACGGCCTATGGACTCGAGATCCTCGATGCCGACGAGGCTGGGAACTATAGACTGGCGCCGCATTTCGACACGATCCTGGCTGCGCCCACTCATCCCCGTTATCTCGGCGGATACGTCCGCCTTGGCACCGAAGTCGCGGCAGAGGATTTCCGCCGCTGCCGCGAGGCTTTCCGCGATGGAAAGGTCAAGCCCTTCCAGGGCCGCGGCGACCATTTCAACCAGGCGATCGCCGAGTCGACGCAGGGCCTGCAGGTCGTGACGGCAAAAAAGATCCTGCCGGGCCTGGCGGGGTTGGCGGACAAGCTCGCCACCGGCGGTGCGATTCTTGAAATCGGCTGCGGCACCGGGAATTTCCTGCTGCAGGCGGCCAAGGCCTTTCCGAACGCGCGCATCGCCGGTGTCGACATAGACGACGAGAGCCTGGCATTGGCCCGGGAGAAAATCGCCAAGGCCCAACTCAGCGGACGCGTCGCCGTGCACAAGGAGAAGGTCGATGATGCCGCTGGCGCATTCGATGCCGTGGTGATGATCGAGGTGCTGCACGAAATCGCGCCCACGATCCGTCCCGCGGTGGTCGGTGCCGCCGCCCGCACGCTCAAAGCCGGCGGCTGGATGGTGATCATCGACGAGACTTACCCGACGACCCTCGAGGAAGCGCGCCGCGCCGAGTTCCGCTTCCCGTTGCAAACCGGATTCGAGGAACTGATCTGGGGCAACGTCATTCCGACGCGCGAGGAGCAGGAAAAACTGTTGCGCGACTCGGGCTTGAAGGGCGCGATCGGACGCGAGCTGATCGGGGAGGGATTTACGGTTTTGACGGTGCAGCGCTGAGGGGCGGGCGCTGGAAGATGCCCGTTGCCACGACTTCCAGTGGCGGCAATACGGGCTGCGAAAGATCAGGCGGATCGGACGATGACTCGTTCCACGAACAGGACGAGACCCACGACCAGGACGATCGCCGATAGTCCCATGACCAGCTTCGGTTCCCAGGATCGCTGGCGAATGCGCATCAGGATCGGGACCAGCAGGAGCACGACCGCGGCCTGGCCGACCTCGACCCCGAGGTTGAAATTCAGGAGCGATAGAAGCAGGTTGTCCTTCGGCAGGCCGATTTCCTTGAGTACCGAGGAAAAGCCGAAACCGTGCACCAGCCCGAACAGGAAACTGACCGTCCAGCGGCGCGAGATCGCGTATTTCGGAAACAGGTTCTCTGCCGCCACGTACGCGATGGAAAGCGCAATGACGGCTTCGACCAGAGTGCCCGGCAGGACCACGACATCGAATACCGCCAGGCCGAGCGTGACTGTATGCGCAACCGTAAAGGCCGTTACGATCTTCAACAGCTGTAGCAACCCGCCGCCACGCAGGATCAACACCAGCAGGAACAGCAGGTGGTCGTAACCGGTGAGAATGTGTCCGATCCCCAGGACGAAGAAACTGCCAGCCCCCTGGGCGCCGCTACTTTTTCCGATCGTTGCCTTGGCATCGCGCATCTCCGCGCCGAAGGCGACGGAATGGCTGCCGCCGGTCCAGACAATCAGGGCGATGGTGTGATGGTCGGCGCCGAGCACATCAGGCAGGTCGTCACGGATCCGCAGTTCGCCCGGCGCTGTCGGGCATTTGAACGTCACGGTGCCGGACAGGTTTACCGCCCCGGCTGACGGCGGTACGACCTGGCCTTCCGATGCAGCGCAGGCCTTGCCGTCGCTTTCAATACGGATTTTTTCGCTGATGGCCTGGATCAGCGGGGCATAGTCGGGCGACACGTCGGGGCGCCCAAGGCGCATTTGCTCTGCAAGGACGCCCGGGGGGACGTCTGGAAGCGTAAGGTGGAAGCGCACCGATTCACCGCTGACGGTGACAGTGGCGACACCGGTGGTGCCACCGCTATGTGCCAGGGCGCACGACGAGAGTATCGTGAAAAGGGCGAACAGGGCGATGCGGATCATTGCAGGGCCAATTGCCGCCGTTCAGGGAGCCACATCATATGTGCGAGCCTGGTGCCTTGCACCCACTTCAGCGTGGAACAGGGAGGGGGGCCAGCCCCGATCCCGTCTCGAAGCTGGCGATCAGCTGGAGCAAATTGTCGATCTGATATTCGGGGATGGTAAACACGGTTGAACTGCCCACCTGCAGGATATAGCGGCTCAGGCGATCGGGTGCGACGACCCCAACCGCGTAGCGCGACAATGGTTGCGTGGATTTCGGCAGGTAGGTCATGATGAAAATTTCGGGGCGGGTGACGCCAAATTCGTCCGCCTGGACATTGAGCGGGAAATCGCGCTCCTTGCGGGTCCGGCCGAAGCCGATCAAGGCCTTCTCTATCCGCTCGGCCGCGGCCGGATCGACGATGTGCTCATGCTGCGCCTGTGCCTCGGCATGCACGCCATGATAGAACCATTTGCCCGTCGCATCGCGCTCGAACCGGTGCAATGTCCCCTTGCTCAGGATTTCGACCGCGCCGATGTCGAAAATGGACACGGGCAGGAGCATGCGCTGGTCACGTTCTTCCTGTTCCGCGTCCCCGGTGGCGGCGCGATCCTTGACTTCGACGACTATGACGGTGCCCGCCAGGATCGCCAATGCCAGCCAGACGGCGACGACGCGGCGGCTTATTTTCACCGTTGCCTCCACCAGACGATGAGTCCGATCACCGCCATGAGCGCGGGGATGAACACGATCGACAGGAAGAACGTCCCGTTCATCTGGGTATTCGTCAGGTTCACGTGTGGCAGGTCATATGTCCTCGGTTCGAGCCCGATCAGGTTCTCCTTGGCCGCGAGGAAGTTCACGGTGTTCAGGAACAGGGTGCCATTGCCCAGGATATGGAAGAACGAATTCGTGGCGAAATCGGAATCGCCGATGACTGCGATGCGCGAGACGTTCTTCGCTTTATCGGCGTCTTCCTTGCGAGCTTCTGCCTGGGCCTGCGGATTGCCGTCGCGAAGGCGTCGCACCACGGCCTCGGTCGATTCCACGAAATTTGGCCGCCGGTTGGCAGTCACCATCAGCGTCAATGGTCCCGGCTTGCTCGTCTTGGGGTCGAAATTTGCGCGGTCACGATCGGTGCCGCCATAGCTCTTTCTCGAGGAATTGATCACCGGCCTTACGTCGGTGCCAGGTACGCGTTCCGCCGTGGGGGAAAGGGAGCGCACACCGGGAAAGAAGGTCAGGGGCAGTTCGCGCGTGACTTCGTGCCGGTTGTAGTCCGTGACGGCGGGGGCGGAAATGTCGGCCCAGAAATGGCTGGCCTCGTCGAGCACGATGTCCTCATCGGGAATGATGCCGTATTGCAGGAGCACGGGTTCGACGCCGGAGCGAATGAACGGATCGAGCATGAACAGCGCATTGCCGCCGTCGACGAGGTACTTGTCGATCGCCTTCACCTCGGCCGGCAGCAGCGGGATCTTCGGTCCGGCGACGACGAGCACGGCGCACTTTGCCAGGTTGTTCGTGCCTTGCAGGAGCGATACCTTCTCCACCACGTAGTTCATCGCTTCCAGGCCATGGCGCGCCTTCGCGATACCGTGCCGCTCGTGCAACACCAGTTTCGAACCGAGTCCGTGGCTATGGCCGGCGTTGCCTTCCGTGTGGTCGTGCGACTCCAGGCTGAAAGGGTCAGGCTCTCCATGGCCTTCAAGGAAGCAGACAGTCTGCTGCACGCCCTGGGAGATGCGCAGGATGCCATTGGCAATGTCGGTTTCGGAGGGGCCGTTCACCGTGAGCTTGCGGCCCTCGCTCTCGAATATCGCGGTCCCGGCGAACTCGACGCCGCGCATGCGGGCCTGGGCGGGATTGAGCATCGGATCGAAAAATTCGACGGTGAGCTTGTCGGTGCGGCGCGCCATCTGCTCGTAGATCTCGATCGTCTCCCGCATCATCCGGTCGTTGAAGAAGACGATGTGCACCGGTTTTTCGAGCCGGTCCAGCATGGCCTCCGTGGCGGGCGAGAGCGAGAACTGGCGGTTCTCCGTCATGTCGAACCGGACCGGGAAGCGCGCGGACAGCCAGGCTGCCATGATGAGGACGCCTACGAGTCCGATGGTATAGAGCGCAACCTCGCCGCGCCGCTGGCGTACCAGTTCCCCGATGCCTGCGCGCGAGCCGAAGGCGCCCCATCCACAAAGGACGATCCCGGCAATGCCGAGGAGGTAGACCACCAGCCTTGCGTCAATGAAGACGGCATTGGCGACACCGGTCGCGATCAGTAGAACGACGCCTGCGAGGAGGATCAGGCCGGATCGGGATGATTGGTTCATATCAGCGCCGCCACTGCAGGTAGCTGGTGTTGAGGGTCAGCGCGATTGCGCTGACGACCAGGTAGAACACGACGGCTTCCGAGCGGATCAGCCCGCGGATGAAGTCGCCGAAATGCATCGCGAACGACAGGTGTCCGAACAGCGAGCGCATGGCCTGGGAACCCTGGAATCCCTGCAGGTGGCCGACGAACCAGAAAGCCAGCAACACCGGCACGGTGATGAGTGCGGCGACAATCTGGTTCTGCGTGAGGGAGGAAAAAAACTGGCCGATCGCCACGCAGGTCAAACCGAGCAGCAGGAACCCGATGTAGCCTGCCAGGATCGTGGTCGCCTCCGGATTGCCGTACAGGAACAGGGGGATGAGGTTGATGCATGTGGCAAGGGTCATGATGACGAGAATGGTTGCCGCCCCGAAATATTTCCCGAGCACGATCTGCCAGGGCTGCAGCGGCAGCGTGGACAGCAGCTCCATGGTTCGTCCGGTGTATTCCCCGGAGAAGAGGCGCATGGTGAGGATCGGGACGAGCGTCAACAGCAGGATGCCCATGTTCTGGAACGTCTGGTCCATGGTGCCGATGCCGGTCAGGAAAATGTTGTAGACGAAAAAATAACCGGTGCCGAGCAGGAAAACCGCGATCACGAAGTAGGCGATCGGGGAGCGGAAATAAGTCGACAGTTCCTTCTGGTATACCGCAAGCAGTCCGTTCATCGGTCCGCCTCCATTGCTGTATTGCTGATGCATGCCTGGCCGCGTCGGCGTCCGGCCGCAATCGCCTTGTTGTCGAACCCCGTGAAAACGGGGCCCCTCGCCAGGTGGTTCATGCGGCTTCACCCGTCTTTGCGTTCTCCCCCACGTAACGCAGGAAGATGTTCTCCAGCGTCGGCTGCTGGCGCTCGAGGCGGTGCAGCGACCAGCGGGCAGCCACTGCGCGGGCGATCGACGCTTCCACGCCGTCGCGCACGTCCACCTGGCAATCGACCGAGAGCAGTTCGCCGCGTGTCCCATTGGGACGGATCTGCACGCTATTCACACCGTCGACGGAAAGGATCGCATCGCGGATTGCATCCGCCTGGCCGGAGACCAGCAGGGAAACCTGGTTGGTTTTTTCGGAGGCTTGCTGCAGCCCGTTCGGTGAATCAATTGCCAGCAGGCGCCCATGGTTGATGATCGCTACACGGCGGCAGATCAGCGTCACTTCAGGAAGGATGTGCGTGCTCAGCAGCACTGCGTGGTTCTCGCCGAAGGAACGGATGACTTCGCGTGTTTCCTGGATCTGGCCCGGGTCGAGCCCGGCCGTCGGTTCGTCGAGCAGCAGCACCTCCGGATCGCCCAGCAGGGCCTGTGCGAGTCCGACCCGCTGGCGGTAACCCTTGGAGAGCTTGTAGATCTCCTTGTTGACGACGGCTTCGAGCCTGCACGCCTGGATCACGCGATCGAGGTCGCGTTGAATGGCCGAGCGGGGCACCCGTTTGACCTTCGCTACGAAGCGCAGGTACGCCGAAACCTCGAGCACGTCGTAGAGCGGCGGATGTTCCGGCAGGTATCCGAGCTTTTTCGCCGCCTCGCCATTTTGCGAAGCCATGTCGTAGCCTGCCACTGTCACGCGACCCGACGTTGCGGTCGTGAAGCCGGCAATCATGCGCATGGTGGTCGTCTTGCCCGCGCCATTGGGGCCGAGGAATCCGACGATCTCGCCCTTCTCCACGCTGAAGGAGATGTCATGGATGATCGTTTTGGAGCCGTAGCGCTTGGAGACGGATTCGAGAGCAATCATTGCAGTGGACTACCGTGAGATAAGGGACAAAAAAAACCCCCCGCTTCCGGGGGGCTTTTCTTCGTAAAGGACCGAGCGGTGCTTACTTATACCACTTGGCGCCCTTGTCCTTGTACTGGGCACCGTCGTGCGCCATGAAAATCTGCGCGCCTTCGAGGTCGCGCATGCCCTTCAGTCGGTTCACGGAGTTGGTGTAGTCCTGCACGCTGTAGTTCAGGCCTGCGGGATAGCCGTCCAGGTTTTCCTGCATCCAGATGGCGTCCTGCGAGATGATGATCGTGCCCGATTGCGGCAGCTTGACCTTCATCGATTGGTGGCCTTGCGTGTGTCCCGGCGTGCTGAGAATCCAGACGCTGCCGTCGCCGAACAGGTCGTAGTCGCCGTTCAGTTCCAGGTAGTTGAACTCACGTGCGTTGTCCAGGTCGGCCATCACGAAGCTGCCGGGCGAGGTGCGGCCCTGGAACTTCTCGGGCCACCAGCCTTGATAGAGCTCCTTCTTCTGGATGACGTGGATGGCGTTCGGGAACATTTCGATGTTGCCGCCGTGGTCCAGGTGGGTGTGCGAAGTGACGACGACCTTCACCTTGTCGACCGAATAGCCCAGCTTCTTCAACTGGGAGTCGATGACGTCGGCGCGGGTCTGGGTCGGCTTCAGGAAATCGCAATTGCCGGGTGCCCAGTACTTCTTGCAGTTGTCGGCGCCGTCGGAGATCGCCACGTTATTGCCCGTGTCGAACAGGACCAGGCCCTTCGGGTGATCCAGAACCCACATGCTCACCGGGATGGTGATGTCGCGGGACTTGTCGGCGGGGAGAGCGGGGATCAGGCCGCGGATGTCGAAGGGGCCGAACATGCCGCTGGTGGTCCAATACAGTTTTTGTGCGAATGCCACGTTCGAGCTCGCGATGATCATCAAGCCCAACAGCGCGGCGAGGATGCCTGACTTCTTCATACTTGAATTCCTCCGTTTTTTTGGTGGTCGGTCTCGTGCTTACATGCACCGCCTGGTATTGTCCGTCCCCTACCCAAGGACCGGGTTTTTTGTCTGTCCCCGCGACTTGTTCAGGTGCCTGCGATACGGCGCGAGCGAAGTGTGCCCATTCCGGTTCCGGGCGTCAATTCGCAATGCGTCATAACCTGCTAATTACACAGCGCATTCTTACGAAGTTTCACTTTCGTAAGAAGGATTGCGGCATGCAAGGACCGCTGGTGCGGCGTCAGGAAACGCTGTTAGCGCTGACAAGACCCTTCGCGAGCAGCGACTGGAAGACTTCATACGTCTGGCGGATGCCTTCCTCGACGGGAATCGCGCCGTAGTCGCCCAGGTAATTGCGCACCGGCTGGTCGGATAGGGCCATCGGAAACGGCAGCGCATCGCCTGATATTTCGATTACCGCGCCGGGGACCAATTTCTTAAGAATTTCAATGGATTGTTCCACAGTCGAGGCTGCACCGTTGATATCGAATACTTCGGCGCCGCTGCGTACCTTCGACACCGCACGAATGAACGCGCTGGCCACTTCGCCGGCATGCAGCCACGAAACCGGGCCACGGAAAGGGATGGTGTAGGGCTTTCCCGCTGCGGCAGCCAGGATCGCCACCGTGGTCTTCGAGGTCATGCCCTGGTCGCGGCCGATGCCGTAAACAACCCCAGGGCGCAGGCCGACGCTGGGAATCTGCCAGTCCTGGGCGTAGACCCGGGCAGTCTGCTCATTACAGAATTTGTAGGCGCCATACAGCGTGGCCAGGGTCTTGGGATCGAATACGCCATGGGCGGCAATCGAACTGGCGTACGCCACGCGCTTGATGCCCAGCTTGCGTGCCGCTTCGAAGATGTTGACGGTGCCGACCACGTTTACCAGTGCACCGGCGATCGGGTCCGCCTTGCAGAACGGCACCTGCAGCGCCGCGAGGTGGATGATGGCCTTCGCGCCGCTTTTTTCGACAGCGTCCATGACTGCTGCGGAGTTTCCGATGTCTCCGGTGAACCAGGGCACTTGCGACAGTTCCGACTCGGCCATCAGCAGTTTCGGCCGGCGCTTGTCATCGGTCAGGTCCATCGCGGTCACCGGCACCCCGGCGTCGGAGAGCAGCGTCAGCACCCAGCTGCCGATGCATCCTCCCGCGCCTGTCACCAGCACCGGTCCGTCGAAGTCCTTTGCATTGACTTTGAACTGTTTGAACACTGCGTCTTCTCCTTAGAGTTCCATGGGCAGCGTGGGATCGGCCGCCCATTCGGTGAGCGATGCGTCATACACTTTCACGTCATCCCGGCCCAGCATCGCCAGGACCAGGGCCACGCTGGTGGCGGCAATGCCGCCGCCGCAATAGGTGAGGATCTTCGGGGTTTGCAGCACCGAGGCAAACATTCCCCGCAATGCTTCCGCGTCACGAAACGTATTGTCGGGGTTCAGATGCTCCACCGACGGAATGTTGATGCTCCCCTTGATGTGGCCGCGGCGCCCGTAGTGCACGCCGGCTTTGCCCGCATGTTGTTCCGCCCGCAGGGCGTTAATGGTGCAGCTGTCGTCGGTTGCGATGGCAGCGAGTACATCGTCCTTGCCGGCCACCAGTTCGCGCTTCGGCGCCCGTGAAGTAAAACGGCCTCTAGGGCGTGGGCGCGCCGCTCCGCTTTCGGTCGGCCGGTTCTCGGCCTTCCATTTCTGGAAGCCGCCGTCGAGCACCGCCGCATTGTCGTGGCCGAACACCCGCAGCATCCACCACAGACGGGTGGCCCACCAGTGGTTGGCGGTGGAGTATGCGATGACGCGCGTATCGTCGGAGATTCCCAGCCGCTCCATGGCCGCTGCGAATCTCGCCGTATCGGGAAGCATGAAATGCAGCCGCGGGTCCGGTTCGGAAACGTCGTGTTCGATATCCAGGAAAACCGCGCCCGGGATATGCGCCTGGTCGAAATCCTCGCGGCCGGGGACCACGTCATAGAGCGAATAATCCGGCTTCGGCGGCAAGTGCGTCGTGCAGTCCACCACGCGCACCTGCGGATCGTCGAGATGGGACGCCAGCCAGCCGGTGCCGGCGAGGTACTCGGGGTGAACAAACTGTCTGGGCATGTCCGGGAGGTGCGGGATCAGGGGACGAGCCGCGAAGGCTACCAAAAAAACTCGCCCCGGATCCCCGGCGGTCAGAAGTGGCCGCGCACGGTCGCGAACAGGAAATCGCCACCGGCATCGATCTTGCCGCCGGGCAGAGTACTGCCGAAATCCGCGTCGAGCTTGAACTTGCGGTACTCGAAGCCGACAGAAATGCGGCGCGATACGTAAAAATCCGCACCCGCCAGCAATTGGTAGCCGATGTCGATGTCGTCTTCAGTATCCTCCAAAAACGTGCCGTCGATTTCCACGCGGCTGGTGTAGGCACCCAGTCCGCCACCGACATAAAGCTCGACCTTGTTGATCGGCAGGATGAGCTTGACTATGCCGCCGACGCCATTGGTGAAGAGATCCGACTTGCGCGAACCGCCGGCGAACGGCGGGGTATCGAATTCCTGGTGGGAGAACAAGCCGTCGATTTCCAGTGCGACATTGGGTGTCAGACGGTACCCCCCGCTGAACGCGAGGCCGAACTGGCCGTCGGCATTGGAGACCTGGGCATTGTCTTCCTGACTGAAGCCGCCGAAGCCTCCGCCGAGGTACCAGTTGCCGACGCGGTCGGGGGCGAACATTTCGGTTTCGGCCGCGGCGCCGAGGGGGAGGATGGCCAGGACGGCCAGCGCGATGGGAATAGATCGTTTAAACAATGGCATGTGTCT
>DASVNF010000127.1:0-5540 GCA_036384015.1 Burkholderiales bacterium
CTTCGCCCATGAGGGGCCGCTTGCCGGGATCGCGGTCGCCGCCGCAGCCGAACACGCAATACAGCTTCGCGTCTGGCGAGAGCAGCGCTCGCAACGATTCCAGCGCCTTTTCCAGTGCGTCCGGGGTGTGGGCGTAGTCGACCACCACGAGCGGAGCGCCTGCCTCACGCACCATCTGCATTCTTCCGGGAACCGCCTGCACCCGCTCCAGCGCCCCCACCGCGTCCTGCAGCGCGACATCGGAACTCATCAGGACGCCAAGCACACCGAGAAGATTCGACGCGTTGAAGGCGCCGAGCATGGGGCTCCTGAGCTGGGCTGCGCCCCACGGTGTTTCGATCTCCAGTGTCAGTCCGCGCGTGGACAGGTCGAGCCTGTGCCCGGCGATCTCGCCGCGGCCCAGGCCGTAGCCGAGCACGTTGACCTGCGAGCGGTCGATCACACTGGCCAGTTCGCGTCCGAAGCTGTCGTCCATGTTCACTACCGCGTGTTTCAGTTGCGGCCAGCGGAAGAGCTTCGCTTTGGCCGCGGCGTAGTCCTCCATGGTCTTGTGATAGTCGAGATGATCGCGGGAAAGGTTGGTGAACAGCGCGACGTCGAATTCGACGCCATTGACCCGACCCTGCTCGATGCCGTGAGACGAGACTTCCATGGCGCACGCCTTGGCGCCGTCTGCCACAAATGCGGCAAGCTGTCCGTGGAGCGCGATTGCATCCGGAGTGGTATTGGCCGCCGCCTGCAACGCACCGGGGAAGCCGCTCCCGATCGTGCCAATCACCCCCGACTTGCGTCCGAGGCGCGAGAAACATTGCGCAATCCAGTGCGAGCAGGAGGTCTTGCCATTGGTTCCGGTGACGCCGGTCATCCACAAATCGCGCGAAGGATGGCCGTAAAACTCGTCGGCAAGGGCTCCCAGATGCTCGCGCAGACCGGGAACCCCGAGGTTCGGGACGCGCCATTCACGCTTCCACTCATAGTCCCGGCTTTCCCACAACACGGCGGCGGCCCCGTTTGCGATCGCCTGCGGAATGAAGCTGCGCCCGTCCGCGTGTTCACCGGGAAAAGCGAGAAACAGGTCGCCCATCCCGACCTTGCGGCTGTCCAGCACGAGTCCCCTGACGCGCACACCGAGCTTCCCCAGAAGCTCCGCTGCGCTGTTCGTAGCGCCGCCGGAGGGGGAATGCGCGGTCCTGTTCACACTTCCTCCCTGACCAGAGGCGCGGACTCGGGGGGAATTACATTGTCGAGCGATGCGTCGGGCGAGACGCCGAGCAGGCGCAGTGCGCCGGCCATCACGTTGCTGAAAACCGGCGCCGCCACTTCTCCGCCGTAGTAATGCTTGCCGCCGGGCTCGTCGATCATGACGGCAATGACGATGCGCGGCTGCGACACGGGCGCGAACCCGACGAAGGAGGAGATATAGCGATCCGCGGCATAGCCCCCGCCTTCGAGCTTGTGCGCAGTGCCGGTCTTGCCGGCCACGCGAAATCCTGCCACCTGGGCACGGGTGGCCGTGCCGCCTGGCTGGGTCACCGTTTCGAGCATCTTGCGCACGGCCTGCGCGGTCATCGCAGAAACCACGCGCTTGCCTTCGACCGGCTCTTCACGGCGGACCAGGGTGAGGGGCTTCAATTCGCCGTCGGTCGCAAATACCGAATAGGCGCGGGCCAGCTGCAACAGGCTGACGGAAATGCCGTGACCGTACGACATTGTTGCCTGCTCGATAGGCTTCCAGCTCTGGTAGGCACGCAGCCGTCCCGATGCCTCGCCTGGAAATCCGACCTTGGACAACGCGCCGAATCCGACGTCTGAAAAGAGGGTCCACATCTTTAGCGGCGCCAGCGCCAGCGCCATTTTTGCGGAGCCGACATTGGAGGATTTCTGGATCACCTGCGAAACCGTGAGAATGCCCTCCGGATGCGCATCGCGAATAATGCGATTGCCCACCGCGTAGCGGCCACCTTCGGTATCGATGGGGCTGCCCGGCCGGAACACGCCGGCTTCGAGCGCGGCCGCCACCGTGAAGGGTTTCAATGTGGAGCCGGGCTCGAACAAATCGACAACGGCACGATTGCGCGTGCGCCCCGCCTTCAGCGTGTCGCGATTGTTCGGGTTGTAGCTGGGCCAGTTGGCCAGGGCGAGCACTTCACCTGACGTCACGTCCAACACCACGATGCTTCCGGCCTTTGCCTGATGCTCGGCGATGGCCGCCTTCAGTTCCCTGAACGCCAGATACTGCACGCGCTGGTCGATGGAGAGCGCGAGTTCCCGTCCCTGCTGGGGTGCGCGAATGCTTTCCACGTCTTCGATCACCCGCCCCAGCCGGTCCTTGATCACGCGGCGGCTGCCCGGCTTGCCGGCCAGCCAATCCTGGTAGGCAAGCTCGATGCCTTCCTGGCCGTTGTCATCCATTCCGGTGACGCCGACGATGTGCGCCGCGACTTCAGCCGCCGGGTAATAGCGGCGGTATTCGCGTTGCAGGAAAATTCCAGGCAGGTTCAGTTGCACGACTTTCGCCGCCTGTTCCGGGGGAAGCTGCCGCTTCAGGTAGACGAATTCACGCTGGCTCTTGGCGAGGCGTCTTTTGATTTCGCCTGGCTCCATGCCCAGCACGCGCGCCAGCCTGGCGCGCTGCTCCGTTGTCAATTCGATGCCCGCCGGCGATGCCCAGACCGATTCCACCGGCGTACTCAGCGCCAACGGTTCTCCGGAACGATCGGTCACCATTCCGCGGTGCGCGGACATCTCGACCACGCGCGCGTAGCGCGTCTCGCCCTTTTGCTGCAGAAAATCGTTGTGCAGTCCCTGCAAATAAAGAGCCCGCGCCGCCAATACCATGAATGCGCTGAAAACCAGCAACATCAGAAGCCGCGCCCGCCATACGGGCAGGCGCACCGACAAGGCTGGGTTCAACGCGACTCTCATGGTTTGGACGGCGCGGGAGGGGGAGGAACGAGATGCAGTCGCGTGGCCGGGGGCACACGCATCTGCAGATTGTTTGCCGCGATTTTCTCTACCCGCGAATGCATTGCCCAGGTGCTCTGTTCAAGCTGCAACTGGCCGTACTCGACTTCGAACTGCTTGGCGATCTCCTGTTGCCTCTGGAGTTCCACGAAGAGCTTGCGGGACTTGTGCTGGGAGGTCACGAGCATCAGCGCGCAGATGACGAGAATGCCGGCCAGCGCCAGGTTGAGCCGGATCATGCCGCCACCTCTTTAACCACCATCGGCATGCTGGCGGCAAGCTGTCGGTGTCCGGCGGCAATCGCGGACGGGCGCATCCCCATAAGAAAATGGGGCGGCCGATGAGGTGGAGCAGGGCCCACATCGCTTTTGATGGGGATGCGACCCGAGACGGACGCGTGGGGCTGCCGGCCGCCCATGTCTGCCTTCGCGGTCAGATCCCCATAAATGCATGGGGCCCCTCTTCCGCGCTCCGGCAGACCCTGCTTCCTGCTCATGCCGCCACCCTTTCCGCGACACGCATGACCGCGCTGCGCGAGCGCGGATTCGACGCAATTTCGTCGTCTGCAGGAAAAACCGGCTTGCCGACGAGCCGCAGGCGCGGCTTGGGCAGCTGGTCGGCGCGAAGCGGCAGGCGCACCGGAAGGCTTCCGGGTTGCGCCTGCGCGCGCATGAATTGCTTGACGATGCGGTCTTCGAGCGAATGGAAGCTGATGACGACCAGCCGCCCGCCATCATCGAGGATTTCCACGCACTGGGGGAGCGCTACCGCCAACTCTTCAAGCTCCTGATTGACGTGAATCCGTAGAGCTTGGAAGGTGCGCGTCGCCGGGTCCTGAGATGGCTCGCGCGAGGGAACGGCTTTTGCCACGATCTGGGCAAGTTGCCGTGTGCGGTCGACAGGCCCGCCCGATCGAGCCGCAACAATCGCTCTTGCAATCTGTTTAGCAAACCGTTCTTCGCCATAGCGTCTGATGACCTCCCCGATTTCTTGTTCAGAAGCCTGTTCGAGCCACTGCGCTGCGGTCGGTCCCCGGCTCGTGTCCATTCGCATGTCAAGCGGCCCGTCTAAGCGAAAGCTGAATCCCCTTTCAGCCTGGTCGAACTGGGGCGAAGAAACCCCGAGGTCGAACAGCACCCCGTTCACGCGCCCTACTCCCATTCGCTGCAGCACATTCCCCAATCCGCCGAACCCGGCATGCACAATGGCAAAGCGGGGATCGGACATTTGCGCGGCGGCGGCAACGGCCTGCGGATCGCGATCCAGCGCGATCACCCGCCCGCCAGCCCCCAGCCGCGCCAGAATTTCGCGGCTGTGGCCGCCGCGACCAAACGTCGCGTCCACGTAAATTCCCTCCGGCTTGACGATCAGCGCCTCGACCGCCGCCTCAAGCAGGACCGTTTGATGCGGATTCATGACGCGCTCCGCTCAAACTCAAAGGGCAAAGTTCTCCATCCCGGGCGGCAACTTGTCGGTACTCGCCGCCAGTTGTTCCAGCTGTTTCTCCCAGGCTTCCTGACTCCAGATTTCGAAATGGCTGCCCTGTCCGACCATCATTGCCTGTCTCTCCAGCCCGGCGAACTTGCGCAGTTCCGGCGAAACGAGCAGGCGGCCCGCGCCGTCGAGTTCCACTTCCTCGGCAAAACCGACGAGCAGCCGCTTCCACAAACTCGCCTGCGCATCGAAGCTGGAGAAACTCATGATTCGGGAGCGGATCGGCTCCCAAGCTGGCGCTGGGTAAAGCAGCAAACAGCGATGGGGATGGGCGGTAAGCACTTGCTTACCTCCAATCCCTGACTGAAGCTCGTCCCGATGCCGCGTAGGCACCGCAAGGCGACCCTTCGCGTCAAGACTCAGCGCGGTAGCTCCCTGAAACATTTCTTATTCGGCCAGAGGGGTAGAGTTGTCCATGTTTTCCCACTAAAACCTACTTTTCCCCACTCTAGTAGAAAAAAAAAGGCAGGTCAAGCGCGACCCACCATTTTTTCTAGTGATGACAAAGACTTAGAGTTATCTCTTCATAAACACCGGAGAAATATAAAATAATCCATATAAATTATTATATTAAAGGAAGTAATTCATGTATTTTCTAGAAACAAGGCTGGGGCTTCAGCGTGATCGGACTGTGTTTCCTGACAGGAATACAAGGAAAAGCGAAGCTGGCCTGTAAGCCGGGTTCTGTGGGACCTCTTTCGAAATCCCGGCAATCATTCATCTGGGCCGCCAGTCGCCTGGCGGCTCGAGCGACCTACCCGGGGACAGCGCGAGCCACGCTATCGCCCCCCTATTTGGTCTTGCTCCGGATGGGGTTTGGCGTGCCGTCCGTGTTACCACGTCCGCGGTGGGCTCTTACCCAGCAACCTTGCGAGCTGCCAGCGTCTTGGAAGACGCTCACCGTTTCACCATCGCCGTCCTCATTGCTGAGGCTTGGGCAGACTGTTCTCTGTGCCACTTTCCATCGCTTCACAACGTCCGGCAGTTAGCCGGCATCCTGCTCTGCGGAGCCCGGACTTTCCTCTGCGCAAGCGAATTGCACAGCGATTGCCCGGCCAGCTTCGAGTGAGATTATCGCGCAT